>MUNG01000051.1 GCA_002154585.1 Streptomyces pseudogriseolus
CAGCCCCTCCGGCGTTCGAGGAGCGGGGTCCGGGGCAGAGCCCCGGCCGGGTCAGGACAGCCACGCTCCCGATTCAGTCCGCCGCGGCGTCACACGCCTGCCCCCGCAACGCGCGAGCGAGATCATCGCGCGCCTCGAGCACCAGCCGCCGCAACGCAGGCGCCGCCCCCTCATGCGAGGCAAGCCACGCGTCGGTCGCGTCCAGGGTCCCCTGGGAGTCCTCGTACGACGGGAACAGCCCGCGCACCACGTCCATCCCGATCTGGATCGACCGCTCCGTCCACACCCGCTCGATCGCCGCGAAGTACTTCTCCGCGTACGGCGCGAGCAACTCCCGCTGGGACGCCTGGGCGAAGCCCGCGATCGTCGCCTCCACCAGCGCGTTGGACAGCGCGTCCGACTCCACGACCTGCGCCCAGCACTGCGCCTTGACCGCCGCCGAGGGGCGGGCCGCCAGACAGCGGACGTGGTGACGCCGGCCGGACGCGGTGTCGTCCCGCGCCAGCTCCTCGTCCAGCCGCTTCTCGTCCGCCGCACCGTGCGCGGCCAGCGGCTCCAGGAACGCCCAGCGCAGCTCCTGGTCCACCTCCAGACCGGGCAGCGTCTCCGTGCCGTCCAGCAGCGAGCCCAGCAGCGCGAAGTCGCCCGGGGCGCACGCGACCCGGGCGAAGAAGCGCGCCCATGCCAGCTGCTGCTCGCTGCCCTCGCCGGCCGCCCGCAGCTGCTCCGCCGCGCCCTCGGCGAGCCGCACCCCGGCCTCCTTGCGCCGCTCGGGGGCGGTGTAGTGCACGGCCGCCGACTCCGCCCACGCGTGCAGCATCTGGAGCACTCCGATGTCGGTCTCCCGGCCCGCGAACCGCAGCACCAGGTCGATGAAGTCCCGGGCGGGCAGCAGCGCGTCGCGCGTCATGTTCCACAGCGCGGACCAGCACAGCGCGCGGGCCAGCGGGTCGGTGAGGTCGCCCAGGGCCGCCCGGAGCGTGGCCAGCGAGGTGTCGTCGAAGCGCGTCTTGCAGTACGTCAGGTCCTCGTCGTTGACCAGCACCAGCTCCGGCGCGTCCGCGCCCGCCAGCTCCGCCACGACCGTACGCGGCCCCTCGACGTCCGTCTCGGCCTGCGCGTACCGCTTCAGGGCGCCGGACGCGTCACGCCGGTACAGGCCCACCGCGACCCGGTGCGGGCGCAGTTCGGGGTGCGACTCGGCGGCCTCCTGCACCACGGCCAGCTCGTCCACCGTGCCGTCCTCGCGCAGCAGCACCTGCGGGGTGAGGGAGTTGACCCCGGCCGTCTCCAGCCACGCCCGGGACCACGCGGCCATGTCCCGCCCGCTGGTCTCCTCCAGGACCGACAGCAGGTCGCCGAGGCGCGTGTTGCCGTACGCGTGCCGCTTGAAGTAGCGCCGGGCGCCCTCCAGGAACGCGTCCTGGCCGACGTACGCCACCAGCTGCTTGAGCACCGAGGCGCCCTTGGCGTAGGTGATGCCGTCGAAGTTGAGCTTGGCGTCCTGGAGGTCGCGGATGTCCGCGGTGATCGGGTGCGTGGAGGGCAGCTGGTCCGCGCGGTACGCCCACGCCTTGCGGCGGTTGGCGAAGGTGATCCAGCCGTCGGTGAAGCGGGTCGCGCCGACCAGCGCGAACGCGCCCATGAAGTCCGCGAAGGACTCCTTCAGCCACAGGTCGTCCCACCACTCCATGGTGACCAGGTCGCCGAACCACATGTGCGCCATCTCGTGCAGGACGACGTTGGCGCGGCCCTCGTACGACGCCCGCGTGACCTTGCCCCGGAAGATGAACTCCTCGCGGAAGGTCACCATCCCCGGGTTCTCCATCGCGCCCAGGTTGTACTCGGGCACGAACGCCTGGTCGTACTTCCCGAACGGGTACGGGTGGTCGAAGTGGTCGTGGAAGAAGTCCAGGCCCTGCTTGGTGACCAGGAAGACGTCGTCGGCGTCGAAGTGCGGGGCGAGGCCCTTGCGGCACATCGCGCCGAGCGGGATCTCCAGCCGGGTGCCGTCCTCGAACGTCCGCTCGTAGGAGTCGGTCACGTAGTGGTAGGGACCCGCGACGACACACGTGATGTAGGTCGAGATCGGCTTGGTCTCCGCGAACCGCCAGACGCCGTCGGCCAGTTCGCCCACGCCGTTGCTCCACACCGTCCACCCCTCGGGCGCCCGCACCTCGAAGCGGTAAGGCGCCTTGAGGTCGGGCTGCTCGAAGTTGGCGAAGACACGGCGCGAGTCGGCCGGCTCGTACTGGGTGTAGAGGTACACCTCGCCGTCCTCGGGGTCGACGAAGCGGTGCATGCCCTCGCCGGTGCGGGAGTACGCGCACTGTGCGTCCACCACGAGCTCGTTCTCGGCGGCCAGGTCCTCCAGGAGGATGCGGCTGCCGTCGAAGACCTGGCCCGGGTCGAGGTCCCGGCCGTTCAGGGACACCGCCGTCACGCTCGGCGCGATCAGGTCCGCGAAGCTGCTCGCCCCGGGCTCGGCGCAGCGGAACCGCACGGTGGTGACCGACCGGAAGGTGCGCGGGCCGTCGCCGTCGTGCTCACCGGTCGCGGACCGCAGGTCCAGGGACACCTCGTACCCGTCGACGGACAGCAGCGCTGCCCGCTCCCGGGCCTCGTCACGGGTCAGGTTCTCACCGGGCACGGGCGGACTCCTCAGCGTCGTCGACAGGGATGGACAGCACCGATCCTGCCATGCGCCCCTGACGCGGGTCAGCCGGGAATGGCCGGGACCGCTTCCGGCGTTGCCCCGGTGGAACACTGCCTTCACGAGGAGCGACATGTCGGACAAGTCTCCCGCCACGCCCGTCGACTTCTGGTTCGACCCGCTGTGCCCCTGGGCCTGGATGACCTCCCGGTGGGTGCTGGAGGTGCAGAAGCAGCGGGATCTGGACGTGCGCTGGCACCTGATGAGCCTCGCCGTCCTCAACGAGGACAAGCTGGACGAGCTGCCCGCGGAGTACCGCGAGATGCTCGAGGTGAAGGCCTGGGGCCCGGTCCGCGTGGTCATCGCGGCGCGGGAGGAGCACGGGCCCGAGGTGCTCGGCGACCTCTACACCGCGCTCGGCACCCGCATCCACAACAAGGGCGAGGGCCCGGGCAAGGAGACGGTCGCGGCGGCGCTGAAGGACGTCGGGCTGCCCGACTCCCTCATGGAGCACTGGGACGCCACCCCGTACGAGCCGCAGCTGCGCGCCTCCCACAAGGAGGGCATCGACAAGGTGGGCCAGGAGGTCGGCACCCCGGTGATCGCGGTCCCCGGCCCCGACGGCGAGGAGATCGCCTTCTTCGGCCCGGTCGTCACCCCCGCCCCGCAGGGCGAGGAGGCCGTCCGCCTCTGGGACGGCACCCTCGCGGTGGCCTCCGTCCCGGGCTTCTACGAGATCAAGCGCACCCGCACGAAGGGCCCGGACTTCAGCAACCTGTGACGGACGTCAGTCCAGCACCGGCGCCTTGATCGGCTCGGCGAACGGCTTCTTGTTGAAGCCCGTGCGCAGGTTGCGGCACTGCTTGCCGGTGTCGGGGTCCAGGACGTTCACGCAGAGCCAGAACTCCCCGACCCCGCTGCGACCGAGCCGTTCCTTGAGCCAGTCCTCCTCCTTCCTGGTCAGCTGTCGGTGCTGCTGGTCGCTGCCACAGGTCCAGCAGTAGTCCTTCTTCGTCCGCTGTGTCGCCATTGCGCAACGATGACCCGGAATGACGCACACCGGAAGCCCCCGCGAGTCCTGACCCCGCGGGGCTTCCCTCTTTTCCGCCTGCCGGGTGAACGGTGCGCCCCGCACACGCGCGACGGCCCCCCGCGTGCTGACGCGGGGGGCCGTCGGTGCAGGTGCGGCCGGCTCAGCGGCCGGCGCGGGCGCGGGTGCGCTGCCAGGCGTAGCCGACCGCCGCCAGCGCCAGCGTCATCGCGCCCGTGGAGTACAGCTGCACCCGCGTGTCCGGTTCCCTCGCCATGAGGACGAAGACCGTGACCATGCCGGCCAGGGCCACCCAGGTCAGCCAGGGGAACGCCCACATCCGGACGGCCAGCCGCTCCGGCGTCTCGCGCTCCAGGCGGCGGCGCAGCCGCAGCTGGGAGACGGCGATGAAGATCCAGACGACCAGGATCACCGCGCCGATCATGTTCAGCAGCCAGGCGAAGACGTCGTCCGGCCGCCAGTAGCTGAGCAGCACGCACAGGAAGCCGAACACGGACGACACCAGCACGGCGACGCGCGGCACCCCGCCCGACACCCGGCCCAGCCACGCCGGGCCCTGGCCGCGCTCCACCAGCGAGTAGCCGATGCGGGAGGCGCCGTAGATGTTGGCGTTCATCGCCGACAGCAGCGCCACCAGCACGACGACGTTCATCAGCTGGCCGGCGCCCGGGATGCCCAGCCGGTCCAGGGCGGCGACGTAGGGGCCGTCCTCCACCACCTGCGGGGAGTCCCACGGGACGAGCGCGACGACGACCGCCATCGAGCCGACGTAGAAGAGGGCGATCCGCCACATCGCGGTGCGCACCGCGCGGGCCACGCCGCGGACCGGGTCCCGCGACTCCGCCGCCGCGATGGTCACCGTCTCCAGGCCGCCGTACGCGAACACCGAGGCGAGCAGGCCGATGACCAGCCCCTCGCCGCCGTTGGGCAGCAGCTCGGTGAGGTTCGAGCCGCCCGGCGAGTCGGTGCCGGGCAGCACACCGGCCAGCGCCAGCACGCCGAGCACCAGGAACAGGGAGATCGCGCCGACCTTCAGCGCGGCGAACCAGAACTCGAACTCGCCGAAGTTCTTCACCGCGGCGAGGTTGGTCCCGCAGAACACCACCATGAACAGCGCCACCCACGCCCACTCGGGCGTGCCCGGCAGCCACCCGTGGACGATCTGCGCGGCGCCGATGCCCTCCAGGCCGACCGCGGTGCACAGCAGCACCCAGAACGCCCAGCCCGCGGTGAACCCGGCCCACGGGCCGATGGCCCGCTCGGCGTGCGAGGAGAAGGACCCGGAGGAGGGATACGCGGCCGACATCTCGCCCAGCATCCGCATCACCAGCATGACCAGCAGGCCGGAGAGGGCGTAGGCGATCACGATGGAGGGGCCCGCGGCGGCGATGCCCGCGCCGGAGCCGACGAACAGACCGGCGCCGATCACCCCGCCCAGGGCGATCATCGACAGGTGGCGCTGCTTGAGACCGTGCGAGAGGGAGACGCCGTCGGTGTCCGTGGGCGTCTCGACCGGAGTGGTGGAGGGCATGGGCGCGGCTCGTCCAATGTGGGGGGAGAAGACAAAACGCCGCCCAGTCTGGGCGTCCTCCCCGGACGGGCGAGGAGGGCGCCCAGCATGTGGACACACCCCATACGGAGTGTGGTAGTCCGTTTACGCGGCGACCGTCGTGTAGTGCGAGGCGTCCCCCTCGATCGCGTAGGACTCCTTGCCGTCGACGCCGACCGGGATGTCACCGGCGACCGTGACCCGGTGCAGCCGGCGCGGCAGGCCGTCGTAGTTGTCGACGGCGTAGTGCTGGGTGATGCGGTTGTCGAACAGCACCAGCTGGTTGGGCGACCAGCGCCAGCGCACCAGGTTCTCCGGCCGGGTCACGTACGCCTGGAGCAGATCGAGGACCTTGCGGGACTCGCCCTTCGACAGTCCCACGATCCGCTGCGCGAACCCGCCGATGAACAGCCCGCGCTCGCCGGTCAGCGGGTGGACGCGCACCACGGGGTGGACGGTGCGGTACTTGATGGAGGTGAACCGGGCGCGCCGGGCCGCCTCCGTCTCGTCGATCGCCTCCTCCGGGACGGCGTAGTCGTAGTCGTTGGTGTGCTCGGCCCACAGGGTGTCGGTGAGCCTCCGCAGCGGCTCGGGCAGGTCCCGGTAGGCGGCGGCCGCGTTCGCGATCAGGGTCTCGCCGCCGTAGGGCGGGATCGTGATGCTGCGCAGCGTGCTGGCCTGCGGCGGGTTGAGGACGAAGGTGACGTCCGTGTGCCAGTTGTTGGCGGCGCGGCCGCCCTCGCTGTCGACCGGCAGCACGTTGGGGGCGCCGTCCACGGCGGGCACCGTCGGATGGGCGCCGGTGATGTCGCCGAAGTGCCGGGCGAACGCCTGCTGACCCGCGTCGTCGAGGTTCACGTCGTCGAAGAGAAGGGTCTTGTGGGTGTTCAGCGCCTCCCGCAGCGCGGCGACGGTCGCGTCGTCCAGCGGCTGTGAGATGTCGACGCCGGAGACGCGGGCGCCGATGTTCGCGGTGACCTTGGTGATCTCGAGGTCGGCCATGAGGGGTGTCCTTTCGGGGTCGTGCCGGGTCGGGTCGGGAAGGGTCAGACGAGGGCGGGTACGCCGGTGACGTGCTGGTTGGCGGGGCGGGGCAGGCCGTAGCGCTCGCGCAGGGTCTGCCGGGGGCCGTACTCGGCGCGGAACAGGCCGCGGGCGCGCAGCAGGGGCACGACCTGGTCGACGAAGGTCTCCAGGCCGGACGGCAGCACGGCGGGCATGATGTTGAAGCCGTCGGCGGCGCCCTCGGCGAACCACCGGCCGATGGTGTCGGCGACCTGCTCGGGCGTGCCGGCGAAGGTCAGGTGCCCGCGCCCGCCGCCCAGCCGCGCGATGAGCCGCCGCACGGTGAGCCGCTCGCGCCGGGCCAGCTCCACGATCAGCGTGTAGCGGCTCTTGGCGCCCTCGATCTCGTCCTCCGACGGCAGTTCGCCGGGCAGCTCGGCGTCCAGGGCGAGCGTGCCCGGGTCGAGGCGCAGCAGCTCCTCCAGCCGGCGCAGCCCGTGCTCGGGCACGATGTGCTCGTCCAGCACCTGCTCCAGCCGCCGCGCCTCGGCCTCGGTGGAGCCGACCACGGGCACGATGCCCGGCAGCACCTTCACATGGTCCGGGTCGCGCCCGGCCGCGGCCGTACGGGCCTTGAGGTCGGCGTAGAAGGACCGCGCGTCGGCCAGGGTCTGCTGGGCGGTGAACACGGCCTCCGCGTACCGCGCCGCGAACCGCTTGCCGTCCTCCGACGACCCGGCCTGCACCAGCAGCGGATACCCCTGCGGTGTGCGCGGTACGTTGAGCGCGCCCTCCACCCGGAAGTACGTGCCCCGGTGGCGCGGCGGATGGATCTTGCCGTCGTCGCCCCACACCCCGGCCGCCTTGTCGGCGACGACGGTGTCGTCCTCCCAGCTGTCCCACAGCAGCCGCGCGACGTCCAGGAACTCGGCGGCCCGCGCGTACCGCTCGGCGTGCGCGGGCTCGGCGTCCAGACCGAAGTTGCGGGCCGCCTCGGCGCCGGCGGTGGTGACGATGTTCCAGCCGGCCCGCCCCTTGCTGACGATGTCCAGCGAGGCGAACTTCCGGGCCAGGTTGTAGGGCGAGTTGTACGACGTGGACGCCGTGGCGATCAGCCCGATGTGCTCGGTCGCGGTCGCCAGGGCGGTGAGCAGGGTGAGCGGCTCCAGTGCCCCGGCGGGACGCTGGGCGACGGTGTTCCACAACTGGGGCCCGTCGGCGAGGAACAGCGAGTCGAAGGCGCCCCGTTCGGCGATCCGGGCCAGCCGTACGTAGTGGTCCAGGTCGACATGGGCGTAGGGGTCACTCTCGGGCAGCCGCCAGGAGGCCTCGTGGTGACCGGTGTTCATGAGGAAGGCGTTGAGGTGGAGCTGTCTGGGCATGCGGGTTCCTTGGCTTGACTTGATAAGGGGATGCGGCTGTTCAGCCCGTCCGGCGTCTGAGGACGAGGCCCGTCAGGGCCGGAGCGGGGGCCCGGGGGCGGCAGCCCCCGCGTCGGTCACGCCGAGCGCGTGAAGCAACCGCGCCCGGTACTCCCCGTGGGAACCCCCCTCCCGCTCGACCGCCAGGTCCACCTCGATCCGCCCCCGCGACAGCACCAGCACCCGGTCCGCGAGGACGATCGCCTCGTCCACGTCGTGGGTGACCAGCAGCACCGACGGCCGGTGCCGCTCCCACAACTGCCGCAGCAGCCCGTGCATCTTGATACGCGTCAACGCGTCCAGCGCCCCGAACGGCTCGTCCGCGAGCAGCAGTTCCGGCTCCCGTACCAGGGACCGGGCCAGGGCGGCCCGCTGTGCCTCGCCGCCCGACAGCTCGCTCGGCCAGGCGCGTTCCCGGCCGGCGAGGCCGACCTCGGCGAGCGCGGCCCGGCCGCGTTCCTCGGCGTCCTTGCCGTCCAGGCCCAGCAGCACGTTGGGCAGGACGCGGCGCCAGGGCAGCAGCCGGGAGTCCTGGAAGACCACCGACACCCGTTCGGGTGCGGTCAGGGTGCCGCTGCCCGCCACCCCGTGGTCGATGCCCGCGATCGCGCGCAGCAGGGTGCTCTTGCCGGAGCCGCTGTGCCCGAGCAGCGCGGTGAACTGGCCGGCGGGCAGGTCCAGGTCGAGGCCGTCGAGGACCGTGCGCCCCTCGAAGGACCGGGTCAGGCCGCGCAGCCGTACGGCCGGCCGGGTCAGCTGCTGAGTGTGCGGCGCCATGACAGCACCCTCCGTTCGATCGCGCGGACGGCGGTGTCGGAGACCAGGCCGAAGAGGCCGTACACGACGAGACCGACGAGGATGACGTCCGTCCGGCCGTAGTTCTGCGCCTGGAACATCATGTAGCCGAGTCCGCTGGTGGCGTTGATCTGCTCGAGGACGACCAGGCCCAGCCAGGACCCGGTGACGCCGAGCCGCAGCCCGACGAAGAAGCCGGGCAGCGCGCCCGGCACGACGACCTGCCGGACGAAGGCGGACCGGGACAGGCCCTGCACCTCCGCCAGTTCCACGAAGCGGTGGTCGATGCCCGACAGCGCGGCATGGGTGTTCAGGTAGATCGGGACGTAGACGACGATGGCGATGATCGCGATCTTGAAGGTCTCGCCGATGCCCAGCCAGAGGATGAACAGCGGGATGAGGCCCAGCGTGGGCACCGCGCGGTTGAGCTGCACGCTGCCGTCGATCAGCGCCTCGCCGATCCGGCTCAGCCCGGAGGCCAGCGCGAGCACGATGCCCGCGGTCAGGCCGATCGCGAACCCGGCCCCGGCGCGTCCCAGCGAGGTGAGGACGTCGTTCGGCAGGGTGCCCTCGGTCCACAGCCGGATCCCGGTCTCCACCACGGTCCAGGGCGCGGGGATCGCGCCGGGGTCGAGCTGTCCGGCGGCGGAGGCGGCGGCCCACAGCGCCAGCACGAGCAGGGGGCCGGCGATCCGGCCGGCGGGGAGCCGTTTGCCCGGGGACAGCCGTCGTCGTCGCCGTACCTGATGCTCCTCCTCGACGGCGGGCGGCGCGGTCGGGGTCGCGGTCGTGGTCTCTGTCGTGGTCCCCGTCGGGGTCGTGGTCACGGCGGTCACCTCCGGTACTCCGCGGGGACGGCCCGCGCGGCGAGCGGTTCGAAGCGCCGGTCGAAGAGGGCGTCGACGTCGAACTCCTTCACGTAGCCGCCCTCCGCGAGCAGATCGGCGGTCTCCTGCTCCCACGCGATCGCCTCGTCCCAACGCGGCGGGAAGCAGGGCTTGTTGGCGAGGGCGGTGATGGACTCGGCCTGGGCGGGCGTGAGGTTCTGCCGCTTGACGTAGTACTCCCTGTTCCACACGTCCGGGTGCTCGTACTGCCACACCGCGCCCCGGGCCCAGTACGGGATGTACGCGGCGACCGCGGCGGCCTTCGCCCGGTCGGCGAGCACCTCGGCCGGCGCCCACAGCAGGTTGAGCAGGTCCACCACGTCGGTGGGGATGGTGCGGGCGCCCTTCGCCCCGTACTGCTCGAGATAGGCGGGGGCCTGGCTGATGCCGAGCGGGGCGATGTCCACCTGCCCGGACTGCAGGGCGGTGAAGAACTGGTTGCTGGTGAGCGGCACCAGTTCGGCGTCGTCGTGGTCGAGGCCGGCTTCCTTGAGGGCGCGCAGCAGCACCACGCCCTGCGCCTGCCCCTGGGAGAACGCCAGCCGCCGTCCCTTGAAGTCGGCGACCGTGCGGATGTCGCTGCCGGGCTTCGTGGCGAACAGGTAGTTGGGCCTGCGGGTGACGTTGATGGCGACGATCCGCGCGTCGAAGCCCTGGTAGAAGGCCTGGATGGGCGGAATTCCCGCGTTGTTGGCGAGATCCAGGGACCCCGCGCGGAAGGCGTTGATGACGTCCGGGCCGGCTCCGATGTTCAGCCAGTCGGCCACCTCGAAGGGCAGGTCGTCGAGGCCGGCCAGCTTCAGCTGGATCTCCTGGAACCCCTCGAACGAGGAGATCTTCAGGCGGGTCCCCGGCGGGACCTTCGTGGCCAGCGGGGCCTTCAGCGCGGCCTCGTCGGCCGCGGCCCCGGCCTCCGCGCAGCCGCTCAGGCCGGCCACGGCGGCGGTGACGCCGAGCAGGGAGGTGAGGAAGAGACGCCGGTCGAGGCCGGGCGCCGGTGGTGCGGGCATGAGGGAACTCCCGGGGAAGGGGAAATGCGCACAGGGGAGTGCGCGGGGACGGAAAGGCAGGCGGAATTACCGGGCCGGAAATGCCCGGAGGGAAAAGCACGCGAGAGAGGAGGGACGTCGCGGACGACCGCGCGTCAATGTGTCAGCAACAGAGGGTGCGACAGCTCATGACCAGCATGTTCCTTGTCCCTGAGGAGGGCTGTCAATATTCCGAGTTTCTGAATTAAATACGCTCTGGTGACACGCTCAGCGGGTCCCGGTAGAGCACGTCGAGAGCGACCGCTCCACCCGCGACGGCCAGTACGGATTCCGGGAAACTCGTCGGTGTCACCGTGGCCGCCCGCGCCGGATCCAGCTCGCCGCGCAACGCCGCGAGACAGTCCGTCCGGTGGATGACGCCGATCTCGGTGACGATCACGCTCTCCGGGTTGAGGACGTCCGTCAGCAGCCTCACCGCGCGCCCCGCCATGCGGGCCCGCTCCCGCAGCAGCCGCGCCGCCACCGGATGCCCGGCCGCCGCCGCGTCGACCACGTGCAGCGGATCGTGCCCGTCGCACACGCCGGCCTCACGGGCCCGCCGGCACAGGGTGCGCTCGCTCAACTCGGCCTGGAGGCAGCCGGTCCGGCCGCACGCGCACGGCTCCGCGCCGCCCGCCAGCGGCAGATGGGCGATCGCGCCCGCCTGGGACCTGGGCCCGTGGTGCACCTCGTCATGGGTGGCGAAGGCCGCGTCGACGATGTTCCCGGCGAACAGGTGCAGCGCGCTCCGGCCGCCCCGCGCCCCCCGCCCGAACAGCCGCTCCGCGTCCGCCAACGCCCGTGCGTGCCCGTCCACATGGACCGGCAGCCCGGTACGGGCGCGCAGCACCGTACGCGCCGGGACGTCCCGCCAGCCCAGCAGCGGATGGTCGACGACCGTGCCGGCCGCGCGGTCCACCCAGCCGCCGGCCGCGAAGCCGACGCCGAGCGGCCGCCGCTCCGGCACCCGCCCCAGCAGCTCCGCGAGACCGCCGGCGGCCCGCTCCAGCACCCGCGCCGGCTCGGTGTCCGGGTGCGGCAGCCGCCGTTCGGCCACCACCCGGCCACGCAGATCGAGCAGCGCCACCGTGGTGTGCGGCACCGCCACATGCACCCCGCCGACCACCAGCCGCGACCGGTCGACGTTGAGGGGCAGGTGCGGCCGTCCCACACCGCCCGAGCGGCGGGGCGCCGAAGCCTCCCGCAGCAGGCCGAGTTGGGTCAGGCGGGCGCAGTGGTCGGTGACGGAGGCCGGCGACAGACCGGTGAGCCGCGCGATGGTGCTGCGCGCCACCGGACCGTGCTCCAGCACGCACCGCAGCACGGTGCGGGCGCTGGTGCGCCGCCGGTCGGGGTCGGCGGCACGCGCCGGGCGGGCGGGGGAGTGGGGCGGGGGTGCCACGGTACGAAGCATGGGGAACTTCCTCGGGAACGGGTCCGACACTGCGCCGTCGTACGGGAGTCGAGGCGCGCCGGATCCGTTCCGTCCGCCTCGTCAGAGGAGGCGACAGGCAGCCGCGCCCACGCGTCGCAGATCGACGTGGCGACGCGAGGTGAAGTTCCGGGACTGGGCGACCATGGCCCGAAGCTAGCAAACGGCCTCGCCCGCTGCCCAGACCGTGACCGACGGGCGAGACGGCACCCGCGCACACCGCCGCCCCCTGTTGGCGGGTCCCTACAGCCGCGTACCGCCGCTCCGTGTCGGCATCACCACGTCACCTCAGTGACCCGTGTCACCTCGCGCGAGGTGTGACGCCGTTCCTTTGTCCGGAGCCCACCAACTCCCTGTTCGAGCCTTTGTCGAGCGCTGCTGGTGATCGGGGCGGGGACGCCGGTATAGCGTCGCCGTGTTCCCCCTTGCCCTCACTCCGGGAGTCCTCATGAGCACCGCCACCGTCACCACCGCCCGGCCCGGACAGGTCCTCGCCGACCTCGTCCCCGCCTCCCGCGTCCGGGACGCGGCCCTCGTGCTCGGCGGTGCCGCGCTCACCGGTCTCGCCGCCCAGATCGCGGTGCCCGTCCCCGGCTCCCCGGTGCCGGTGACCGGCCAGACCTTCGCGGCGCTGCTCGTCGGCACCACCCTCGGCGCGCGCCGCGGCTTCGCCTCCCTCGCCGTGTACGCGCTGGTGGGCATGGCGGGCGTGCCGTGGTTCGCGGAGGGCAAGTCCGGCATGGGCATGCCGTCCTTCGGCTACATCCTCGGCATGCTGCTGGCGTCCGTCGTCGTGGGCGCGCTCGCCCGCCGCGGCGCCGACCGCTCCGCCTGGCGGACGGCGGGCACCATGCTGCTGGGCTCGGCGATCATCTACGCCGTCGGCGTGCCGTACCTGGCGCTGGCGACCGGCATGTCCGCCTCCGCCGCGATCGCCGCCGGGCTGACCCCGTTCCTCATCGGCGACGCGCTCAAGGCGGCGCTCGCGATGGGTCTGCTGCCCACGGCCTGGAAGCTCGTCGACAGGCGCTGACGCCTTCCTCACACGCCGAAGGGCTCGGCGGGCGCTCTCACAGCACCCGCCGAGCCCTTCTGTCGTGCCTGTTGCTTCTGAGGGAGGCGGGTCAGCCCGCCTTCACCTCGTCCTGCTCCGGGGCGGCGGCCCGCCGGCCGGCCAGCCGGTGCCGGACCAGGGAGATCGCCAGCACCACGGCCGCGACCAGCATCGTCAGCAGCACCGTGGACCGGCCGTCGTGCTCGGTGTCGGTGAGCATGTAGACCAGCACGAAGACGATGAAGCCGATGCTCAGCCAGGTCAGGTACGGGTACAGCCACATCCGGACGATCAGCTTCTCCGGCGCCTCCGCCTGGATGATCTTCCGCATCCGCAGCTGCGAGAAGCAGATCACCAGCCACACCAGCAGCGCGACCGCGCCGGAGGAGTTGACCAGGAACAGGAAGACGGAGTCGGGGAACTTGTAGTTGAAGAAGACGGCGACGAAGCCGAACACGACCGAGACGAGGATCGCGGTCCGCGGCACGCCCCGGTGGGTGGTCCGGGCGAACGCCTTCGGCGCGTCCCCGCGCTCACCGAGCGAGAACGCCATCCGGGAGGCCGTGTAGAGCCCGGAGTTCAGACAGGACAGCACGGACGTCAGCACGATGAAGTTCATGATCTGGCCGGCGTGGGCGATGCCGAGCGAGTCCAGCGCGGCGACGTACGAGCCGTCCTCGGCGATGGACTTGCTGTCCCAGGGCAGCAGGCAGACCACGACGAGGATCGAGCCGAGGTAGAAGACGCCGATCCGCCAGATGATGCTGTTGGTCGCCTTGGTGACGGCGCGCTGCGGGTCCTCCGACTCGCCGGCCGCCAGGGTGGCGATCTCGCTGCCCATGAAGGAGAACACCACCAGCAGGATGCCGGTGAGGATGGCGCCCGCGCCGTTGGGCAGGAAGCCGCCGTGACCGGTCAGGTTCGACAGGCCCGCCTGGTCGCTGTCGGCGCCGGGCAGCAGGCCGAACACGGCCAGCCCGCCGACGACGATGAACGCGGCGATGGCGACGACCTTGATGCCGGCGAACCAGAACTCGAACTCGCCGTAGGAGCCGACCGACACCAGGTTGGTCGCGGTCAGCACCACCATCACGATGAGCGCCCAGCCCCACTGGGGCACGGCGGGTATCCATCCTTCGAGGATCGCGGCGCCTGCGGTCGCCTCCACGGCGAGCACGACGACCCAGAAGAACCAGTACAGCCAGCCGATGGTGAACCCGGCCCAGGGGCCGAGGGCGCGGTCGGCGTGCGCGGAGAAGGAGCCGGAGGTCGGGTTCGCCGCGGACATCTCACCGAGCATCCGCATCACCAGCACCACGAGCGTGCCGACGAGCGCGTACGACAGGAGGATGCCGGGGCCGGCGGTGGCGATGCCGGTGCTGGAACCGACGAAGAGTCCGGCGCCGATGACACCGCCGATGGCGATCATCGACAGGTGCCGGTTCTTGAGACCGGCCTGGAGCCCGGAGCCCGTGGGCGGGCGTCCGGGGCCCTCGGGGCCGTGGGGGGCCTCGGTGAGGGTCGGCTGCGACGTCATGTGGGGTCTTCCTTTGTGCCGGTTGAGCGGAACTCGTACGAGCGGTGCACGAGCTGAACCAGTGAAACGGAGGCGAACTTTCTCAGGAACCTTTGGTTTCCAATCGTTACCCGAGCTTTGCCTCAGGTCCTGTGGGTTGGCTCACACTTTTCGTACGGCCCACCCCGCGCCGCTTCCCCGTGCGGCCCGTGTCACACTCGACGCATGCGCGTGTATCTCGGCTCCGACCATGCGGGCTACGAACTGAAGAACCACCTCGTCGAGTGGCTCAAGGAGGCGGGGCACGAACCCGTCGACTGCGGCCCGCACCTCTACGACGCCCAGGACGACTACCCGCCGTTCTGCCTCCGCGCCGCGGAGCGGACCGCCGCGGACCCCGGCTCCCTCGGCATCGTGATCGGCGGCTCCGGCAACGGCGAGCAGATCGCCGCCAACAAGGTCAAGGGCGTACGGGCCGCCCTGGCGTGGAGCGAGCAGACCGCCGCGCTCGGCCGCGAGCACAACGACGCCAACGTGGTGGCCGTCGGTGCGCGCATGCACAGCCAGGACGAGGCGACGAAGTTCGTCGAGATCTTCCTCAACACCCCGTTCTCGGGTGACGAGCGGCACATCCGCCGGATCGACATGCTCTCCTCCTACGAGACCACCGGCGACCTCCCGCCGATCCCGGCGCACCACCCGCAGCAGTAAGGACCGGCAGCAGGCAGCGAAGCGAGCGAGGGGGACCGTGCCCGAGGGACACACCATCCACCGGCTGGCCGAGGACTACGCCCAGGCCTTCCGGGCGGATCCCGCCCTGCGGGTCACCAGCCCCCAGGGCAAGTTCAGCGACGCCGCGGCCCTCCTCGACGGCACCCCGCTGCACACCACCGACGCCCACGGCAAGCACCTCTTCCTGGGCTTCGGCGACCCCGGGCACCCGGAGTGGGTGCACATCCACCTCGGCCTGTTCGGCAAGGTCACCTTCGGTCCCGCCCCGGCGCCGCCGCCCACCGACACGGTGCGGCTGCGCCTGGCCGGTGCCACCGCGTACGTCGACCTGCGCGGCCCCACCACCTGCGCGCTGATCACGGAGCCCGAGAAGCGGGCGGTGCACGACCGGCTCGGCCCCGACCCGCTGCGGCCCGACGCCGACCCCGAGCGCGCGTACCGCAGGATCAGCCGCAGCCGTACGACGGTCGCCGCGCTCCTCATGGACCAGAAGGTCGTCGCCGGCGTGGGCAACGTCTACCGCGCCGAGGCGCTCTTCCGGCACGGCATCGACCCCTACCGCGCCGGCAAGGACCTCACCCGCGCCGAGTGGGACGCCGTCTGGGACGACCTGGTGGCCCTGATGCGCGAGGGCGTCCGCGCCAACCGCATCGACACCGTCCGCCCCGAACACACCCCCGAGGCCATGGGCCGCCCGCCCCGCGTCGACGACCACGGCGGCGAGGTCTACGTCTACCGCCGCGCGAACCGCCCCTGCCACATCTGCGGCACCGACATCCGCACGGCCCCCCTCGCCGCCCGCAACCTCTTCTGGTGCCCGACCTGCCAACGGGCCTGACCTCGGCCGACGTGCCGGGGCCTTTGCCCCTGACCGACGCGCCCAGGGCCCCGACCCGGCTCACGGGTCCGGGCAGGCCTCCCGACCCTGGCGGGCGTGCTCGGTCCCCTGACCCCGGCTGACATGCCGGGCCTCCGTCCCCGGCTCACGCGTCCAGGCCACCGAGACCTGGCCGGCGTGCCGGGGCTTCCGATCCGGCTCACGGGTCCAGGCCCATGCCTCCGCCGAAGTGTTGGAACCCGCGGCCTCGGCCGACGCCATCAGGCCGCTGACCCCGGGCCCTGGCCCCGGCGCACGCGCCGGAACCGTGGCCCCGGACTTCGTCCGGCTGTCCGCCGCCGGTCAGAAGCCGTGGGGCAGCCACGGGGCCGGGTCGTTGGTGAACGCCGTCGACGCCTCGGCCAGCGCACCGGGGCGCAGTTCGCGTACCCGGCCGGCCGCCGCCAGTGCGGTCAGGCTCACCCCGCCCAGGTAGGCGGCGCCCAGTTCCCGGGCCGACAGGGCGAGGTCCGCGGGGTCGCGGGTGGGTTCGCAGGTCGCCCCCTTGGCGTCGCCGCTCAGCCGCCGGCGGCCCGCGTTCCACGGGCAGAAGGCGTCCTCCACCTCCAGCACCACGTCCACCGGCGTCCGGTACGTCCGCGCCGCGAGCGCCGCGCCCACCTCCACCGGCCGCACGTACAGCGCGTCCCGCAGCGCCGGACGGCAGCGCCGGACGTCCTTCACCAGGTACTGCCAGGCGTCGTCCACCGGGCGCCCCCGCACCCGCAGTGACGACGTCAGGTCCAGGTCGAACAGGAACCGCCACAGCGCCGCCCCCGCCGCCGGGTCCAGCGCCTCCAGGGCGCTCAGCGCCACCTCGCCCTCCGGCCCGCCCGGACCCCAGGACGGCTTCACCCGGAACCGCGCGTACCCCACCGTCGCGCCGTCCCGCTCGGCGACCACGCACTGGAGCGGCGACGCCCCGCCCCGCGTGCTCTCCGGGTCGAGCAGCCCGAGCCGCTCCCAGCCGGGCCGGCGCGCGAGCATCCCGGGACGCCCCGGCACCAGCCGGGCGTAGACCGCCTCGCACGCGTCCAGCGCCTCGGCCGGGTCCGCGTACCGCAGGCGTACGCCGTCCGTACCGTCCGGAACCGTCAGACCGGCGCGCACGGTGTCGATCTCCGCGTCCAGCTGGAAGGTGGCCGCTCCGTAGCCGAACCGGCCGTAGATCGCAGGCTCCGACGCCGTCAGCACCGCCAGCGGCTCGCCCCAGGACCGTATGTCGTCCAGCTGCCGGCGCATCATCGCCGTCAGCAGTCCGCGCCGCCGGTGCGTGGCGGCCACGCTCACCATCGTCACGCCCGCGGCCGGCACCGACGCCCCGCCGGGCACGGTCAGCCGGAAGGAGAAGGCGCCCGCCGACGCCACGCACCGGTCACCGTCCCAGGCGGCCAGGAAACGGCCGAACTCCGTGAGATCACGCCACAGTTGACGCTCCTCCTCGGCCTCCGGCGGCCCGCCGAAGGCCCGCAGCAGGGTCCCGTACGCGCTGTCCCACTCGTCCGGCAGCAGACTGCGCAGCTCGGGCGCGTGGCCCGTGTGATCGTCGACCATGGCCCACTCCTACCAGGCTCCCGGGAATCGGTGCGAGGCAATTTCCGTTGCCGGGACCCGGGACGCCCCCGCGTGAAGTTCACTGTGAGTCCGGCCCCCGTCAGGGGGGACAAGCTGGACCTCCCGTGCCAAGCGGCCGGTTGGATGGATAGGGTCCCGAACTGATGGCAGCAGGACGAGAGCGGCGCGCGGCGGCCGAGACGTTCACGGCCCGGTTGAAGAAGCAGTGGCACCGGGCCCGCGTCGGCGTGCGCCGGGCCGCCGTCGACTACTTCCGCGGTGACGGCTCGGACTGGATCGCGCTCGCCGGTCTGCTCCTCACCGTCCCGCTGATCGCCGCCGGCACCCTCGCCAACTCCGTGTGGTGCTCGCCCTCCGCGCTGTGCATCCCGATCGTCGCCGGCGGCCTGCTGCTGCGCCCGGCCAGCCTGCTCGGGCTGTACGCGGCGGCGGCCACCGCGCTGATCGTGGAGGCCGTGCAACTCGGCCCGTACACCGAGGGCGTGGCCCGGGTCACCCCCGGCGTGGTCCTGGTCGTCGCGGCCTGCGGCTTCTTCGGACTGCTCGTCGCCCAGTTCCGCAGCCGGGTCGGCGTGCCCTGGCGGCGCGGCGGCACCATGCTGTTCGACCTGCGCGAACGCATCCGCGTGCAGAGCAAGCTGCCCAAGCTGCCGACGGGCTGGCACCGGGAGATGGCGCTGCGCCCGGCGGGCGGCCAGTCCTTCTCCGGCGACTTCGTGGTCGCGGCCCGCACCAACGGCGGACGCACCCTGGAGGTCGTCCTCACCGACGTCTCCGGCAAGGGCATGGACGCCGGCTCCCGCGCCCTGCTGCTGTCCGGCGCCTTCGGCGGCCTCCTCGGCAGCCTCCCCCCGCACGACTTCCTCCCGGCCGCCAACGGCTACCTCCTCCGCCAGGACTGGGACGAGGGCTTCGCCACCTCCATCCACCTGGTCCTCGACCTGGACTCCGGCGACTACGAGCTCTACTCCGCCGGGCACCCGCCGGGCCTCCAGCTCAGCGCGGGCAGCGGCCGCTGGGAGGAGAAGGCCGCCGACGGCCCCCTGCTGGGCGTGTACGACGGCGCCCAGTTCGACCCGGTGAAGGGCTCGCTGCGCCCCGGCGACGTGCTGATGCTGTTCACGGACGGCCTGGTGGAGACCTCCGACCGGGACATGGTGGAGGGCATCGACCGGCTCACCGGCGAGGCCGACCGCTATGTCGCCGGCGGCTTCCACGGCGCCGCCTGGCACCTCATCGAGGCCGTCGCCAAGGACGTCAACGACGACCGGGCGCTGCTGCTGATCTGCCGCGAGGGCCCCACCGCGGCCGCGGCCCGCTGACCGGCGCCGGGCACACTGGACGCGTGAACCCGACACCGCTCATGGACCTGGCCGAGGTCGAGGCCACCGCCCGCGCCGCGCACGCCGGCCAGACCGACAAGGCCGGCCGCCCCTATGCCGAGCACCTGCGCGCGGTCGCCGACGGCGTACGGCTGCGCGGCGGCGACGACGAGCAGATCGCGGCGGCCTGGCTGCACGACGCCGTGGAGGACGACCGGCTCAGCCACGCCTGGCTGGAGGAGGCGGCGCTCACCCGGCGCACCAAGGACATCGTGCTCGCCGTGACCAAGCGGCCCGGCGAGCCGCCCGAGGACTACGCGGCCCGCGTCCTGGCCACCCCGGGCGCGCTGCTGGTGAAGGAGGCGGACCTGGCGCACAACGCCGACCCGGCCCGCCTCGCCGTCCTCGACGACGCCACCCGCACCCGGCTGACCGCCAAGTACGCGCGCATGCGCGCCCTGCTGGGCCTGGACGCGGGAAGCTAGACCGAGACCTTCTCGCCGGGCGCCCGCACCCCGGCGGGCCGGTGCTGCTCACGGACCCGGGCCGCCTCGCCCGCGTCCCGCCGGAACGCCCAGTCCATGCGCGGCTCCACCACACAGCGCAGCGCCCGCTGCACCGGCCGGGTGCACAGCACCGTCACGGCGGCGGCCGCGAACACGGTCAGGCCGAGCACGCCGAGCGGCTCGTGCAGCGCGGGCAGGTCGTAGAAGTCGGTGTAGTTGCCCGCGCGCACCAGGAAGGCGTGCAGCAGATAGCCGTAGATGGTGCCCGCGCCGAGAGAGGTGAACCACATGCGGCGGCGCGGCACCCAGGCGAGGAAGCAGACGGTCATCACCAGCGAGCAGCCGAGCGTGGCCCACACCACGAGCGGGCCGGTCCACCAGGCCGTGCCCAACTCCTGCGCGGAGTCGCTGTGGTATAGCCAGCCGAGCCGCATGTACGGCATCGTCGCCCAGGCCGTGACCGCCGCCGCGACGAACACCGGCACGGACGCCACGCGCACCGAGCGGCGCTTGACCATCCGGAAGTGCTCGGGCCGCAGGGTCAGGCCCATGACGAAGAAGGGGAGGAACTGAAGCACCCGCTGGAGCTCCAGGTCGTCGCCGATCTGCGGGGACACCGAGCCGAGCGCGGCGAGCACCAGCGACACCGCGAGCGGGTGCCTGACCGCCTTCCACAGCGGCGTGGTGATCCGCCACACGAACAGCGCGCAGAGGAACCACAGGTGGTAGGTGGGGTCCAGCAGCGTGATGCCGTGCTCCGGCTCGTCGTTGCCGTAGCGCTGGAAGAGGGAGTACGCCGTCTCGAAGACCACGTAGGGGACGACGACCCCGGTGACCAGCCGCTGCACGTGCCGGGGGCGCAGGTCGAAGCCGCGGGAGAAGTAGCCGGAGATGAGGATGAACGCCGGCATGTGGAAGGTGTAGACGACGCGGTAGGCGGTCTCGACCGCGCCCTCGTCCAGCAGCTGCCCCCAGGCGTGGCCGACGGCCACCAGCACGATCGCCAGGTACTTGGCGTTGTCGAAGAAGGCGTCGCGCTGTCTGCCTCCCGGCGCGGGCCGGGAGCCCTCCGGGGAGCGCGGGGCCGGCACTCCGTTCGCCGGCGTCTGCACCGGAGGGAGCGGCGTCCTGCTGTTGCCGTACGGTCGCTGCGAGTTCGTCACTGGCCCTCCCGGCGGTGGAACGGGGAGGCGATCGGGGAGCTCGCTGCGCTTGCGGGGGACGAGGCAGCGTGGAACATCTCAGGCACCCTAGCGTTGTCCTCGGGAATCCGTAAAACGCCCGACGTCATTCCTGGTTATCGCGTGATGCGTGCGTTCGAGTACCCGGAATCGGTAATACGCGCATGCCGTGGGCGTGAGGGGCAACACATGTGAAGGGATTCCGTGTTGCCCCCCACATGCGCCCTTCTTGTCAGGGAAATTCCGGATCAATCCGGTCATGAGAGCGGTCGGCGACTCCGGTGACATGTCCGTTCCGCGGGTCGGAACACCGGCAAATTCGAATGCCCTGCGAACACGTTGTGAGGGTGCGGAGAAGAGGGCGTCCGCACGTCTCGCGTAAGTCACGCATAAGTCCTCGGAAAGCCCCCCGATTACCCGCGCGGGTGTTTACTCGAAATGCCGTACGACAAACAGGCGTTGGAACTCCACGGCCGGTACGGCGGAGGCGCCGGCGCGGAACCGGGACGGACGATGTGTCAGCCGCCGGTTAGGGCGGGCGTGTTGGTGGCACGATGGTTCTGGCGGGGTGCGCGGGGATGCGTCGCCCGGGCCGGCGAAGCCGAACCGACCAAGGGTGTGATCAGTTGTGGCCATTTCACTGTCAGTGGTGCTGCTGTTGGCGATCATCCTGGTGGTGCTGCTGAGAGGTGGCTCCATCAAGGCCGGGCCGGCGATCGTCGCCGTCCTCTTCGGCTTCTTCCTCGCCTCGACGGGCATGGCCGACGACATCCAGCGCTTCCTGGACTCGATAGCGGAGATGATCAACTCGATCAGCTTCTGACCCCGCCCACGGCGGAGCCCCCACCGACACGGCTGAGGGCCGGCCCGGAGATCTCCGGGCCGGCCCTCAGCCGTTCAGAGCGGGCGACGGGAATCGAACCCGCGTAGCCAGTTTGGAAGACTGGGGCTCTACCATTGAGCTACGCCCGCACGGTGCGCGCCGCGCGTCCGTGACCGCGGCACCGAGAGGCATCGTAGCGGGTCGTACGCCCTCGCCGCACACCCCGTGCCCGGCCGGCCGCCGGGAGCCGCCCCGCGCGGGTAAAGGCGGCGGCCGTCGCGCCCGCGTGCATGTACCCTACGGATCGCACCAGACGGGGTGTGGCGCAGCTTGGTAGCGCGTCCGCTTTGGGAGCGGAAGGCCGTGGGTTCAAATCCCGCCACCCCGACCAGCCACCTGCTCACCATCCGTGATCGCCTTTTGGGTGCCGCAGCCGCTGCCGTTACTATGCAAGCTGCACGCCCGTGTGTCTCTGAAGTCCTCCGGGCGGCGAATCGGCCGGACCGCTCTGGTCCCGGCAGAACCCGAGAAGTCAGCCACAAGGAGACCGAACCGTGAAGAGCGCCGTGGAGACCCTGAACCCGACCCGGGTTCGGCTCACTGTCGAGGTGCCCTTCGAGGAGCTCAAGGACAGCCTCGACGCGGCGTACAAGAAGATCAACCAGCAGGTCACGGTGAAGGGCTTCCGCAAGGGCAAGGTCCCGGCCCGGGTCATCGACCAGCGCTTCGGCCGTGGTGCGGTCCTGGAGGAGGCGGTCAACGACGCCCTCCCGAAGTTCTACACCGACGCGGTCAACGAGGCGGAGCTCAGCCCGCTGGGCCAGCCCGAGGTCGACATCACGGAGCTGAAGGACGGCGAGACGCTGAACTTCACCGCCGAGGTCGACATCCGCCCGGCCATCGAGATCCCGGACTACTCCGGCATCGAGGTCGAGGTCGACGCCGTCGAGGTCACCGACGAGGACGTGGACAAGTCGGTGGAGCAGCTCCGTGAGCGCTTCGCCTCCACGACGCCGGTCGAGCGCGCCGCCGAGGACGGCGACGTGGTCACCATCGACCTGGAGGCCAAGGTCGACGGAGAGGTCCTCGAGGACGGCGTCGCCAGCGGCGTCTCCTACACCATCGGCTCCGGTGAGCTGCTGGACGGCATCGACGACGCCGTGAAGGGCCTGGAGGCGGGTGGCGAGGCCACCTTCACCTCCGAGCTGAAGGGCGGCTCGGCGGCCGGCAAGGAGGCCGAGGTCACCGTCAAGGTCACCCAGGTCGCCAAGCGTGAGCTGCCCGAGCTGGACGACGACTTCGCCCAGCTCGCCTCCGAGTTCGACACCCTCGAGGAGCTGAAGGCGGACAGCCGCAAGCGCCTGGAGAACATGAAGCAGTACGACCAGGCCACGCAGGCCCAGGAGCGCGTCCTGGACAAGCTGCTCGAGCTGGTCGAGGTGCCCGTCCCCGAGAAGCTGCTCGAGGACGAGATCAACACCCGCAAGCACAACCTCGAGCACCACCAGCTGGGCCAGATGGGCCTGGACCTCGCGAAGTACCTGGAGATCCAGGGCAAGACCGAGGAGGAGTTCGAGACCGAGACCCGCGAGGCCGCGATCAAGGGCATCAAGACCCAGTTCGTGCTCGACGAGCTCGTGAAGCAGGAGAAGCTCAACGTCAACCAGGAGGAGCTCACCGAGCACCTCATGCGGCGTGCGGCCTCCTCCGGCATGTCCCCCGACCAGTTCGCGCAGGCCGTCGTCGAGCAGGGCCAGGTCCCGCTGCTCGTCGGCGAGGTCGCCCGCGGCAAGGCGCTGGCCGTCGTGGTCGAGAAGGCCACGGTCAAGGACACCAACGGCGAGACCGTCGACCTCGAGGACGACGAGGACGAGGCCGCCGAGGCCGCCGAGGCCGAGACCACCGAGGCTCCCGAGGCTGCCGCCGAGGACAAGGCCGAGGGCTGAGCCCCGGCGAGGTGATCGACGAGAAGGCCCCGGGGCGACAGCCCCGGGGCCTTCTCGCCACACCGGGGGATCCGGACGCCCTACGGGGCACGAGGAACCGCGCGGCCGTCCCCCACGCCCCCGCACCGGACTACGCCCCCGGCGAACACTCCCATCTCCGGGATTCCCCGAAGGGACCCGCGCGTTAGGGTCCATGAATACCAGGGCAGTGGAGTCTCCGATACGGCTCCCGCCCCGCAGGGAACACGTGAGACGGCCCGGCGCCGTCGTAAGACGAGCAGGTGGATACGTGACGAATCTGATGCCTTCAGCCGCCGGCGAGCCTTCCATCGGTGGTGGCCTCGGCGACCAGGTCTACAACCGGCTGCTCGGCGAGCGGATCATCTTCCTCGGCCAGCCGGTCGACGACGACATCGCGAACAAGATCACCGCACAGCTGCTGCTCCTTGCCTCGGACCCCGACAAGGACATCTACCTCTACATCAACAGCCCCGGCGGTTCGATCACGGCCGGCATGGCGATCTACGACACCATGCAGTACATCAAGAACGACGTGGTGACGATCGCCATGGGTCTCGCGGCGTCCATGGGGCAGTTCCTGCTCAGCGCGGGCACGCCCGGCAAGCGGTTCGCGCTGCCCAACGCGGAGATCCTGATCCACCAGCCCTCCGCGGGTCTCGCCGGCTCCGCCTCGGACATCAAGATCCACGCCGAGCGGCTGCTGCACACCAAGCGCCGCATGGCCGAGCTCACCGCCCAGCACACGGGCCAGACGGTCGAGCAGATCACCCGTGACTCGGACCGTGACCGCTGGTTCGACGCCTTCGAGGCCAAGGAGTACGGCCTCATCGACGACGTGATCGCCACGGCCGCCGGCATGCCGGGCGGCGGCGGCACCGGGGCCTGAGCGGCCCCGCGAGGCTCCACGAGCCCCGCAGGACCCCACCCGGGCCCGTGAGAGCCCCGGGGGACCCCAGCAGCCCCGGCCGACCGCCCCAGCCCCTTTCAGGAGACACCGTGAACGCATTCCCCGGCAGCGGGATCTACGACCGTATGCAGGCCGTGCAGGACATGACCGGCTCGCAGGGCCGCTACACCGGTCCGCAGGCCGAGTCCCGTTACGTCATCCCGCGCTTCGTCGAGCGCACCTCCCAGGGCATCCGCGAGTACGACCCGTACGCGAAGCTCTTCGAGGAGCGCGTGATCTTCCTCGGCGTGCAGATCGACGACGCCTCCGCCAACGACGTCATGGCGCAGCTGCTGTGCCTGGAGTCGATGGACCCCGACCGGGACATCTCGGTCTACATCAACAGCCCCGGCGGCTCCTTCACCGCGCTCACCGCGATCTACGACACGATGCAGTACGTGAAGCCGGACATCCAGACGGTGTGCATGGGCCAGGCGGCCTCCGCCGCCGCCGTCCTGCTCGCCGCCGGCACGCCCGGCAAGCGCATGGCGCTGCCGAACGCCCGGGTGCTGATCCACCAGCCGTACAGCGAGACCGGCCGCGGTCAGGTCTCCGACCTGGAGATCGCCGCCAACGAGATCCTCCGCATGCGTACGCAGCTGGAGGAGATGCTGGCCAAGCACTCCACCCGTCCGATCGAGAAGATCCGCGAGGACATCGAGCGCGACAAGATCCTCACGGCCGAGGACGCGCTGGAGTACGGCCTGATCGACCAGATCATCACCACCCGGAAGATGGACAACTCCAGCCTGCGCTGAGGCGCCGCTGGGGTGTAACGTCTGCCGCCCCTTGGCACGGTTTGGCACGGTCCACGTCAAAGTGAACCGTGCCAAGGGGGGCCCGAACGGGGGGCCAGGCAAGGTACCGTCGACATAAGGCAGCACCAGGAGCCGCCGGACACGTACGTCCGGTCGTCTCCCAGGCGAAGGGGAAGCACACCGTGGCACGCATCGGTGACGGCGGCGATCTGCTCAAGTGCTCGTTCTGCGGCAAGAGCCAGAAGCAGGTCAAGAAGCTCATCGCAGGGCCCGGTGTGTACATCTGCGACGAGTGCATCGACCTCTGCAACGAGATCATCGAGGAGGAGCTCGCCGAGACCAGCGAGGTCCGCTGGGAGGAGCTTCCCAAACCCCGCGAGATCTACGAGTTCCTCGAGGGGTACGTGGTGGGCCAGGAGGCGGCCAAGAAGGCGCTCTCCGTGGCGGTCTACAACCACTACAAGCGCGTCCAGGCCGGGGAGAACGGCGGCGCCCAGGGCCGTGACGACGCCATCGAGCTGGCGAAGTCCAACATCCTGCTGCTGGGCCCCACGGGCTCCGGCAAGACCCTGCTGGCGCAGACCCTCGCCCGCATGCTGAACGTCCCGTTCGCGATCGCCGACGCCACGGCGCTCACCGAGGCCGGCTACGTCGGCGAGGACGTCGAGAACATCCTGCTCAAGCTGATCCAGGCGGCCGACTACGACGTCAAGAAGGCCGAGACCGGGATCATCTACATCGACGAGATCGACAAGGTCGCCCGGAAGAGCGAAAACCCGTCGATCACCCGGGACGTGAGCGGCGAGGGCGTGCAGCAGGCGCTGCTGAAGATCCTCGAGGGCACCACCGCCTCGGTCCCGCCGCAGGGCGGCCGCAAGCACCCGCACCAGGAGTTCATCCAGATCGACACGACGAACGTGCTGTTCATCGTGGGCGGCGCCTTCGCCGGACTGGAGAAGATCATCGAGGGCCGGGCGGGCGCCAAGGGCATCGGCTTCGGCGCGACGATCATCTCCAAGCAGGAGCGGGAGGCCAAGGACCAGTTCGAGGAGGTCATGCCGGAGGACCTGGTCAAGTTCGGCATGATCCCCGAGTTCATCGGCCGGCTCCCCGTCATCACCAGCGTGCACAACCTCGACCGTGAGGCGCTGCTCCAGATCCTCGTCGAGCCGCGCAACGCGCTGGTGAAGCAGTACCAGCGTCTGTTCGAACTCGACGGTGTGGAGCTGGACTTCGAGCGCGAGGCGCTGGAGGCCATCGCCGACCAGGCGATCCTGCGCCAGACCGGCGCCCGCGGCCTGCGCGCCATCATGGAGGAGGTCCTCCAGGGCGTGATGTACGAGGTGCCGTCCCGCAAGGACGTGGCCCGCGTGGTCATCACCGCGGACGTGGTGCTCTCCAACGTCAACCCGACCCTCATCCCGCGCGACTCGCGCGGCCGCGGCTCGGGCGAGCAGAAGACGGCCTAGCCTTACGAACAGACGGAAAGGGCGTCCGGCGCATCGCGCCGGACGCCCTTTCCGCTCGACCGGGCCCTACTTGGCGACCCGGACCTCCTTGCGCACGTCGGCGGCGAGCCCCGCGGACTCGTCCATCGAGTACGTCTTGCCGGTGGCGGTCGGCTCGACCACGGCGACCGTGCTGTAGTCGGCCCAGACGCACATGAACGTCGTCTGTTCCTTGTTGGTGACCGGGTGCGTGGTCTCGGCTTCCTGGCACTTCATCACGGCGCCGTCCAGCCCGTCGGGCGACACCGACTTCGGGTCGCCGACCAGCGTGACCTTCTCGTCGTCGGTGTTCTTGTGCATCTGCGTGAACATGACGTCGAGGGCCTTCTCCGGGTCCTCGACCTTGCCGTAGACGCCGAAGTAGGTGATGTTCTCCGCGGTCTGGAGCTTCGCCAGGTCGGAGGGGTCCTCGGGGTCCAGCGTGGTGAGGTCGGTGGTGGAGTAGATGGCCGTGACCGAGGTGGCGTCGCTGACCCCGGCCTGCGCCAGGTCCTTGGCGTCGCTGGAGCCGGCCTTCTCCTCCTGGGCCGGGCCCTGACGGTCGTACTCGTCGGAGAGGATGGACGAGGGCGCGGACAGCTTGTGCGGGCCGTCGTCCTCCAGGCCGCCGGCGCCACCGCCGCCGCCGATCAGGAAGTAGGCGCCCACACCGATGGCAGCGACGACCGCGACCGCGCCGACGACGATCGCCGCCTTCTTGCCGCCGCCTCCGCCGGACGCCGGCGGCTGGGGCGGCATGCCGTACTGCGGCTGCTGACCGTAGGGCGGCTGCTGCGGCGGGACGCCCGGCTGTCCCGGCTGCTGGGGGTAGCCGTAGCCGGGCTGACCCGGCGGGGGCGCCTGCTGGGGGTAGCCGTAGCCGGGCTGGGGCGGGGTCTGTGGCGGCTGTCCGTACGGTCCCGGCTGCTGGCCGTACGGGCCGGGCTGCTGGGGCTGCCCGCCGTACGGGCCCGGCTGGTTGAAGCTCATGACTGGGTTCCCCCTCGTGGTCGCTGCTGCGATGCCGTCAGGCCTTGACGCGGATCTGCTCGCGGAGCTTGGTGGTGATGTCGACCGCCGTGTCCTTGTCGACCCCCGTGCCGGTGTTGTCGCCCGGCGACGCCATGCCGACCGTGCTGTGGTCGGCCCAGGCGCAGAACCAGTCCGTCGACTCCTTCTTGGTCAGCGCGTTGACGCTCTTCGTCGACTGGCACTTGGCCACCGTACCGGCGATCTCGACCTCCTCCGGCTCGCCGACCAGTTCGGCGTTCTGCATGCCGCCGCTGTTCTCCGAGGAGCTCTTCTCCACCTGCTCCTGGATGTTGGCGAAGAACTTGTCGAGCGTCTTCTGCGGGTCGGCGATCTCGCCGTAGCCGCCCACCATGGTGATGCCCTTGGCGGTCAGCAGTTCGGAGCGGTCGGGGAAGTCGCCGGCGGTGCTGGGGTCGGCCGGGTCGTAATTGCCGAAGTCGGCGGTGGACCACTGGCCGAGGATCGCGGTGCCGTTCTTCACCCCGCTCTTCTCCATGTCCTTCGCGGTGTCCGAGTCGCTCTCCTCGGAGCCGTCGCCGAACCGCTGGTACTCGTCCAGCACGGTCTTCGGCACGGTCAGCTTGTGCGGGCCGTCGTCCGTGAGCCCGGCCGCGCCGCTGCCCCCGTCGCCGCCGAGGAGGAAATAGGCGCCGACGCCGATGGCCGTGACGACCGCGACGGCCCCGACGACGATCGCGGCCACCTTGCCGCCGCCACCGCCGGAGGCGGGGGGCTGGGGCGGCATGCCGTACTGCGGCTGGCCGTACGGTGCCTGTCCGTACTGGGGCCGGCCGTAGGCGGGCTGCTGACCGTAGGGCGGCTGCTGCGGCGGGACGCCCGGCTGTCCGGGCTGCTGCGGGTAGCCGTAGCCGGGCTGGGCCGGGGGCGCCTGCTGGGGGTAGCCGTAACCGGGCTGCGGGGTCTGCGGCTGTCCGCCGTACGGGCCCTGCTGACCGTACGGACCGGGCTGCTGGGGCTGCCCGCCGTACGGGCCCGGCTGGTGGTGACTCATGACTCGGTTCCCCTCGAGACGCTCAACTTCTGTTGACATCCTGGCTCAAAGGCAACGACTCCAGACCGCCGGGGGTCGCACCGTTACAAAGGAAACGCGTTTCGGGACACCCCCGTGACGGCTCTAAACTGACCCCGTGACCGACAACGCTCAGCAGCAGCCACCAGCGCCCACGACCGAACTGCCGACCCAGTACGCGCCGGCCGACGTAGAGGGGCCGCTGTACGAGCGCTGGGTGGAGCGGGGCTACTTCGAGGCGGACGCGAAGAGCGACAAGCCGCCGTACACCGTCGTCATCCCCCCGCCGAACGTCACCGGCAGCCTGCACCTGGGCCACGCCTTCGAGCACACGCTGATCGACGCCCTCACCCGCCGCAAGCGCATGCAGGGCTACGAGACGCTGTGGCAGCCCGGCATGGACCACGCCGGCATCGCCACGCAGAACGTCGTCGAGCGCGAGCTGGGCAAGGAGGGCAAGTCCCGCCACGACCTGGGCCGCGAGGCGTTCGTCGAGCGCGTCTGGAAGTGGAAGGCGGAGTCCGGCGGCCAGATCAGCGGCCAGATGCGCCGTCTCGGCGACGGCGTCGCCTGGACGCGTGAGCGCTTCACCATGGACGAGGGCCTGTCCCAGGCCGTCCAGACGATCTTCAAGCGGCTCTACGACGACGAGCTGATCTACCGCGCCGAGCGCATCATCAACTGGTGCCCGCGCTGTCTGACCGCGATCTCGGACATCGAGGTGAACTACCAGGACGACGACGGCGAGCTCGTCTCCATGACGTACGGCGAGGGCGACGAGACCATCGTCGTCGCCACCACCCGCGCGGAGACGATGCTCGGCGACACCGCCGTCGCCGTCCACCCCGAGGACGAGCGCTACAAGCACCTGGTCGGCAAGCTGATCAAGCTGCCGCTGACCGACCGCTCCATCCCGGTCGTCGCCGACGAGCACGTCGACCCCGAGTTCGGCACCGGCGCCGTCAAGGTGACGCCCGCGCACGACCCGAACGACTTCGAGATCGGCCAGCGCCACGACCTGCCGTCCATCGCCGTGATGGACGAGCACGCCGTCATCACCGCGCACGGCCCCTTCCAGGGCCTGGACCGCCTCGAGGCCCGCTCCGCCATCGTCGCCGCGCTGCGCGCCGAGGGCCGGATCGTCGCCGAGAAGCGCCCCTACGTCCACTCCGTCGGCCACTGCTCGCGGTGCAGCACCACCATCGAGCCGCGGCTGTCCATGCAGTGGTGGGTCAAGGTCGGCCCGCTCGCCAAGGCCGCGGGCGACGCCGTCCGCGACGGCCGGGTCAAGATCCACCCGCAGGAGATGGAGAAGCGCTACTTCGACTGGGTCGACAACCTCCACGACTGGTGCATCTCGCGGCAGTTGTGGTGGGGCCACCGCATCCCCGTCTGGTACGGCCCGGACGGCGAGGTCGTCTGCGTCGGACCGGACGAGGAGCCGCCGAGCGGCGAGGGCTGGCGTCAGGACTCCGACGTCCTCGACACCTGGTTCTCCTCCGGCCTGTGGCCGTTCTCCACGCTCGGCTGGCCCGAGCAGACCGATTCGCTCGCGAAGTTCTACCCGAACTCCGTCCTGGTCACCGGCTACGACATCCTCTTCTTCTGGGTCGCCCGGATGATGATGTTCGGCCTCTACGCCATGGACGGCACCCCGCCGTTCCACACCATCGCCCTGCACGGCATGGTCCGTGACCAGAACGGCAAGAAGATGTCCAAGTCCTTCGGGAACGTGGTCAACCCGCTGGACTGGATGGACAAGTACGGCTCCGACGCGCTCCGCTTCACCCTGGCGCGCGGCGCCAACCCCGGCGTCGACGTCCCGATCGGCGAGGACTGGGTCCAGGGCTCCCGCAACTTCGCCAACAAGATCTGGAACGCCACGCGCTTCGCGCTGATGAACGGCGCCACGGTCGAGGGCCCGCTCCCGGACGCCTCGCGGATGTCGTCCACCGACCGCTGGATCCTCTCCCGCCTCAACTCGGTCGTCGCCGAGGTCGACGCGTACTACGAGGACTACCAGTTCGCGAAGCTGTCGGACACGCTGTTCCACTTCGCCTGGGACGAGGTCTTCGACTGGTACGTCGAGCTGTCCAAGACGACGTTCCAGGCGGGCGGCGAGCCGGCCGAGGTCAGCAAGCGGGTCCTCGGCGAGGTCCTCGACGTCACGCTGCGGCTGCTGCACCCCGTGGTCCCGTTCGTCACCGAGACGCTGTGGACGACGCTGACCGGCGGCGAGTCCGTGGTCGTCGCCGACTGGCCGGCCGACAGCGGCTTCCGCGACGAGGCCGCCGAGCGGGAGATCGAGACGCTCCAGTCGGTGATCACCGAGGTCCGCCGCTTCCGCGCCGACCAGGGCCTCCAGCCCGGCCAGCGGGTCCCCGCCCGGCTCACGCTGGACGGCACCGCCCTCGCCGCGCACGAGCCGGCCGTCCGCCAGCTGCTGCGCCTCCAGCCGGAGGGCGACTCCTTCACGGCCACCGCGACCCTGCCCGTCGCCGGTGTCGAGGTCGCGCTGGACCTGTCCGGCGTGATCGACGTCGCCGCCGAGCGCAAGCGGCTCGCCAAGGACCTCGCCGCCGCCGAGAAGGAGCAGGCCCAGGCGACGGCGAAGCTCGGCAACGAGGCGTTCCTGGCCAAGGCCCCGGACCACGTGGTCGACAAGATCCGCACGCGGCTCGCCAAGGCCGAGGAGGACATCGTCCGCATCCGCACCCAGCTGGAGCGGCTGCCCCAGGCCTGACCCGGGCCCTGGCGCCCGCGGCCCGCACGGCCCCCGACCGGTACGTTCCGGCCGGGGGCCGTTCACGTCGTGGTGGGGACCTCGTAACCCGGACGAGGGAACCTGCGGACTCGCCCGCCGCCAGGACCCCGCCGCCAGGAGCAGCCCGCCGATGTCCTCCCCCGTGACCCCCGCCGCCGCGCCGGCCGCCGAGCCGCACGCGCCGGACCGCACCGCCGGCCGGGAGCGGCGGTACGACATCGACCTGCTGCGCGTGCTGTGCACCGCCGCCGTGGTGCTGGTGCACGCCTCCGCCGAGTTCATCGACGCCGGCCACGACACCACCGGCGTCCTCGGCGACACGGCCGGACGGTTCGCGGTGCCGGTGTTCTTCGCCATGGCCGGCTGGGCCGCGCTGTCCGGCGCGCCCGTCGGCGACGAGCGCCGGCTGCTGACCCGGCTGGGCCGGATCCTGCGCCCGATGGCCGTGTGGACCGCCCTGTACCTGCTGTGCGCGTATCTCACCGGCGGCCCGGGCGCCGGCCCGGCCGAGGAGGCGGGGCGGGCCCTCTTCGGGTCCGTCGAGGCCGCCTTCCACCTCTGGTACCTGTACGCCTACGTGCCGCTGCTCCTGCTGCTCGGCGTCGTGGTGCTGGTGGTGCGGCGCCGCACCCTGCCCACCCGGGCACTGGCGCTGCTCGTCGCCTTCGCCCTCGCCCCCGCGCTCGCCGGGGACGTACGGGAGATCACCGGCTGGTCGCCGCCCGACTGGGGCTGGTCGGTGCCGCTGTCCACGGTGGTGTACGCGGTGGCCGGCGCCGCCCTGCTCGCCGCCCCGCGCCTCGGACCCCGGGCGCTGTGGGCCGCGGGCGCGGCCGTCGCCTTCACCGGCCTCGCCGTGTACCAGCTCACGGTGCACCACCCCGCCGCGTACGGCGGCGTGGCCGTGGCCGCCGTGACCTTCGCGGTGCTCGGCACGGTGGCCGGGATCCGGGTGCCGGAGCGGGTGCGGCCCCTGGTGGCGCGGCTGTCGGACGCGTCGTTCGGGACCTACCTGGTGCATCTGTTGTGGGTGCGGCTGCTGGTGGGGCCGGTCGCCGGGCGGCTGCCGGACGGGCCCTGGGCGCCGGCCGCGCTGGCCGTGACCGCGGTGGCGGCGGCCGCGCTGTCCTTCGCCGTGAGCGTGCTGTGGGGGCGGCCGGGGTGGCGGAAGTGGCTCGGCTGACCCCGCGCCGGGGTGTGCGGGGGACCACCCGCGCCGCTCCGTAGACTGGGGACCGTGAGCGAGCGCCCAGATTCAGCAGGTCCCGACCCGGACGACACCTTCGAGGAGTTCGCGGAGCTCGTGGAGGAGGAGACCCGCCGCGACCCCGACCTCGCGGTGATCGAGGCCGGCAGCCGTACGCTGCGCACCCAGGGCGGCCCGCCGCAGGCGGACGTCCCGGCGCGCCCCGCCGACCCCGAGGTCGACAAGGCCCTGCGCGAGGTGGAGGCCGAGCTCGCCACCCGCTGGGGCGAGACCAAGCTCGAGCCCTCGGTGGACCGCATCACCGCCCTGATGGACGTGCTGGGCGAGCCGCAGCGCTCGTACCCCTCGATCCACATCACCGGAACCAACGGCAAGACCTCCACCGCCCGCATGATCGAGGCGCTGCTCGGCGCCTTCGACCTGCGTACCGGCCGCTACACCTCCCCGCACGTCCAGTCGGTCACCGAGCGGATCAGCCTCGACGGCGCGCCCGTCTCCGCCGAGCGGTTCGTGGAGACGTACCAGGACGTCAAGCCGTACGTGGAAATGGTCGACGCCGCGCAGGAGTACCGGCTGTCCTTTTTCGAGGTGCTGACCGGCATGGCGTACGCCGCCTTCGCGGACGCGCCGGTGGACGTGGCCGTCGTCGAGGTCGGCATGGGCGGCACCTGGGACGCGACCAACGTCATCGACGCCGGCGTCGCCGTGATCACGCCGATCGACCTGGACCACACCGACCGGCTCGGCGGCACGCCCGCGGAGATCGCCGGTGAGAAGGCCGGCGTGATCAAGCCGCAGGCGACGGTCGTCATGGCGCAGCAGCCGGTGGACGCGGCGCAGGTGCTGCTGAAGAAGGCCGTCGAGCTGGACGCCACCGTGGCCCGCGAGGGCCTGGAGTTCGGCGTGCTGGACCGGCAGGTCGCCGTCGGCGGCCAGCTGATGACGCTGCGCGGACTGGGCGGCGAGTACACCGAGGTGTTCCTGCCGCTGCACGGCGCCCACCAGGCGCACAACGCGGCGGTCGCCCTCGCGGCCGTCGAGGCGTTCTTCGGTGTCGGCGCCCAGCGTGCCGAGCCGCTCGACATCGACACCGTACGGCGGGCGTTCGCCTCCGTCGCCTCGCCGGGCCGGCTGGAGATCGTGCGCCGGTCGCCGACCGTCGTGCTGGACGCCGCGCACAACCCGGCGGGCGCGCGGGCCGCGGCCGCCGCGATCGGCGAGGCCTTCGACTTCAGCCGTCTCATCGGCGTGGTCGGCGCGAGCGGCGACAAGAACGTGCGGGAGCTGCTGGAGGCGTTCGAGCCGGTCTTCGCCGAGGTCGTCGTCACGCAGAACTCCAGCCACCGCGCGATGGACGCGGACGCGCTGGCCGCGATCGCCGTGGAGGTGTTCGGGGAGGACCGCGTGCAGGTCGAGCCGCGGCTGCCGGACGCCCTGGAGGCCGCGATCACGCTGGCCGAGGAGGAGGGCGAGTTCGCCGGCGGCGGTGTGCTCGTCACCGGTTCCGTCATCACGGTCGGCGAGGCCCGGCTGCTCCTGGGGAAGGGCTGACATCCGTTGCGTACGCTCTGTTCTTCGACGCTGATCGGCGAGTTCTTCGTCATCGGGTTCGCCGGTCTGGTCGCGATGAAGCAGCCCGACCTGTCGACCGGCACGGTGTGGACGGTCTGCGGCATCGCCATGTTCCTGTCCGTGGCGCTCTGCGGGATGGTCGGCCGGCCGGGCGGGGTGGCCCTCGGGTGGGCGCTGCAGCTCGCGCTGATCGCCTCCGGCGTGTTCGTCCCGATGATGTTCTTCATGGGCGCGGTCTTCGCGCTGCTGTGGTGGGCGTCGGTGCACTTCGGGCGAAAGGTGGACGAGGCGAAGGCCCGCTTCGCCGCACAGGCGCAGCAGCCCGACACTGCGTGACGGACCGTGCGACACGCCCGGTAACCTCGGTGCCCCGCACCATTTGACCCACAAGGAGCCCGCAGTGAGCCAGCGCACCCTCGTCCTCCTCAAGCCCGACGCCGTCCGTCGTGGCCTGACCGGCGAGATCATCAGCCGCATCGAGCGCAAGGCCGGCTGGACCATCACCGCGCTGGAGCTGCGCACGCTGGACCAGGACACGCTGGAGCAGCACTACGGCGAGCACAAGGGCAAGCCGTTCTACGAGCCGCTCGTGGAGTTCATGGCGTCCGGACCGGTCGTCGCGATGATCGTCGAGGGTGAGCGGGTGATCGAGGGCCTGCGTCAGCTCGCCGGGCCCACCGACCCGATCGCCGCCGCGCCCGGCTCGATCCGCGGCGACTACGGCGTGATCGTGCGGGAGAACCTGATCCACGCGTCCGACTCGGAGGAGTCCTCCGCGCGCGAGATCAAGATCTTCTTCCCGGGCCGCGTCTGAGCGTTCCCCACGCGCGCGCCGGTCGCTCCCGTGACCGGCGCGCCCCGGTCCCGGACGGTCCCCGACGGTCCTTGGCGGTGACCCGGTGCTGCCGCCCGGACACGCCGTGGCGTCGCCGCGCGCGGGCGTTCCGTCGCGACGAAATCCGCGCATAACGATCACGTCGCGGACCCGGCCCGGTTATTTGTCGTCCCTCGTACGGTCTGAGAGCTTTGCCCTCGGGCCTTTTCTGGCATATGCACGGCGTTCGGGGGAACGGATGCCCCCGTTGGCCCGTCTCCAAAGGCAGGGCGACGCGCCATCTGATGACAATGGCGAAGACCCTCGCACAGTGTGCGCGAAGGCACGTCTACCATGGACGCCATCGCGTCACCGCACCCACCTCGCCGACCTGAAAAGCCCTCAAAAGCTTCGTGGGAAGGCCAGACGAATCCTGATGGGGAACTCAATGTCGTTCATCGGCCGTGACATGGCTGTCGACCTCGGGACCGCCAACACGCTGGTGTACGTCAGGGGTCGCGGAATCGTACTCAACGAGCCGTCCGTCGTCGCGATCAACACCAACACCGGTGGCATCCTCGCGGTCGGTGCCGAAGCGAAGAAGATGATCGGACGCACGCCGGGCAACATCGTCGCCGTGCGCCCTCTGAAGGACGGCGTCATCGCCGACTTCGAGATCACCGAGCGGATGCTCCGCTACTTCATCCTGAAGATCCACAAGCGGCGGTATCTGGCTCGCCCGCGGGTCGTCGTCTGCGTGCCCTCCGGCATCACGGGCGTCGAGCGCCGCGCCGTCATCGAGGCGTCGTCCCAGGCCGGCGCCCGCCAGGTGCACATCATCGAGGAGCCCATGGCGGCCGCCATCGGCTCCGGCCTCCCGGTCCACGAGGCCACGGGCAACATGGTGGTGGACATCGGCGGCGGCACCACGGAGGTCGCGGTCATCTCCCTCGGCGGCATCGTCACCGCCCAGTCCATCCGCGTCGCGGGCGACGAGCTGGACAACGCCATCATCCAGCACATCAAGAAGGAGTACTCGCTCCTTCTGGGTGAACGGACGGCGGAACAGATCAAGATCACGATCGGTTCGGCGTACGACCTCGACACCGACGAGCACACCGAAATCCGTGGCCGGGACCTCGTCTCCGGGCTGCCGAAGACCGTGGTGATCTCCGCCGCCGAGGTGCGCAAGGCGATCGAGGAACCGGTCAACGCCATCGTGGACGCCGTCAAGACGACCCTCGACAAGTGTCCGCCCGAGCTGTCCGGCGACATCATGGACCGCGGCATCGTGCTGACCGGCGGCGGCGCCCTGCTGCGCGGCCTCGACGAGCGGCTGCGCCGGGAGACCGGCATGCCGATCCACATCGCCGAGGACCCCCTGGACAGCGTGGCGCTCGGCTCCGGCAAGTGCGTCGAGGAGTTCGAGGCCCTCCAGCAGGTGCTGGACGCCCAGCCCCGCCGATGACACACCGCCACGACTCCGCCGTACGGGACGTTCCCTCCCGTACGGCGGAGCGCTGGTGCCGAGGGGCGGTGCGGGCGGTGACGCCCCGAAGACCCCTCATGCCGACCCACACCTGAACAGACTTCACCTCATACCCGTTCTCGACGAGGAAGGCACGGCCGCCGCACGTGAGGGACACGAAAGAGAGCCGGCTGCTCCTGGTGCTGCTGATCGCCATCGCGTTCGCGCTGATCACGGTGGACATCCGCGGCGGGGAGGACTCACCGGTCGACGGTGCCCGCCAGGCGGCCGCGTCGGTCTTCGGCCCGATCGAGAACGGCGTGTCCAGCGCGGTCGACCCGATCGGCAACGCCGTCACCGCCGTCCGTGAGTCCGGCGACCGCCACGACCGGCTCGCCGCACTGGAGCGGGAGAACGCCGCCCTCAAGGCCGAACTCGGCAGCGACGACCGCGGGCGCAGCCGGCTCAAGCAGCTCGACAAACTGCTCGGCATCGCCGGCAAGGGCCAGTACGGCATCAAGGGCGCCCAGGTCATCGCCATAGGAGCCGCCCAGGGCTTCTCCTGGACCATCACCATCGACGCCGGCGCCGACGACGGCATCAAGCGCGACATGACCGTCCTCAACGGCGACGGACTGGTCGGCCGTGTCACCACCGTCGGCCCCAGCACCGCCACGGTGCTCCTCGCCAGCGACCCCGACTTCACCGTCGGCACCCGCATGGAGGCCGGCGACGAACTCGGCTTCGCCTCCGGCCAGGGCGACCGCCCCCTGCGCGTCGAACTCCTCAACGGCAAGGCCGAGGTCAAGAAGGGCGACCGGCTCGTCACCTTCGGCTCGCAGGCGGACAAGCCGTTCGTGCCCGGCGTCCCCGTCGGCGTCGTCTCCCGCGTCGACCCCTCCGGCGGTGACCTCACCCGCACCCTGTACGTCACGCCGTTCGTGAACTTCAGCAAGCTGGACGTGGTCGGCGTCGTCGTCCAGGCGCCGAAGAAGGACCCGCGCGACACCGTGCTCCCCAGGAAGCCCGAGCCGACCCCCACGCCGACCGTGACCGTGACCGTCACGCCCTCGGCGCCCGCCGACGGTCCCGACCAGCCAGAGCAGTAGGAGCTGTCACCCCATGCGCGTCAACCGGATCCTGCTCTCCAGCTCGCTGATCGTCGTCGCCCTCGTCGTCCAGGTGAGCGTCCTCGCCCGCCTCCACCTCCCCGGCGCCGTCCCCGACCTGCTGCTGCTCGTCGTCCTCGGACTCGCCCTGGTCTACGGCCACGTCGGCGGCGCCCTCGTCGGCTTCGCCGCCGGCCTCCTCGCCGACCTCGCCCCGCCCGCCGACCACGCCGCCGGCCGCTACGCCCTCGTGCTGTGCGTCATCGGCTACCTCGCCGGACTCGTCAAACCCGAGAGCGGGCAGGTGAGGACGGCGGCCGGACCCATGCTCGTGGTGGTCGCCGCCGCCGTCGGCTCCACCCTCCTCTACGCCGGCGTCGGCGCCCTCGTCGGGGACACCGCGGCCCGCCATGTCGGCCTCAGCGGCCTGCTGTTCACCGCCGCCCTGTACGACCTGCTGCTCGCGCCTTTCGTGGTGCCCGGCGTGATGGCTCTCGCGCGGCGCGCCGAGAACGACCCCCTCGCCGAGACGAACTCCGCCAAGGCCGGCGACATCTCCTCCGGCTGGCTGTCCGGCGGCACCGGCCTGCGCATCGGCGGCCAGCGCAGCGGCCTGCGGGTCAAGGCGGCCCGCGCCCGCTCGGCCCGCGCCGGACGCATCAAGGGGGTCAAGCGCCTGTGACCTCCCGAAACTTCACCGGTACGAGTGAACGCGGCTGGAACGCGCGTCCACCGGCCGGTCGTTCACCACTCGTCAGCTCACACCCGCACGCGCTCTGAGAGGGGAGGAAGCCGCGTGACCAACATCCCCGAGACCGGCCGCAGCCCCCGGGTCCAGATCCGGCTCGTCGTCATCCAGGTCCTCGTCATCTCCCTCCTCGGCACCCTCGGCGGGCGGCTGTGGTACCTCCAGATCCGCGAGGGCGACCAGTACGCCAAGGAGGCCTCCGGCAACCACGTGCAGCAGGTCGTCCAGCCCGCCGTGCGCGGCTCCATCCTGGACGCCCGCGGCGTGCCCCTCGCGGACAACGAGACGCGGCTCGTCGTCTCCGCCTCCCGCACGGACCTGATGAAGATGGACGACGACGGCAAGGCCGTCCTCACCAAGCTGGCCGGCGTCCTCGGCATGAAGCCCGCGGACGTCATGATGAAGGTCCGGCTGTGCAACGCCGAGACCCCCCAGCCCTGCTGGAACGGCTCGCCCTACCAGCCGATCCCCATCACCGACGAGGCCACCCCGCGCCAGGCCCTCCAGATCCGCGAGCGCGTCGAGGACTTCCCCGGCATCACCGCGGAACCGCAGGCCCTGCGCCGCTACCCGAGCCCCGGCAAGGCCAACACCGCCCAGGTCCTCGGCTACCTCTCCCCGGTCACCGACGAGGAGATCCAGCAGGCCCAGGACACCGACTCGCCCTACCTGCGCTCCGACATGGTCGGCCGCTCCGGCCTGGAGCGGCAGTACGACAAGCAGCTGCGCGGCAAGGCCGGCGTCACCCGCTACGAGGTCGACAAGCTCGGCCGCGTCCTCGGCCAGGCCCAGTCCGACCCCGCCGAGCCCGGCGCCAACCTCGTCACCAGCATCGACGCCCGCGTGCAGCGCATCGCCGAGTACCAGCTCAACGAGGCGATGAAGGAGGCCCGCAAGCAGCACGACCGCAACACCGGGCGCAACTACGAGGCCGACTCCGGCGCCGTCGTCGTCATGGAGGCCAGGACCGGCCGCGTCGTCGCCATGGCCTCCAACCCGACCTACGACCCCAACTCCTGGGTCGGCGGCATCTCCGCCAAGGACTACGCGGCCCTCACCGGCACCAAATCCAACTACCCGCTGCTCAACCGCGCCATCCAGGGCCAGTCGGCGCCCGGCTCCATCTTCAAGGTGATCCCGACGGCCGCCGCCATCAAGGCCGGCTACTCCTTCGAGGGCCCCTACAACTGCTCCAGCTCCTACTCCATCGGCGGCCAGGTCTTCAAGAACTTCGAGTCGCAGAACCACGGCCCCATCAGCCTCGGCCGGGCGCTCGAGGTCTCCTGCGACACCGTCTTCTACGCCCTCTCCCACGAGGAGTGGAAGCGCGACGGCGGCAACAAGCCCAAGAAGAACGCCCACGACTGGTTCTACAAGACCGCCCACCAGTTCGGTCTCGGCGAGGAGACCGGCATCGACCTGCCCAACGAGGTCACCGGCCGCGTCCCCGACCGCCAGTGGAAGGCCGACTACTGGAAGGCCAACAAGGACGCCTGGTGCAAGTACGGCAAGAAGGGCGGCAGCTACGCCGAGCAGATCGCCTACGAGAACTGCCTCGAAGGCAACCGGCTGCGCGCCGGTGACTCGGTGAACTACTCCATCGGCCAGGGCGACACGCTCGTCACCCCCATCCAGATGGCCACCATCTACGCCGCCATCTCCAACGGCGGCACGCTGTACGACCCCACCGTCGGCAAGGCCGTCATCAGCCCCGACGGCAAGACCGTCACGGAGATCAAGCCCCAGGCCCACGGCAAGCTGCCCACGTCGAAGAAGACGCTCAAGCAGATAGACGAAGCCCTCGAAGGAGTCGCCACCCGCGGTACGGCCGCGTGGCGGTTCGGCGGCTGGCCGCAGGACAAGATCCCGATGCACGCCAAGACCGGTACGGCCGAGGTGTACGGCAAGCAGACCACCTCGTGGTTCGCCACCTACACCAAGGACTACGCGATCGTCATGACGATCTCCCAGGGCGGTACCGGCTCCGGCGCCTCGGGCCCCGCCGTGCGCAACATCTACAACGCCCTCTACGGCGTGTCCGAGGACGGCGAGATCGACAGCAAGAAGGCCCTGCTGCCCACGCCGCAGAAGACCCTCCCCAAGGTCCGCACCGACGGCACCATCGCCTCGCCGAAGACCGCCAAGGACTTCGCCAAGCAGTTCAGCGCCTCCCCGTCCCCGGACGCCGAGGCCACGACCCCGCAGGGCGACGACCCCGCCGACCCGCAGCAGGCGGGCACCACCCCGTCCCCGGAGAACACCAACCGCGACACCCGCCGCAGGCGACGGCGCGGCGGCGGCCCGGGCCGCGGCGGCGGACACCCACGCGGCCGCGCACGCCGCCCGCGCGCGGCCCGGCCGGAGAGGACGGCGTCATGACGGGCGGCGTCAACAGCTTCCAGGTCTCCGGGTACGGACCCGAGCGGGCCGGCTGGACCCGGGTCTTCGCCCGCGACGGCCTCGCCCGCCGGATGGACTGGACGATACTGCTCGCGGCGCTCGCCCTGTCCCTGCTGGGCTCGCTCCTGGTCTACTCGGCCACCCGCAACCGCACCGAGCTCAACCAGGGCGACCCGTACTACTTCCTGGTCCGCCACTGGCTGAACACCGGCATCGGCGTCGCCCTGATGATCGGCGCCATCTGGCTCGGCCACCGCGGACTGCGCACGGCGGTGCCCCTGCTCTACGGCGCCTCGGTGTTCCTGATCCTGCTGGTGCTCACCCCGCTGGGCTCCACGATCAACGGCGCCCACTCCTGGATCCAGCTCCCCGGCGGCTTCTCCCTCCAGCCCTCCGAGTTCGTGAAGATCACGATCATCCTGGGCATGGCGATGCTGCTCGCGGCCCGGGTCGACGCCGGCGACAAGCCCTACCCCGACCACCGCACGGTGCTCCAGGCACTCGGCCTCGCCGTCGTGCCCATGCTCATCGTGATGCTCATGCCCGACCTCGGGTCGGTCATGGTGATGGTCATCATCGTGCTCGGCGTGCTGCTCGCCTCCGGCGCCTCCAACCGGTGGATCTTCGGCCTGCTCGGCGCGGGCGCCGCCGGCGCGATCGCCGTCTGGCAGCTCGGCATCCTCGACGAGTACCAGATCAACCGCTTCGCCGCCTTCGCCAACCCGGAGCTCGACCCGGCCGGCGTCGGCTACAACACCAACCAGGCCCGCATCGCCATCGGCTCCGGCGGACTGACCGGCTCCGGCCTCTTCCAGGGCTCCCAGACCACCGGCCAGTTCGTCCCCGAGCAGCAGACCGACTTCGTCTTCACCGTCGCCGGCGAGGAGCTCGGCTTCGTGGGCGGCGCGCTGATCATCGGCCTGCTCGGCGTCATCCTCTGGCGCGCCTGCCGCATCGCCCGCGACACCACCGACCTGTACGGCACGGTCGTCGCGGCGGGCATCGTCTCCTGGTTCGCCTTCCAGACCTTCGAGAACATCGGCATGACCCTCGGCATCATGCCGGTCACCGGCCTCCCCCTGCCGTTCGTGTCCTACGGTGGCTCCTCGATGTTCGCGACCTGGCTCGCGGTGGGCCTGCTGCAATCGATCCGGATGCAACGGCCCATGTCCGCCTGACTCAGCCCCGTGCGTCACCGGTGCGGAGCGGCCCACTGCCGCTCCGCACCCACGGCGACTAGATTCGGTGCATGGCGGACACCAAGCGCGAGATCGAGCGAAAGTACGAGTCCGACGACGCCGCCCTGCCCGACCTGACCCGCGTCCGCGGCGTCGCGTCCGTGCGGGACCGGGGCGTCACCCACCTCGACGCCACTTACCACGACACCGCCGACCTGCGCCTCGCCGCGTCTTCCGTCACCCTCCGCCGCCGCACCGGAGGCGCCGACGCCGGCTGGCACCTCAAGTTCCCCGTCGCCCCCGGCGTGCGCGACGAGATCCGCGCCCCGCTCTCCGACACCCTCCCGGACGAACTCGCCGCCCTGATCCGCTCCCGCGTCCGCGACCGGGACGTACGGCCCGTGGTCCGGCTGCGCTCCGACCGCGACGTCCGTCACCTCCTCGACGACCAGGACCGGCTGCTCGCCGAGGTCAGCGTCGACACCGTGCACGCCGAACGCCTCACCGGAGAGGGCGGCGAGGCGCGGTGGACCGAGATCGAGGTGGAACTCGCCGACGACGGCGACCCGGACTTCCTCGACAAGGTGGAGAAACGGCTGAGGAAGGCGGGCGTACGGCCGTCGGCGTCCGCCTCGAAGCTGGCCCGCGCCCTCGCCGAGACCGAACCCGGAACCGAGTCGGCCTCCAAATCCTCCGCACATGAGGGCGCCCCCGGCGCACCCCCCGCCACGGCCC
>MUNG01000510.1 GCA_002154585.1 Streptomyces pseudogriseolus
GCCGCGGCCACGGCGACGGCTATCCAGATCCGCAGGCGCAGGCCCCGCCCCCGGCCGGCGGGCGGGGGCGGCGCCTGCGGATCGGGATAGCCGTCGCCGTGGCCGCGGCCGTGCTGGCGAGCATCGGCGTCGGGGTGTACGCCCTGACCGATGACGACGACGGAGGGCGGAGCACCGCCACCTCGCAGCAGCCCGGCGGGCAGGACGACGACCGGGGCGGCCAGGATGCGCCCGAGGGCGGTCCCGAGGGCGACGAGCCCCGCCGCGTCGAAAGCGGCTCCGTCACCGACTCGCTGAGCGGGATCAGCCTGCCCGTGCCCGAGGGGTGGTACGGGGAGGAGTTGCAGGCCGGCGCCGCGCTGACGGCGAAGGAGTCCTACGACTGCCCCGGCGACACCTCGAAGACCTGCGTCAAGGGCGGCGCGTACTCGGCGCCCGCCGTGGTGCTCGGTACCCGCGGCTCCACCGCCGAGGAGGTCGCGAAGGCGGACATCGCGGCGAACGCCGAGGAGAGCTACGGCGGCGAGTCGTACGGGCGGATCACCTCGCACGACGTGCTGGCGTCGAAGGCGGTGACCGTGGCCGGGCAGAAGGGGTACCTGGTCCGCTGGAAGGCGGTGACCGAGAAGGGGTCGGACGGGTTCGTGCAGTCCCTGGCGTTCCCCTCCCCGTCCCGTCCGGACCAGATCGTGGTGGTGCGCTTCGGGGTGGACACCGACCAGCGGCAGACGGTCCTCGACGAGATCACCGAGGGCATCGAGGTGGCCGAGGGCGGAGGCGGCCCCGGGCAGGACGTCTGACGGTCCGACCGTCCCCCGGCGACCGCGAACGGCGGCCACGACGGCCGCGACGGCCGCGACGGCCGCGGACGTGGCACGGCCGGGTGGGGCACCCCTCCGCTCAAGAGGTGTCCCACCCGGCCGGGTGGTGCGCCGCCCCCGTCCCCACAGTGCGGCGCGGTCGGGCCGCCGTCCGGTCGTCCCCATGACCGGTGCGGCCCGGGTCTCACTCCAGTCCGAGCGCCGGCAGCACCGCCGCCTCCACGAAGCGGAGCACGTAGTCCGGGTCGGCGTTGCACCCCTCGAGCACGGGCCGGGCCCGCAGCACCCCGAAGATCTGCGCCGGGACGTACTCCAGCGCCGGGTTGTCCGCGTCGACCTCGCCGCGCTCGACGCCCCGCCGCAGGATCTCCTCCAGCGCGGTGATCTCCGGCTCGACCAGCGCCTCCCGCAGCGCCCGCGCCAGCTCCCGGTCCTGGAGGACCGCGTGCCCGAGCGCCTGGAACAGGGTGGCGTCCCTCGGCGACCACTCCCCCGCGCAGCGCGCGGCCTCGCGCAGGTCCTCGGCGAGGGAGCCGGTGTCGATGAGCGCGAACTTCGCCCGCCCGCTGGACCGCAGGGCGGCCGCGACGAACTGCGGCTTGGTCCGCCACTGCCGGTAGAGCGTGGACTTGCTGCACCGCGTGCTGGCGGCGACGCCCTCCATGGTGACGGCGTCGTACCCGCACTCGCGGATCTGGTTCAGCACGGCGTCGAAGAACTCCCGCTCCCGCTCAGGCGTGATCTTGGAGCGGCGCGAGGCCCCGGCCGGTCCCGGTCGGTCCGCGTCCTGCGACGTCATCGGCTCGGCTCCCTCTCCCTCGACGGAGTGTGGCGTACGTCAATGGGTACTCGAGTGTACCGGTACGTGAGCGTATCGGTACACTGACGTATCGGTACGGCATCGTATCGGTACGTTCGCGTATCGCTCTTGATCCGCACCGGTGAGCTGGACCCGCACCGATGAGCCGGACCCGGTCCCCGAGTCAGCAGCTCCGCCAGCACCACGACACGCACCACCGTCAGTGAAGGGACCGGGGGCATGCACGCGCGCGAGGAGTTCGAGGAACCCGACCCGACGGGACCACCCACCCGCGGCCGGCCGCCGCTCGTCCGCGAACTGCTGCTGGTGGCGGGCCTGTTCCTCGTCTACAAACTGGGCCGGCAACTGGCGTCCGGCCACACCGCCGAGGCGTACCGCAACGGCCGTGAGGTCTGGGACCTCGAGCGTGCCCTGCACCTGCCGGGAGAGGGAGCGGTGCAGTCCGCACTGCTGCACGGCGGTCTCCTCGTGCAGATCGCCAACACCTATTACGCGGTCGTCCACTTCCCGGCCACCGCGGCCTTCCTGATCTGGCTCTACCTGCGCCGCCCCGGCCACTACGTGTGGGCCCGGCGGGCGCTGGCGGCGGTCACCGCGGCCGCGCTGGTGCTGCACCTGGTGTACCCGCTGGCGCCGCCCCGGCTGCTCCCGGCGACGGGACTGGCCGACACGGCGCGGCTGTTCGGGCCGTCGGTCTACGGGCCGCCCGAGGCCGACCAGCTGTCGAACCAGTTCGCGGCGATGCCGTCGCTGCACTTCGGCTGGGCGCTGATGGTGGCGATCGGCCTGATCGCCGTCACGCGGACGGCGTGGCGGTGGCTGTGGCTGCTGCATCCGCTGGTGACCCTGCTGGTGATCGTGGGCACGGCGAACCACTTCTGGCTGGACGCGCTCGCGGCGGCGGCCCTGCTGGGGCTCGCCCTCGCGGTGGTGCGCCGCCCGCGCCCCGCCCCCGTGCCGGGGATCGTCCGGCCCCGGCGGCCGGAGCGGCGCCGCGTGCTCGTGGGGGCGGGACGATGAGCGCCCTGCTCGTGGCGGTCCTGCTCTCCCTGGTCTCGGCCGTGGCCTACGCCGTCGCCGCCGTGACCCAGGCCCGGCTGGCCGCCCGCGGCTCCGGCGCCGGGGCGCTGCGGCTGCTCGGCAGCGGCGCCTGGTGGGGCGCGGTCACCCTGAACGCGGCGGCCGCCCTGCTGCACGTCGTGGCGCTCAAGTACGGCCCGCTGACCGTGGTCCAGCCGCTGGGCGCGCTCACCCTGGTCGCCGCGGTGCCGCTGGGGGCGCGGATGGCGGGACGGCCGGTGAGCGCGGTGGAGTGGCGGGGCACGGCCCTGACGCTGGCCGGGCTGGCGACGATCCTCGCCACGGCGTCCGGACCCGCGCCCGACGACGTGCTGAGCGTCCCGGAGGCGCTGGCCGTCGCGGGCGGTACGGCGACGCTGATCGGCCTGCTGTCGTGGCCCGGCGCCCGCCCCGGCCTGCGCCACGCGACCGCGTCCGGAGTCGCGTCGGGCGTGGCCTCGGCGCTGACCCGGACGGTGACGGTCGCGGCGACCGACCGTACCGGTCCGGTGCTCGACGTGCGTGTGATCGGGGTGGCGCTGCTGGTGGCCGTGTTCGCGGCGGGCGGCCTCCTCCTCGCGCAGACCGCGTACCGGGGCGGCCTCGGGGCCCCCTTGGCGACGGTCACGCTCGCCAACCCCCTGGCGGCGGCGGTGATCGGCCTGGGCCTTCTCGGCGAACACCTCCGGGGCGGTGCGCCCGGTGTGGCGCTCGCCCTGTTCGGCGCCGCCCTCGCGTCGTGGGGAGTGGTCCTGCTGTCGCGGGCCACCGAGGGGGCGTCCGTTCCGGCGGAGGGTGTGGGTGAGCGCTTGAGGGGTGCGGCGAGCACGCCTCCGGTGGAGGTGCGGGCGCTGGTCCCGGCGGGCACCGGAACGTCCGGTGTCGTACGGCTGCCGGCACCGGCGGTCGTCGGAGGCCCGCCGTCCGCGCCGAGCCCGTCGGCAGGGGCCGCCGTCACCACGCCGGCCCGCGCCGTCGAGGGCGCACCGCTCGGCGTGACGCCGGCGGCGGAAGGTGCCGCGCTCCGCCCCGCCGTCCCTTCCCCCGGACCGCCGGCGGCCACGGCCCGCAGGCCCGGCCGGCGGCGGAGGCGGCACCGGTGTCCCGGGCGCGGGGCCGGGGAGCGCCGGGCCGCCTGAAGCACGCTGGAGCCGTGACGCCCGCTCCCGCCGTCAGCCGGTACGCCGCGTCGGCTCCGGCGCCGCTTCCGGCGTCGGTCCCGGTGTCCGCCGCCGCACGTACGCCTGCCAGTCCATGATCGGCACCGCCGCGCCCGCCGCCTCCGTGCCTCGGCAGTGGGCGTGGTGGCGTCGGGCGATGCCGTCCAGGTCGAGGTGCGGGCCGAAGGCGGGGTGCGCGGTGAGCCTGCGGGCGTAGGCCCACAGCCGCGGGTGCTCGGTGATGCGGTGCACCGCCGAGGCGTCCAGATGGTGCCGGTGCACGGTGTCCAGCTGCACCAGCGTCACCCACACCCGCACGTCGGCCAGGGTGAGTTCGTCGCCGAGGACGTGGTCCCGCGAGGCGAGCCTCAGTTCCAGCACGTCCAGTGCGCGCAGCAGCGTGGCGAGCGCGAGGTCGCGTTCCGCGCGGTCGCCGCCGTACAGCCCGGCCCGCTGGGCGGTCGCGTCGACGCCCTGCTCGCAGAGCCGCTCGACGGCGGCGAACGCCTCGTCGGTGTCGCGCGGGAGCAGACAGGGCCCGCGTCCGCCGAACCGCAGGGCCAGGTCGCGGACGATGTCCGGCGCATGGGTGCTGACGACGGTCCCGGTCCAGTTGTCGTGCAGGACGGGCGCCAGGGCGGGGCCCGGGTGGAGGTGCGCGCTCGCCTCGTACAGGCGCCGCAGCGCCCGGTGTCCGCCGTCGGGGGTGTCGGGCACGGCGGGCAGCCTCGTCACGGGGAGGACGTCGCCGAGGCCGAGCAGGCTGTGGGTGACCGCGATCTGGAGACAGCGGGGACAGGCGGGCGACAGGTGGAGGCGGTAGCGGTGGGGTGCGGCGTAGTACCCGCTGCGCGGGTCGTCGCCGATCCTGCCCCGGAACGGCGGCACGGCGACGGTCGGGGATGTGGCGGACATGCGTCTCCCAGGGTGCTCGGTGACGGGCGTACGGGCGTGGCGCACGCGGGGGCCGTCAGGCCCGGCCGGGATGCGGTGTCGGGGACGGGGTGCGAGAGGGGGTCTCAGG
>MUNG01000511.1 GCA_002154585.1 Streptomyces pseudogriseolus
GTCCGTGTTCGCCCCGCGCCCACCCCCCTGCGGCCCGTCCGGTACGAGATCCGGCGGGCCACCGGGGTGACCACGGGGTTCGTCGTCGGGGCCTGCGTGCTCGCCGTGTCCGCGCTCACCGCGGTGCTGCTGGCTCGCATCGGTCACACCCCGCAGCCGCGGCTGCTGGCCGCCTGGCCCGTGCAGGTGCCGCTGCCGCCCGCCGCACTCGGGGCGGGTCTGCTCGGCGCGCTGGCGTTCGGCGACGAGTTCCGCCACCCCGCGCTCGCGGCGGACCGGGGGACCGTCCCCCGCAGGCTCGGCCTGCTGACGGCGAAGCTCTTCGTCGCGTCGCTGACCGCCCTCGCCCTGGCCGTGCTGACCGTCGGCTGCACCGCCGAGGTGCTGTATCTCGTCTACGGGAGCGAACTCGTCGCGGTTCCGGCGGAGTGGCCCGCGCTCACCGCCGGGTGGCTCGCCCTCGTCACGGGGTGCGCCTGGGCGGGGGTGCTGGCCGCGGGGGTGTTCCGGTCCACCACCGCCGGGCTCGCCGCGGTCGTCGCCGTGCCGCTTCTCGTCGTACCCGCGGTGCGCGAGATCACCGAGGGGCCGTCGGTGCGGGGTCCGGAGCCGTTCGCCGGGCGGCTGTGGGGCGGCCTGCCGTTGCGCCGGTTCTTCGGGGGCGAGCAGCATCTGGAGGCGCTGCTGCGGCTGCTGGCCCAACCCGTGGGCGGGGCCATGGCGTTGTCGGTGCTGGCTCTGCTGTGCGCGTACGCGTTCACGGGGTTGCGGAGCCGCGTCCGATGACGACCGAGTTTGCGCTTCTCGGGCCTTCTCTGATTGCAACTCCCCAGGAAAAGCTCATTTCTTTCCGATAAGGCGTCAATTGCGACGAGGTGAGCGATCACCCTTTCGTGTGCTTTTCACCAAAGACCTCAAGGGAGTTGGAACCGACGCCGACAAAGGATGCGTGAGTACCCTTGCGCACACCATGATGACCGCCGCCCGCTCCGCCGACTCCGGCCTCGCGACCCCGGGCGAACTCGACCGCTACCCCTACGCGGACACGCCCGGCACCGACCGGGGCCCGGTGTGGGACGGCGGGGATCCGGAGCTTGGCCGTGTGGGCCGGCGGACCGCGGGCAGCCGCGGACGCGGGCTGCACGGACAACTCGTCCAGCAACTGGGACAGATGATCGTCTCCGGTGACCTGGGCGCCGACCGCCCGCTGGTACCCGAGGAGATCGGTCAGCGTTTCGAGGTGTCCCGTACCGTCGTCCGCGAGTCCCTCCGCGTCCTGGAGGCCAAGGGCCTGGTCAGCGCCCGGCCGAACGTGGGCACGCGGGTGCGCCCGGTCAGCGACTGGAACCTCCTCGACCCGGACATCATCGAGTGGCGGGCCTACGGGCCGCAGCGGGACGACCAGCGCCGGGAGCTGAGCGAGCTGCGCTGGACGATCGAGCCGCTCGCCGCGCGCCTGGCGGCCGGACACGGCCGGGACGACGTCCAGCAGCGGCTCACCGACATGGTGGAGATCATGGGGCACGCCCTCGGACAGGGCGACGCGCTGACCTTCGCCCGGGCGGACAACGAGTTCCACTCCCTGCTCATCCAGGTCGCCGGCAACCGCATGCTGGAGCACCTGTCCGGGATCGTGTCCGCCGCGCTCCAGGTGTCGGGCGGCCCGGTCACCGGCTGTGAGCGGCCGAACGACACCTCGCTGGCCCATCACGCCCGGATCGTCGACGCCCTCGCCGCCGGAGACGGCGTCGCGGCCGAGGAGGCCATGCGGCAGCTCCTCACGGTCCACCCCGAGGTCGAGCGCGTGGTGCCCGCGCCGCGCCCCCACTGACCGCGTTTCCCCGACGGCGCGGTCCGGCCTGCCATCCCCCTCCTGTGGCGGCGCCGCGTCCGTGAGCCGTCCCCCGTCGGACCCTGCGGCTCCCTCGACGGCGCCGCGGGGTCCGACAGCACGAAGGAAGCGACCCCCGAAGCGACGTACGCGGCGCCGGCGCCGAGACCGGCCGAAGCCCCCTCCCCGTGCGGCGACCCCTTCACCCCGGTGCGCACTTCTGTCCGTGTCTGCCAGGTTTTGACTGGTTACGGGGTGTGATTCGGGCCACGCGTAATGGGCGTAACGCTTCCGGGAGGAACGCGATGACCTAAGAGGTGACAGCCGCGGAGGGAATACGGACGCCGTGATCGGCGCTGTGCATCTTCCCGGCCCCCGCCCGCGCCGTCGGCCCATCCCCAAGCCGGCGGTCGGCCCCTGTCCACTGTGGACGGGGCCGGAAGCCGTTTTCCAACGTTCCGAGAGGTTGTTCGTGTCGGCCAGCACATCCCGTACGCTCCCGCCGGAGATCGCCGAGTCCGTCTCTGTCATGGCGCTCATCGAGCGGGGAAAGGCTGAGGGGCAGATCGCCGGCGATGACGTGCGTCGGGCCTTCGAAGCTGACCAGATTCCGGCCACTCAGTGGAAGAACGTACTGCGCAGCCTCAACCAGATCCTCGAGGAAGAGGGTGTGACGCTGATGGTCAGTGCCGCAGAGCCCAAGCGCACCCGCAAGAGCGTCGCAGCGAAGACTCCCGCCAAGCGCACCGCCACCAAGACCGTGGCGGCCAAGACGGCGACCCCCCGGAAGGCCACCGCCGCCGCCTCCGCGTCCCCGGCCGCCGACGCGGCCGTCGAGGAGGAGGCGGCGCCCGCCAAGAAGGCGGCCGCCAAGAAGACCACCGCCAAGAAGGCGGCGGTGAAGAAGACCACGGCCAAGAAGACCGCCACCAAGAAGGCCACGGCGAAGAAGGACGACGCCGAGCCGGCCGACGAGGAAGTCCTCGAGGACACCAAGGTCGCGGACGAGCCCGAGGGCGCCGAGAGCGCGGGCTTCGTCCTGTCCGACGAGGACGAGGACGACGCCCCGGCCCAGCAGGTCGCCGCCGCGGGCGCCACCGCCGACCCGGTCAAGGACTACCTCAAGCAGATCGGCAAGGTCCCCCTGCTCAACGCCGAGCAGGAGGTCGAGCTGGCCAAGCGCATCGAGGCGGGCCTGTTCGCCGAGGACAAGCTGGCGAACTCCGACAAGCTGGCGCCGAAGCTCAAGCGCGAGCTGGAGATCATCGCGGAGGACGGCCGCCGGGCCAAGAACCACCTGCTGGAGGCCAACCTCCGTCTGGTGGTCTCCCTGGCCAAGCGCTACACCGGCCGCGGCATGCTGTTCCTGGACCTCATCCAGGAAGGCAACCTCGGTCTGATCCGCGCGGTCGAGAAGTTCGACTACACCAAGGGCTACAAGTTCTCCACGTACGCCACCTGGTGGATCCGTCAGGCGATCACCCGCGCCATGGCCGACCAGGCCCGCACCATCCGTATCCCGGTGCACATGGTCGAGGTCATCAACAAGCTCGCGCGCGTCCAGCGCCAGATGCTCCAGGACCTGGGCCGCGAGCCCACCCCGGAGGAGCTGGCCAAGGAGCTCGACATGACCCCGGAGAAGGTCATCGAGGTCCAGAAGTACGGCCGCGAGCCCATCTCCCTGCACACCCCGCTGGGCGAGGACGGCGACAGCGAGTTCGGTGACCTCATCGAGGACTCCGAGGCCGTCGTCCCCGCCGACGCCGTCAGCTTCACGCTGCTGCAGGAGCAGCTGCACTCCGTGCTCGACACCCTGTCGGAGCGCGAGGCGGGCGTCGTCTCGATGCGGTTCGGTCTCACCGACGGTCAGCCGAAGACCCTCGACGAGATCGGCAAGGTGTACGGCGTCACGCGTGAGCGCATCCGCCAGATCGAGTCGAAGACGATGTCGAAGCTGCGCCACCCGTCGCGTTCGCAGGTGCTGCGCGACTACCTCGACTAGGACGTCTCTCCCGGCGGGGCGACCCGTCGGGCACCGCCGTCCGTGAGGCCCGGTCCCCGCTACCGGCGGGACCGGGCCTTCACGCTGCCGTGCGGGTGCGGGCACGGACCGCTTACCTCACTGTGGGTGTGCAAGGTTCACCCCAGTGTGAGGAGCGTGCATGCGACGTCGACTTGCCAGGGCCCTGGCCCTGCTGCTGACCTTCGTGGCCGCGGGGACCGTCATACCACTGGCCTCGGCCGCTCCGGTGGCCGCCGACAGCATCGTCGTCGGCGGCTTCCCCGTCGATGTGTCACAGAGCCCCTACACCGTGGCGCTGTCCAGCCGTGACCGGTTCGGGGGTACGCGGGCGGGGCAGTTCTGCGGGGGCGTGGCGGTCGGCCGCACCACCGTGCTCACCGCCGCCCACTGCATGGACCCGGAGGTGCTCGGCGCCTCCCCGGAGCGGGTGCGCGACCTCAGGGTGATAGCGGGGCGTACCGAGCTGCTCGCGGAGGACGGCCAGGAGGTCGCCGTACGGAAGGTCTGGGTGAACCCCCGCTACGACGGCGCGACCAACTCCGGCGACTTCGCCGTGCTCAGCCTGGCCGAGCCGCTGCCGGCGGCCTCGGTGATAGGCATGGCGGGGGCGGGCGACCCGGCGTACCGGGCGGGGACGGCCGCCACGGTCTACGGCTGGGGGGACACCACGGGCTCCGGCAGCTACGCCGGCAGCCTGCACGGGGCGCGCGTACGGGTGCAGCCCGATGCGCTGTGCGAGAAGGCGTATCCCGGGGGCTCCGACGGCACCTACCGCGCCGGGACGATGCTGTGCGCGGGTGAGGTGGCCGGCGGGCGGGACGCCTGCCAGGGGGACAGCGGGGGGCCGCTGGTCGCGCAGGGGCGGCTCATAGGCCTGGTGTCCTGGGGGGCCGGGTGCGGCTGGGCGGGCAGCCCGGGGGTCTACACCCGCATCTCCGACGTCCTGACCACGCTGGGGTGGCCCGCGGCCTCACAGGGCTGAAACAGCGGTACCCCGGTACACCGGCGCACCGGCGCACCGGCGCACCGGAACACCGGTAGGACCGGCACACCGGCTCGGAACAGACGGGCGGCGCCCTCCGCGGGGGAGGACGCCGCCCGTTCGCCGGCCTGTGCCGGTCTGGCTGCTCGTCGTCGGACGTGAAGTGTCAGCGCTCCTCGTCAGGAGCGGGCTTCGGAGCGGTCAGCCGCTCCGTCTCGTCCTGTATCTCAGCGGCGATCTTCTTGAGTTCCGGCTCGAACTTGCGCCCGTGGTGGGCGCAGAAGAGCAGTTCTCCACCGCTCAGCAGGACGACGCGCAGGTAGGCCTGGGCGCCGCAGCGGTCGCAGCGATCGGCGGCCGTCAGCGGGCTCGCGGGGGTCAGAACAGTAGTCACGTCGCCTCTTCTCTAGCTCGACGAGCTGTCGTACCAGGGTCAACATCCAACCAGCCCCAAAACGTTCCCGCTCGAGGCTTTTCCTCGAAAAAAATCTTCGAGGCGGCCGGCTGCTGCCGGTTGGCGGCGAATGTGCCGTAGTGCGTGTCTCTGTGTCGTACGGATTCGCGTGGTATCGGTGGTCGGCCCTCCCGGCTGGGTTGCCGGTTGTTCATGAGGACGTGCCCGGAGCCTAAATGGTTCATGCCTCGATGGGAACGTGATGTGTGCTTCACTCCATCGAGGGATCGAACACTCATGCGACTCTCGACTAGGGTGGGACCGAGACGAGGGTGGCGTTACAACGGCTCTACCAGGCCTCGGTACCCTCTCACCGGTGAACCAAGCCGCGCCCTTACCCATCAGGGCCCCATCTGAAATTCAGCGAGGAGCGAACCGCGTGACCGCCGAGACGTCCGTGCCGTCGTCCACAGCGCTGCTGGCAGGAGCAGACCGGGACGGTTCCAACTACACCGCGCGGCACCTGCTCGTCCTCGAGGGGCTCGAGGCCGTACGCAAGCGCCCCGGTATGTACATCGGCTCCACGGACAGCCGTGGCCTGATGCACTGCCTCTGGGAGATCATCGACAACGCCGTGGACGAGGCCCTCGGCGGCTACTGCGACCACATCGAGGTCGTGCTCCACGACGACGGCTCGGTGGAGGTCAAGGACAACGGCCGGGGCATCCCGGTCGACGTCGAGCCCAAGACCGGCCTCTCCGGCGTCGAGGTCGTCATGACCAAGCTGCACGCCGGCGGAAAGTTCGGCGGCGGCTCCTACGCCGCCTCCGGCGGTCTGCACGGCGTCGGCGCCTCCGTGGTGAACGCGCTCTCCGCGCGGCTCGACGTGGAGGTGGACCGCGGGGGCCACACCCACGCGATCAGCTTCCGGCGCGGCGTCCCGGGCGCCTTCTCCGCCCTGGGTCCGGACGCGAAGTTCGAGCCCGGGAGCGGGCTGCGCAAGACCAAGAAGATCCCGAAGACCCGCAGCGGCACGCGCGTGCGCTACTGGGCCGACCGCCAGATCTTCCTCAAGGACGCCAAGCTCGCCCTGGACACCCTGCACCAGCGCGCCCGGCAGACCGCGTTCCTGGTGCCCGGCCTGACCATCGTCGTCCGCGACGAGTACGGGCTCGGCGAGGGCGGCAGCAAGGGCGAGGAGTCCTTCCGCTTCGACGGCGGAATCAGCGAGTTCTGCGAGTTCCTGGCCTCCGACCGGCCGGTCTGCGACACGCTCCGCTTCACCGGTCAGGGCTCCTTCAAGGAGACGGTCCCGGTGCTCGACGAGCACGGCCAGATGACGCCCACCGAGGTCACCCGTGAGCTCGGCGTCGACGTGGCGCTGCGCTGGGGCACCGGCTACGAGACGACCGTCAAGTCGTTCGTCAACATCATCGCCACCCCCAAGGGCGGCACCCATGTCGCGGGCTTCGAGCAGGCGGTCGCCAAGACGATGAACGAGGTCCTGCGCGCCAAGAAGATGCTGCGCGTGGCCGAGGACGACGTCGTGAAGGACGACGCCCTCGAGGGCCTCACCGCGGTGGTCACGGTCCGCCTCGCCGAACCTCAGTTCGAGGGGCAGACCAAGGAGGTGCTCGGCACCTCGGCGGCCCGCCGCATCGTGAACACCGTGATCTCCAGGGAGCTCAAGGCGTTCCTGACCTCCACGAAGCGGGACGCCGCCCAGCAGGCCCGCGTGGTCATGGAGAAGGTCGTCGCCGCGGCCCGTACGCGCATCGCGGCCCGCCAGCACAAGGACGCCCAGCGCCGCAAGACGGCCCTGGAGTCCTCCTCGCTGCCCGCCAAGCTCGCCGACTGCCGCAGCGACGACGTCGACCGCAGCGAGCTGTTCATCGTCGAGGGCGACTCCGCGCTGGGCACGGCCAAGCTCGCCCGGAACTCCGAGTTCCAGGCGCTGCTGCCGATCCGCGGCAAGATCCTCAACGTGCAGAAGTCGTCCGTCACGGACATGCTCAAGAACGCCGAGTGCGGCGCGATCATCCAGGTCATAGGAGCCGGGTCCGGCCGGACCTTCGACATCGACGCGGCGCGCTACGGCAAGATCATCATGATGACCGACGCCGATGTGGACGGCTCCCACATCCGCACGCTGCTGCTGACCCTGTTCCACCGCTACATGCGGCCCATGGTCGAGGCCGGCCGGGTCTTCGCCGCCGTGCCGCCGCTGCACCGGATCGAGATCGTCCAGCCCAAGAAGGGCCAGGACAAGTACGTGTACACGTACTCGGACCGTGAGCTGCGGGACAAGCTCATGGAGCTCCAGAGCAAGGGCATCCGGTACAAGGACTCGATCCAGCGCTACAAGGGCCTCGGCGAGATGGACGCCGACCAGCTGGCCGAAACCACCATGGACCCGCGCCACCGCACCCTGCGCCGGATCAACCTCACCGACCTCGAGGCCGCCGAGCAGGTCTTCGACCTCCTCATGGGCAACGACGTCGCCCCGCGCAAGGAGTTCATCTCCAGCTCCGCGGCGACACTGGACCGCTCCCGCATCGACGCCTAGGGGTTCGTACGGTCCGGAGGGGCGCCGTC
>MUNG01000512.1 GCA_002154585.1 Streptomyces pseudogriseolus
GCGCCGGGGCCCCACGCCTCGCCCCGTACGGCGTCGTCGACGCGGGTCACCCGGAGCGTGCCGGGGCCCACCGGGGTCAGGCTGGTGCGCCACGCGGCGCCGTCCGGGGTGGTGCGGAACGTCGGGTCGCCGGTGCCGCGGCGCAGCGGGCCGAGGACGAGACCCAGGTCCAGGGGGCCGTCCGGGACCCAGGTGCGGGTTCGCGGGGAGGCCGGTGCCCGGTGCGGTCGTCTGGGCGCGGGCATCGCCACATGGCCGCCGCGCACGGTGGTCCGTGTCGGGCGGGGAGCGAAGCGTCCGGCCACAAGGTCCCCCGGGGTGAGAGTGAAGAGCTCCTACGAGGGTAGGGCCTCGCTCACCGCACCTCGGTGAACCGGGCGGCGTCCCGCTCGGGGCGGGGGCGCGGTTCCTCGGCCGGGTGGCCCACCGCCACCGCGCCCATCGGGTCCCAGTCGGCGGGCAGGTCCAGGACCTCGCGGACCACGTCGCGGCAGAACATCGTGGACGACACCCACGCCGAGCCGAGCCGCTCGCCCGCGAGGGCCACCAGGAAGTTCTGCACGCCCGCGCCCGTGGCGACGACGAACATCTCCCGCTCCGCGCCGTCCCGGCGGGCGTCCCCGTAGTGGTGCGAGCCGTCCATGACCAGGCAGGGCACGACCAGGTAGGGCGCGTTGCGCAGGACGTCGCCGCGGCGGATCCGTTTGGCGATGGACTCCTCCGACTTGCCGTCCCGGCGCAGGTCCGCGATCCAGGCGTCGCGCATGGCGTCGAGCAGGCGGGTACGGGTCCCGGGGTTCTCGAGGAGGACGAAGCGCCAGGGCGTCGTGTGGTGGGGCGCGGGAGCGGTGACGGCAGCGGCGACCGCGCGGCGTACCGCACCGGGGTCCACCGGCTCGTCCGTGAACGACCGCACCGTACGGCGCTGGGTGACCGCCTGGCGC
>MUNG01000513.1 GCA_002154585.1 Streptomyces pseudogriseolus
AGGACGAACTGGTGGAGACGGCCGGACGCCTGATGGTGTGCGGGATGGTGCTGCTCGCGCTCACCATCGGCTGCACGCTGCTGCTGATCCTGCGGTTCGTGGTGCCGGGCGTGCTCGCCGAGGTGCTGGTGGGCGCGGTCATGCTGTGGTTCGGGCTGTGCTGGTACGTGCTGCCGGTGCTGCTCCGCCGCCGCTCCGCCCGCCGGGCGCGGCGCGAACAGCAGTAGCGGCCGGCGGACGGGGCGCGAACAGCAGTAGCGGCCGGCGGACGGGGCCGATTCTCACCGGCGCAGCGGGATCTCCCGCTCCATGTGCGACAGCTTCTCCGGGTTGCGCACGGCGTACAGGCCGGTGACCAGGCCGTCGTCGACGCGGACCGCGAGCACGCTGTCCAGTTCGCCGTCGAGGTGCAGCACCAGCGCGGGACCGCCGTTGACCAGCGCCGGCCGCAGCGTCAGCGCGGCGGGGACCTTGCGCAGCCCGCCCTGCAGCAGCCGGGCCACCTTGTCCGCGCCGACGACCGGCCGCAGCACCGCCTGCTTGATCCCGCCGCCGTCGCCGAGCAGGACGACGTCCGGCGCCAGGACGTCCAGCAGCCCCTGGAGGTCGCCCGTCTCCACGGCCCGTCGGAACGCGTCCAGGACATGGCGGGTGCGCTGCGGTGACAGGGCCCCGCGGGGCCGCCTGTCCGCCACATGGGCGCGGGCCCGGTGCGCGATCTGCCGCACGGCCGTGGGGGACTTGCCGACGGCCTCCGCGATCTCGTCGTAGCCGACGTCGAACACCTCGCGCAGCACGAACACCGCGCGCTCGGTCGGCGCGAGGGTCTCCATCACCAGCATCATCGCCATCGAGACGCTGTCGGCCAGTTCGACGTCCTCGGCGACGTCGGGCGAGGTGAGCAGCGGCTCGGGCAGCCAGGAACCGACGTAGGACTCCTTGCGGCGGCCCAGCGTGCGCAGCCGGGTCAGGGCCTGGCGGGTGGTGATCCGCACCAGGTACGCGCGCCGGTCCCGCACCTCGGCGAGGTCGACGCCGGCCCAGCGCAGCCAGGTCTCCTGGAGGACGTCCTCGGCGTCGGCGGCCGAGCCGAGGATCTCGTAGGCGACGGTGAACAGCAGGTTCCGATGGGTGAGGAAGTCCTCGGTGGCGGGCCCCGCTCCCCCGCCTCGCCCGCCGCCGCTTCCGTCCCCGCTGGTCACATCCGCTCCCTGGTGCCGGCTCCCGATCACAGTCATACGCACAGGACGCCGGCCGGCCCGGTTCTGTGACAGCGGCGGCGTGTGGTCCACCTCACTCCGGCAGCCCGTCACACGGTACGGCCGTCCGGCATCTGGTGGGTGTCCCGAACACGACCACGAGTGAGGACTTCACGATGGACGCCCGTTTCAACCTGTTCGAGAACGACATCGCCTCCCGTTTCGCCAAGCGGTTCGCCGGCGCGGCGCTGGTGCTCCACGACTCGCCGCTGCCGAAGTCCGTGCAGGAGCTGGTGTCGTTGCGCGCCAGCCAGATCAACGGCTGCGGCCACTGCGTCGACATGCACGTCAAGGAGGCCGCGGCGGCCGGGGAGAGCGATGTCCGGCTGCACCTGGTCGCCGTGTGGCGCGAGACCACCGTGTTCACGGAGGCGGAGCGGGCCGCGCTCGCGCTCGCCGAGGAGGGCACCCGCCTCGCCGACGCCCACCAGGGCGTGTCCGACGAGACCTGGGCGCTGGTGCGCAAGCACTACGACGACGACCAGACGGCCGCGCTGGTCTGCCTGGTCGGGATGATCAACGCGGCCAACCGGCTGGCGGTCATCACCCACCAGAAGGGCGGCTCGTACCAGGCGGGGATGTTCGCGGCGGTGGTCGCGCAGGGATGAGGTGCGCAGAGGTGCTCACCGGCTGGGCGGAGGAGGCCCGCAACCGGTGGTGAGAGCCGTCCGGCCCGTGACGCGCGGGCGTCACGGGCCGGACGGGACGGACCTGGCTCAGCCGCTCTTGCGGCGGAAGGACCGCTGGTGCGTCGCCGGCCCGTGCGTGGCGCGCACCTTGGACGCGTTCGGGTTGCCGGCGGCCTCGGACGCCTCCGCCTGCGCGCCGCGCTTGCGCTCCAGCGCCTCGCGGAACTTGCGCTTGAGGTCGTAGGTGCCGTCGGCCTCCGGTGTGACCGGGGGCGTCGCGGCGTCGGCCGGCTCCGAACCTTCCGTGGCGGGGGGTTCTGCGGTCATGGTGACCTCCTGGGTTCGGGGACGGACGGGCGAGCACAGCTTGTCACGCCGGGCACCGTGCGGGCAGCGAATATCGCGGCGCGGTGCCGCTCAGCCGCCGCGGCGCACCTGCGCGGCCCGGCGCGCCTCGGCGAGCCTGCGCGCCTCGCCGGCCTTGCGGGACTTACCGCCGGAGCCGCCGCGCGGGGCGCCCTTGCTGGTGCCCATGCCCCGGAAGGGCGCGTTGGTGTTCTTGGGGCGGGGCGCGGCGGGCCCGCCGTCGAGGGGGACGCCGGAGGGGGCCTTGGCCCCGGTGATGCGGGTCAGTGCCGCCTCGCCGGAGCGCACCGGGGTGACGGTGGCCTTGATGCCGGCCTCGGCCAGCATGTGGAGCGTCTCGCGGCGCCCGCCCGACGCGACGAGCGTGACCACGCGGCCGGACGCGCCGGCGCGGGCGGTGCGGCCCGCCCGGTGCACGTAGTCCCTGGCGTCGGCGGGCGGATCGACGTTGACGACGAGGTCGAGGTCGTCGACGTGCAGGCCTCGGGCGGCGACATCGGTCGCGACGAGGACGGTGAGGCCGCCTTCCTTGAACTGGGCCAGGGTCTTGGTGCGCTGCGGCTGGGACTTGCCGCTGTGCAGGGCCCCGGCACGCACCCCGCTCGCCCGCAGGTGACGGGTGAGCCGGTCGACGGCGTGCTTCGTCTCGAGGAACAGCAGGACGCGGCCGTCGCGGGCGGCAATCTCGGTGGTGACGGCGTAGCGGTCGGGGCCGTGGACGACGAGGAGGTGGTGCTCCATGCCGGCGACGGCGGCGCCGGCCGGGTCGACGGAGTGGACGACGGGGTCGTGGAGGTGGTCGCGGACCAGCTGCCCGACGTCGCCGTCCAGGGTGGCGGAGAACAGCATGCGCTGACCGTCGGGACGCACCTGGGCGAGCAGTCCGGACACCTGCGGCAGGAAGCCCAGGTCGCACATCTGGTCGGCTTCGTCCAGGACGGTGATTCTCACCCGTCCCAACGCGCAGGCGTTGCGCTCGACGAGGTCGTGCAGACGCCCTGGCGTGGCGACGACCACCTCGGCCCCCTGGCGCAGCGCGGCGATCTGGCGGCTGATCGACAGGCCGCCGACGACGGTCGCCATCCGCAGCCGCAGCGCCTCGGCATACGGCTCCAGGGCCTGGGTGACCTGCTGGGCCAGCTCGCGGGTGGGCACCAGGACCAGGGCGAGGGGCTGCTTGGGTTCGGCGCGGCGCCCCGCCGAGCGGGTCAGCAGGGGGAGGCCGAAGGCGAGCGTCTTGCCGGAGCCGGTGCGTCCGCGCCCCAGGACGTGGCGTCCGCGGAGGGCGTCGGGCAGCGTGGCCGCCTGGATGGGGAAGGGCTCCCGCACTCCGAGCCGGTCCAGGGTGCGCAGCACGCTCTCCGGAAGCCCCAGGGCGGCGAAGGTGCCGTCCGGCGCGTCGGCGGGCGTCGTGGCGTCGGGGTGGGTCACAGGGAGCCTTCCGCAGGGGACGTGCCGAGGAAGGCCCGGCAAAAGGGTCAGCGTACCACCCACCGGACGCACCCTGAGCGGCAGAGCCGCACCGGACGCGGGATCGGCTCGGACCGTCCCGAGTATTGACGGCGATGTTACAAGTCAATAGTTTCAGTATCACCGTTGCACCAGGGGTCGCTTTGCCGAGGGAGGCATCAGCATGGGCCGTTATGGCCGGCTCGCCCGGATGCGCCAGATGGATCCGCAGCGGGACTTCGAGCAGATCTACCGGTGGATCACCCAGTACGAGTTCCCCCGCGACTACCTGCACGGCACGTCCGTCGCCTTCCTGCGCGACTACGGCGTCCCCCGCATCTCCCGACTGCTCGACCGCACACAGGAGTTCGAGCGTGCCGGCCAGAAGCGGTACGACGACACGGTGCTGATCGCGTACGAGATGGTGCGCGACGGCATGGACTCGGAGCACGGGCGTGCCGCCGCGCGTCATCTGAATCGCATCCACGGCCGGTACCGGATCCTCAACGAGGACTTCCTGTATGTGCTGGCCACCACGGTGGTCGGGCCGAAGCGGTGGATCGACCGGTTCGGGTGGCGGCCGTTGTGCGCGCAGGAGACGGAGACCCTGGCGCTGGTGGGCCGGCGGATGGGCGAGATGATGGGCATCTCCGGAGTGCCCCGCACCTACGCCGAGTTCGAGCGGATGCACGACGCCTACGAGCGGGAGATGTTCGCCTACGACCCCGCCAACCGCCGTGTCGCGGCGGCCACTTTACGCGTGATGGCCGCGTGGTATCCGGCCCCGCTGCGCAAGATCGCCGTACGGGCGTCGCTGGCCGTGCTCGACGAACCACTGCTGAGGGCGCTCGGCTTCCGGCCGCAGCCGGTCTGGGTGCGGGCTGTCGTGCACCGGACGTTCCGTCTGCGTGCGGCGTGCATCCGGCTGCTGCCGGCCCGCCCGGAGCGGTTCCCACGCGGCCCGAAGCCCCGCACGTATCCGTTCGGCTGGACGCTGGACGACCTGGGTCCGCACTGGGCACAGTCGCGACCGCTGGAGCCCCTGCGGGACGAGGGACCGGCGAGCGGGACGCCGGCGGACCCCGAGGTGGCGGACCCCGAGCCGCCGGGCACCGAGCCCTCCGCCCAAAAGCCGTCGGACCGGAGGCGCCGGCAGGGCGGCTCCCGCTCCCCCGCGGCCCCCGCCGTCCGAGCCCCTCGTGAGGAGACCCCAAGAC
>MUNG01000514.1 GCA_002154585.1 Streptomyces pseudogriseolus
CCCCGAAACCCCCCGCCCCCTTTTCGAGTGCAAGTTTGATCACACCGGCAGGCCCCCCGTAAGCGCCGCAGGCAACCGTCGCTACCATGCTGGGGGCCGGTGGACCGTACCCGGCCGGGCCCGACCGACAAGGAAAGCCGGCGCGGCCCCAATCCCCGCTCCCGGAGGAAATTTCCGTGCCGGCTGGAACGCTGTACCGCGGCCGGGAAGGAATGTGGTCCTGGGTGGCTCATCGAGTCACCGGCGTCCTCATCTTCTTCTTCCTGTTCGTTCACGTGCTGGACACCGCTCTCGTGCGGGTGTCCCCGGAGGCCTACGACGAGGNNTGCTGGAGTACGGCCTCGTCGCCGCCATCCTCTTCCACGCGCTCAACGGCCTGCGTGTCATCGCCGTCGACTTCTGGATCAAGGGCGCCCGGTACCAGAAGCAGATGCTCTGGACCGTCGTCGCCGTGTGGATCGTGCTGATGCTCGGGGCGATCTACCCCGTCCTCGGCCACGCCGCTCGTGAACTGTTCGGGAGCTGACGCTGATGTCCACGACTGAAACCTCCGCCTCCGGCGTCGGCCCCGTCGAAGGGGCCTCGCTGTACTCCGTCGACAACCCGGCGCCGGTCATCGAGGCCCCGCGCAAGCGCACCAAGAAGACCCCGAAGTCCACCCGCGGCAACTTCGAACTGGCCGCGTGGCTGTTCATGCGCCTGTCCGGTGTCGTCCTGGTCGTCCTGGTCATCGGCCACCTGCTGATCCAGCTGGTGCTGGACGGCGGCGTCTCCAAGATCGGCTTCGCCTTCGTCGCGGGCCGC
>MUNG01000515.1 GCA_002154585.1 Streptomyces pseudogriseolus
CGGCGAGTTCGTCCTGCGTGCGGTTCGCCTGGACGGCGAACAGCGAGGCGACGACGAGCGCCGCGGCGGCGGTGGCCGTGGCGAACGGCACGAGCAGCACCGCCCGGCGGCGTTCCCGCCCGCCCTCCGGCGGCGCGGGTTCCTGCGCGGTGGTGCGCACGGCGGCCAGGACCCGGTCGCGGAGGGCGGGCGGGGCCGGCGCGGCGGTGGACCAGGCCAGCCGGACGGCGTCCTCGGTGAGGTCGCGCACCTCGGCGGCGCACCGGTCGCAGGACGTCAGATGCCTCTCGAAGCGGACCCGCTCGGCGGGCTCCAGCGCGTCGAGGGCGTACGGTGCGGCCAGCGAGTGCGGGTCCTCGCGGGAGAACAGCCGGCGGAACACGCTCATGCCGCGCCTCCCAGGCAGTCGCGCAGGCGGGTGAGCCCGTCCCGCATCCGGGTCTTGACGGTGCCGAGCGGCAGTCTCAGCCGCTCGGCCACTTCGCGGTAGGTGTAGCCGTCGTAGTAGGCGAGGGTGACCGACTGGCGCTGGAGCGCGGTGAGGCGGTCCAGGCAGCGGCGCACCCATTCGCGTTCGAGGCCGGCCTCGACCTCCTCGGCGACCTGGTCGAAGGCGGGGCCGTGCCCGCGCCGTGCCTCCCTCTCCTCGCGCTCGCCGGCCGCGCGGGCGCTGCGCACCCGGTCGACGGCCCTGCGGTGGGCGAGGGTGAGCACCCAGGACAGGGCGCTGCCCCGGCCGGGGTCGAAGCGGGCGGCGGAGCGCCAGAGTTCGAGGAGCACCTCCTGGGCCACCTCCTCGGACTGGGCCGGGTCGCGCACCACGCGCCGCACCAGCCCGTAGACCGGCCCGGAGACCAGTCCGTACAGATCCTCGAAGGCCTTCTGGTCACCTCCGGCCACCCGGATCAGCAACTGGTCCGCCTCCAACGCTCGTCCCCCTCTCCCGGCCCTGCCGGACCGTCCGGTCGCACAAGGCATTCGCAGCGAGCGCGCCTCCGGATGGGAAGTACGGATCACCGGGCCGAAAACGCGGGTCGGCGGGGAGAAATCCTAGGCGGGAAGCGGTCGTCGGGGAGGGGGCGGGAAAACTTGTCCGCGGTTCGACCAATCCGGGTCCGGCGATGCTCCGAATCCCAGTGCGTCAAGGCAAGTCGGCACTGAGGACGGACGGCATGACAACTGACTCCAGGAGCGGTGCGGGGCGCAGGAGCCTCGCGACCCTGATCTGCGGTGCGCTGGCCGCCGGGGGGCTCGCGGCCGCCGGCGCGTCCGCGCTGGAACCCGGGGCGGCCTCGGCCTCCTCCCACCGGGAGGCCCCGCTGATCTCGGGCACCCCGCAGTACGACAACACGGACCTGTACGCGTTCGTCAGCCCCGACAAGCCGGACACGACGACGATCATCGCCGACTGGATCCCGTTCGAGGAGCCCGCCGGCGGGCCGAACTTCTTCACGTTCGCCGAGGACGCGCAGTACGACATCCACATCGACAACAACGGCGACGCGCAGGGCGAGCTGCTGTTCCGCTACACCTTCGAGACGCACGTCAAGAACGACAGGACGTTCCTCTACAACACCGGCCCGGTCACCAGCCTGGACGACCCGGACCTCAACATCACCCAGACCTACGACATCGAGCTGCTGAAGCTGAAGGACCAGCACGCGGTGTCCCGCACGAAGATCGCCCACGACGTGCCGGTGGCGCCGTCGAACGTCGGCAAGGCGTCCATGCCGGACTACGGCACCCTCCGCGAGCAGGCGGTCCGTGAACTGGCCGGCGGCACCACCACGTTCGCCGGCCAGGCCGACGACCCGTTCTTCCTGGACCTGCGGGTCTTCGACCTGCTGTACGGCGGGAACCTCTCGGAGGTCGGCAACGACACGCTCAAGGGCTACAACGTCAACTCGGTGGCGCTCCAGGTGCCGACGCACCTGATCACCGAGTCGGCGGACCAGCCGGTCGTCGGCATCTGGTCCACCACCCAGCGCGAGAACGCCGAGGGAGACTTCGTGCAGGTGTCGCGGCTGGGCAGCCCGCTGGTGAACGAGGTCGTCAACCCGGTCGGCGACAAGGACACGTTCAACGCGTCCGCCCCGTGGGACGACGCGCAGTTCCTGAAGAACGCCACCGAGCCCGAGCTGCCGAAGCTGATCGAGGCGATCTACAAGATCCCGGCGCCGAAGGAGCCTCGCGACGACCTGGTCGACGTGTTCCTGAAGGGCGTGGAGGGTCTCAACCAGCCGCCGCACGTGCGCCCTTCGGAGATGCTGCGCCTCAACACCTCGATCGAGCCGGCCGCGAAGCCCAAGCGGCTGGGCGTCCTGGACGGCGACACCGCCGGCTTCCCCAACGGCCGCCGGCTGACCGACGACGTCGTCGACGCCGCGCTCCAGGTCGTCGAGGGCGAGCTGGTCGGCGCGAAGAACGACCTGGGCGACGCGGTCGACGCCAACGACAAGGAGTTCGGCGCGTCCTTCCCGTACCTGGCCAACCCCACGGAGGGCTCACGCGGGCCGCTCGCCAAGGGCGTGGACGGCGGCAACGACGTCCGCAGTCAGCTCGGCGACGCGCTGCGGCCCGCCGGGGCGGACGGCGGCGACGACACCACCCTCGTCGCCGCGTCCGCGGGCGCGGGAGCGGGCGGACTGCTGCTGATCGGCGTGGCGCTCATGTGGTGGCGCCGCATGCGCCGCCGCGCCTACTGACCCGCCCGGCGGCCGGCGCCCCCGGCCGCCGGGCGGGTCAGT
>MUNG01000516.1 GCA_002154585.1 Streptomyces pseudogriseolus
CGCCGCCGAGCGCCTTGCCGAGGGTGCCGGTGATGATGTCGACGCGGTCCATCACCCCGTGCAGTTCTGGAGTGCCGCGGCCGCCGGGGCCGACGAAGCCGACGGCGTGCGAGTCGTCGACCATGACCATGGCGCCGTGCCGGTCGGCGAGGTCGCAGATCTCGGCCAGGGGGGCCACGTAGCCGTCCATGGAGAAGACGCCGTCGGTGACGATCAGCGTGCGACGGGCGCCGCCCTCGGCGGCCTCCTTCAGCTGGCGCTCCAGGTCGGCCATGTCGCGGTTGGCGTAGCGGAAGCGGCGGGCCTTGGACAGCCGGATGCCGTCGATGATCGACGCGTGGTTCAGCGCGTCGGAGATCACCGCGTCCTCGGGGCCGAGCAGCGTCTCGAAGACGCCGCCGTTGGCGTCGAAGCAGGAGGAGTACAGGATCGTGTCCTCCTGGCCGAGGAACGCCGAGAGGCGCGCCTCCAGCTCCTTGTGCACCTCCTGGGTGCCGCAGATGAAGCGGACGGACGCCATGCCGTAGCCCCAGCGGTCCAGGGCCTCGTGGGCGGCGGCGATCACCTCGGGGTNNCAGAAGTTGAGCACCTCGCCGGGGCGGCCGCCGGCGGTGACGTTCACGGTGGCGGACTGGGGGGTGCCGATGACGCGCTCGGGCTTGTGCAGGCCGGCGGCGCGGATCTCGTCGAGGGTGGCGCGCAGGTCGTCGCGCACGGAGTCGAACATCTCGGAAGCTCCTTGGAAGGCAGATGGCTGACGCGGTCGGCTTACGCGGTCCAGTCGAGGATGACCTTGCCGCCCTTGCCGCCGGCGGC
>MUNG01000517.1 GCA_002154585.1 Streptomyces pseudogriseolus
CGTCGAGGTCGGGGGTGTCGGGGGAGAGGCCGAGGCCGACGGCGGTCTCGCGGACCTTGTCGGGGCCGACGTCGACGGCCATCTGGGCGTAGACGGCGTTGACGGACTTGTCGGTGGCCTCGCTGACGGTGATGTCGCCGTAGTCCTCGTGGTCCTCGTTCTCGGGGGCGTAGCGGGGGCCGGCCCAGCCCTGGACGGGGCGTTCGCTGTCGCCGTTGTAGCGGGTGTTGGGGGTGATGCGGCGGCCGTCCTGGGTGCGGGAGCCGTTCTCGACGGCGGCGGCGAAGACGAACGGCTTGAAGGAGGAGCCGACCTGGAAGTCCCGGCGGGTGGCGTTGGGGGTGTACTGCTTGACGTAGTCGATGCCGTTGTACATCGCCACGACCTTGCCGGTCTTGGGTTCGATGGAGACGCCGCCGGCGCGGACGTAGGTGTCGACCTTGCGGTTCTCCTTGTCGAGGCGGTCCATGAGGTTGTCGTTGACGGACTCGACGAAGGCGTCCTGCTTGTCCTTCTCCAGGGTGGTGGTGATGCGGTAGCCGCCGGCGTCGAGGGCGGCCTCGTCGACGATCTTGTTGGCGGTCAGGTGCTGTTTGACGATGTTGACGATGTAGCCGCGCTGCCCGGACATGCCGGTGGAGTGGGTGGTCCGCTTGGGCACGGGGAAGGTGAGGCGGGCGCGTTCGGCGGGGTCGAGCCAGCCTTCGTCGACCATGCCGTCGAGGACGTAGTTCCAGCGGTTCTCGACGAGGGCGCGGTTCTCGGGGTGGGCGACGACGTCGTACTGGCTGGGGGCGTTGACGAGGGCGGCGAGGTAGGCGGCGCGGCCGGCGTCGAGTTCGGAGGCGTCCATGTCGTAGTAGGCGTGGGCGGCGGCCTGGATGCCGTAGGCGCCGCGGCCGAAGAAGCTGGTGTTGAGGTAGCCCTCGAGGATCTCGTCCTTGGACTGGTTGCGGTCCAGCTTGATGGCGATGAAGAACTCCTTCACCTTGCGGGTGACGGTCTGCTCCTGGCGCAGGTAGTAGTTCTTCACGTACTGCTGGGTGATGGTGGAGCCGGACTGCTTGCCCTTGCCGGTGACGGTGTTCCAGGCGCCGCGGATCATGGCCTGGGGGTCGACGGCGGACTCGGTGTAGAAGTCGCGGTCCTCGGCGGCGAGGATCGCGTGCTGGGCGTCCTTCGAGATCTGGGAGAGCGTGACGTTCTCGCGATTGACCTCGCCGTCGCGGGCGATGACGGAGCCGTCGGCGTAGAGGTAGACGTTGGCCTGCTGGGTGGCGAGGGCGTTGGCGGCGGGGATCTGGACGAGGGCGTAGCCGAGGAGGAAGCCGCCGACGACGAGGAGCGCGGTGACGAGGAAGGCGCCGCAGACCATGCGCCAGGTGGGGACGAGGCGGCGCCAACCGGTGCGGCGGGCCCTGAGGGCGGCGCGGCGTTCTTCGCGGGCGGCCTTCTTGGCGGAGACGCCGGCAGTTTTGGAACCGCCGGCAGTCCCGGGACCGGTCCCGTCCTTCCCGCCGGATTCCGCGTCGGATTCATCCGATCGTGGGGGAGCGGCTTCGTCCGTCCGGGTGTCGTCCCTGGCGTCGTCGGGCGTGTCGGCCGCCTGAGGCTCGTGCGATGCCCAGCCCGGGCGGGGCTTCTTCGGCTGCGGCTCGTCGCTCATGTCGTGCACGGACTCCTGATTCGCCTTGGTTCGTTCCCGTACGCCTCATGCGTGGGCGTACGCGCCGTGTGTGCGCGTACGCCTGGTGCGTGCCTCTTATTGAAGACTGTCGCATCCGTCGCCGCCTTCGCCGGGCGGCGACGCGCGCCGCACCCCGTGCGGGGTGCGGCGGCCGGCGGGCGGCCCGGAAAACCCGTGGCGGCGCGTTCGTCGCGCGTACTAGGCTCCTGCGCTTCGGTGTCTGTCACGGAAGGGGAGGAAAGGGTGGGTTCGGCACGGTTGTACCTGGCCGTGGCGGCCCGGGGATTCCGGCGGTACGCGTCGTACCGGGCGGCGACCGCGGCCGGGGTGTTCACCAACACGGTGTTCGGGCTGATCCTCGTGTACACGTATCTGGCGCTGTGGGACGAGCGTCCGGACCTCGGCGGGTACGACCAGGCGCAGGCGGTGACGTACGTGTGGCTGGGCCAGTGCCTGTTCGCGGCGCTGGCGCTGCAGGGCGGCGGCGTCGAGTTCGAGCTGATGGAGCGCATCCGCACCGGCGAGATCGCGGTGGACCTGTACCGGCCGGCGGATCTCCAGCTGTGGTGGCTGGCGAGCGACCTGGGCCGGGCGGCGTTCCAGCTGCTGGGGCGCGGGGTGGTGCCCTTCCTGGTGGGCGGGGTGTTCTTCCCTACGGCGCTGCCCTCGCGGTTCGACGCCTGGGCGTGGTTCGCGGTGGCGCTGGCGCTGGCGGCCCTGGTGAGCTTCGGCATCCGCTATCTGGTGGCGCTGAGCGTGTTCTGGCTGCTGGACGGCACGGGCGTCAACCAGGCGATGATGATCTGCGGGGTGTTCTTCTCCGGCATGGTGCTGCCGCTGAACGCCTTCCCGGGCGGGTTCGGCGACGTGGCGCGGGCGCTGCCGTGGGCGGCGCAGCTCCAGGTCCCGGCGGACGTGCTGATGGGGGAGACGGGCGTGGCGGGGGCGTGCGCCTTCCAGGCGATGTGGGCGGTGGTGCTGCTCGCGGCGGGCCGGCTGGTGCAGTCGGCGGCCACGCGACGGGTGGTGGTGCAGGGTGGCTGAGCGTGCCGGAGTGGCTGAGCGTGCCGGAGTGCTGGAGGGCCTGCGGGCCTACCGGATGATCGCCGGGATGTGGGTGCGGGCCGGGATGACGTACCGGGTGTCGTTCGTGGTCACCCTGTTCGGCAACCTGGTGATGACCGGGATGGACTTCGCCGGGATCCTGCTGATGTTCTCGCAGGTCGACTCGCTGGCCGGCTGGTCGCTGCCGGAGGTGGCGTTCCTGTACGGGGCGTCGGTGACGTCGTTCGGGCTCGCGCATCTGGCGGCCGGGTCGATGCCGCATCTCGGCCGGCGGATCCGGGACGGCTCGTTCGACGTGCTGCTGGTGCGTCCCGTGCCGGTGCTCGCGCAGGTCGGCGGGGACCAGTTCTCGCTGCGCCGGCTGGGCCGGTTCGTGCAGGGCGGGGCGGTGCTGGGCTGGTCGCTGGTGGCGGCGGACATCGACTGGACGGTGGCGAAGGTTCTGCTGGTGCCGCTGATGGTGGTGTCCGGTGCGGCGATCTTCGTGGCGGTGTTCGTGGCGGGCGCCGCGTTCCAGATCTACGCGCAGGACGCGGCGGAGGTGCAGAACGCGTTCACGTACGGCGGGACGACGATGCTCCAGTATCCGCCGTCGGTGTTCGGGAAGGACCTGGTGCGCGGGGTGACGTTCGTGCTGCCGCTCGCCTTCGTGAACTGGGTGCCCGCCGCGCACGTGCTGGGGCGCCCGTACCCGCTGGCGCTGCCGGGGTGGACGGCGTTCGCGTCGCCGCTGGTGGCGGCGGGGTGCTGCGCGCTGGCGGGGCTGGCCTGGCGGACGGGCCTCAGGTCGTACAGGAGTGTGGGGAGTTGAGAGGACGGATGGACACGACAGCGGAACCGGAGGCCGGCGGAGAACCGGGGACGGGCGGAGAGCCGGGGACCGGCGGGGAGCCGGAGGCGTTCATCGCGCTGGACGGGGTCGAGAAGGTCTTCGACGTGCGCCGGCGCAAGGGGCTGCTGCGGCGGGAGCGGCACCAGGTGCGGGCCGTGGACTCGCTGTCCTTCACGGTGGCGCGCGGCGAGATGGTCGGCTACATCGGGCCGAACGGCGCGGGGAAGTCGACGACGATCAAGATGCTGACGGGCATCCTCACCCCGAGCGGCGGCCGGCTGCGGGTCGCCGGGATCGACCCGTCGCGGGAGCGGACCCGGCTCGCGCACCGCATCGGGGTGGTGTTCGGGCAGCGCACCACGCTGTGGTGGGACCTGCCGCTGATCGACTCGTACAAGCTGATGCACCGCATGTACCGCATCCCCGACGGCCGTTACCGGGAGAACCTCGGCCGGCTGGTCGAACTGCTCGACCTGGGCGACCTGCTGGAGGTGCCGGTGCGGCAGCTGTCGCTGGGGCAGCGGATGCGCGGGGACATCGCGGCGGCGCTGCTGCACGACCCGGAGGTGCTGTACCTGGACGAGCCGACGATCGGCCTGGACGTCGTCTCCAAGACCCGGGTGCGGGAGTTCCTGCGGCAGGTGAACGCCGAGCGTTCCACGACGGTGCTGCTGACCACGCACGACCTCCAGGACATCGAGCAGGTCTGCTCCCGCGTGATGGTCATCGACCACGGCCGGCTGGTGTACGACGGGGGGCTCGCGGGGCTGCACGAGGTGGGGGAGAGCGAGCGGACGCTGGTGGTGGACCTGGAGCGGGAGTGCCCGCCGGTCGAGGTGCCCGCGCCCGCCCGGGTGGTACGGGTGGACGGGCCCCGGCAGTGGGTGGCGTTCCCCGCGTCGGAGTCGGCGGCCGGGCTGGTCGCGCGGATCGCCGAGCGCTACCCGCTGGTCGACCTGTCGGTGCGGGAGCCCGACATCGAGGCGGTCATCGCGAAGATGTACGCGGAGCGGGCAGGGCGGACGCCCACGCAGTCCTCGTAGCCCTGTGACGGGGACAACTCGTAGGCTGCTGGGTATGACCGACGACGCACCCGCACCGGACCTTCGCGCCTCCGACGCCGACCGCGAGCAGGTCGCCGAAGTCCTCCGGGAGGCCCTCGCCGAGGGCCGCCTGGACATGGAGGAGTTCGAGGAGCGGCTGGACGCCGTGTACCGGGCGCGCACCTACGGGGAGCTGGCGCCCCTCACCCGCGACCTGCCCGCGTCGGGTGCGGCGGTCGCGCCCGCCGTGTCGCTGACGAAGGACCCGGTGGCGGGCGGCGGTTGGGCGGGCCGGATCGTCGGCGGCGACGACTCGGGGACGTCGACCTGGGCGGTCGCCGTGATGAGCGGCTTCCAGCGCAAGGGCCGGTGGACGGCGCCCCGGCGCTTCAACGCGTTCGCCTTCTGGGGCGGCGGCGAGATCGACCTGCGCGAGGCGAACTTCGCGGACCGCGAGGTCGTCGTCAACGCCGTCGCGATCATGGGCGGCATCGACGTGATCGTGCCGCCGGGCGTGGAGGTCGTGGTGCGCGGCATCGGCGTCATGGGCGGCTTCGACCACCGTGAGGAGGGCGTGCCGCCCGAGCCGGGCGCCCCGCGCGTGATCGTGACCGGGTTCGCCTTCTGGGGCGGGGTGGGCGTGCAGCGCAAGCTGCCCCGCGCGGAACGGCAGCGGCTGCGGGAGGAGCGCCGCCGGGAGAAGCAGGCGCTCAAGGAGGAGCGGCGGCGGGAGCACCTGGCGCGTGCGGAGGAGCAGCGGCGGGAGCACCTGGACGCCGCCGAGCGGCACCGGCGGGAGCTGGAGGCGTCCCGCCGTCCGCACGACCCGCTGAACCTGCACGACCCGCTGGACCTGCACGGTCCGCGCAAGCAGCACGAGCGGCGGGCCGAGGACGACTGAGGGGGCGCCCCACCGTCCGCCGGCCCGCTGATCGTCAGAGCCGGGCCGGCGCCCCGCCCTTGAGCGCGTCGAGCTCGAACGCCTCCGCCATGCGCGCGTAGCCCGCGTCGCTGGGGTGCAGCCCGTCCCCGGAGTCGTACCCGGCCCGGAAGCGGCGCGGGTCGTACGCGTCCCGCACGGCCTCGTCGAAGTCCACGACCTCGTCGAACACGCCCCCGTCGCGGATCTCCGCGTTGACCCGCTGCCGTACGTCCTCGCCGTACGCGGTGTACCCGTGGTGCCCCCGGTACGGCATCAGTGTCGCCCCGACGACCTTCAGCCCGCGCGTGTGCGCCCGCTCCGTGAGGGCCGTCAGCCCGCCGACGATCCGGTCCGGGTCGGCGGTGTCCGGCGCGCGGAGGATGTCGTTGACGCCCAGCACGACGACCACGACCCGGACGTCCGCCCGGCCCAGCACGTCCCGGCCGAACCGGCGCAGGGCGCTGGGGTTGCGGGGCGGGCGGCCGGGCCCGTCGGCGAGCACGCGGTTCCCGCTGAGCCCGGCGTTGACGACGCTGTAGTGGGGGAGGTCCCGGCCGGACGCGAGGGCGGTGCGCAGCCGGTCGGCCAGCACGTCGGGCCAGCGGGCGTCGGCGCCGACGGTGGCGGAGATGCCGTCGGTGAGGGAGTCGCCGAGGACGACGACCGTGCCCTCGGAGTCGTCGCTCAGCACGTCCAGCGCGGTCACGTACCGCCAGACCGTGCTCTGCCCGTCGTAGGGCGCCCCGGTGGTGTCGGCCGTGTGCTCGCCCTCGGCGACCCAGGAGATCTGCCGGGCGTGCTTGTGGTACGTGACCGGCCCGGACGGGACGGGGGAGTACGTGCTGATCAGCACGTGCGCGTCGCGCGGGATGCGGACCCGCACGGCGTCGCTGACCACCTGCCCGCCCACCGGGACGACGACCGAGGGGTTCCCGGCGAAGGTGAGGGGGCGCATGGTCTCCGCGAGCGCGGCGGCCGAGTCCGCGTCGGCGGAGACGGCGAGCGACGCGTGCGTGAGGGTGAGCGGGGCGCGGCCGTAGAGGTTGGACAGCGTGACGCGGGCGCGGGTGCCGCCGGCGGTGGTGTGCACGACGTTCCGCACGGTCCGGCCCGCGAGCCCGCCGGCCTCCGTGCCGGGTTCGCCGCCGCCCGGCGCGGTCGCCCAGGCGGTGACCCACGTCCCGGCGGAGGCGGGCGCGAAGGGATTCCCGGCCCCACCGCCGTCCCGGACGGGTGCGTCCCGCCCGTACAGCGTGTCGGCGGACACCCCGACGAAGATCACGGCGGACACGGCGAGCACGGCCGCGAGCATCGCGGCGAGCAGGACGGAGTACCGTCCGGGCCGGCCGGAGCTCCCCGCGCCGAGGGCACGCGGCTGCCCGGCGGGCGGCCGGCGCGGGGGC
>MUNG01000518.1 GCA_002154585.1 Streptomyces pseudogriseolus
GCCCGCGCCAGCTCCGGCCGGACGCCGGGTGGGGCGACCGGCCGGAGCTGGCGCGGGCCTGCCGGCTGTCGATGGGGATCGCGATGGTGGCGATGCTGCTGACGATGTGAGGGCGCGCAAGGGGCCGTTCGGCCGCGGGCGCGGGACCGTTGTCTGCGTCACTTCGGACCGCGGGTCCGTATCCAGGGGGCGTCCCGCACTTCTAGGCTGCTGCCATGATCCTCCCCGCGGTCCTGCTGCTGCTCGGTGTGCTGACCGCCGTCGTGGGTCCCCGGCTGCTCGCCCGGGCGGACTGGCCGGACCGTGAACCGGTGGTGGCCCTGTGGGCCTGGCAGTGCGTGATCGCGACGGTGCTGCTGTGCTGCGCCCTGTCGATGACGTTCAGCGCGGCGGCGGCCTGGCGGGCGGTCGGCGGGCATGTGTTCACCGGCGCGCCGGTGGCGGTCGTGGAGGCGTACACCCTGGGCACGGGGGGCCTGTGGGCGCATGTCACCGCGGTGGTGCTGGCGTGCGGGGGGCTGTGGAGCGGGGCGATGCTGGTGCGGGAGATCGCGCGGGCCCGCGCCCGCCGCCGGGCCCGCCGTGCCGAACTGCGGCGCAGGGCGCCGCTGCTGCCCGGCGAGGAGCCGGGCTCCGACCGGCTGGTGGTGCTGGAGGGCGACCGTCCGGAGGCCTGGCGCCTGCCCGGAAGCCCGCCCCAACTGGTGGTCACCACGGCCGCGTTGCAGCGTCTGAAGGGACGGCAGCTGGACGCCGTGCTGGCGCACGAGCGCGGTCACGCGCGTGCCCGGCACGACTGGCTGCTGCACTGCTCGTCGGCGCTGGCGGAGGGCTTCCCGCAGGTGCCGGTGTTCTCCGCGTTCCGGGACGAGATGCACCGGCTGGTCGAACTGGCCGCGGACGACACGGCGTCCCGCCGGTTCGGCCGGCTCACCACCGCCCTGGCCCTGGTGGAACTGAACGAGGACCGCGGGGTGTTCGGCCCCTGCCCCACCGCGCACGCGCACGTTCCGGCACGGGTCGACCGGCTGCTCGCCCCGGGCGACCGGCTGACCGCGGGACGGCGGCTGCGGCTGACGGCCGTCGCGTCGCTGGTGCCGGCGGTCCCGCTCCTCGTGGCGTTCCTGCCGGGATTGCGGGCACTGGGGTAGGCGACGGCCCCGACGCGGCCGGACCGCCCGGCACCGGGCCGGTCCGCGCCCCCTGAGGACCGGGCGTGCCGGGTCCTCAGGGGGCGCGGAC
>MUNG01000519.1 GCA_002154585.1 Streptomyces pseudogriseolus
CGGGCCGATCAGCATCATCGACTGGGCGGTGACCTGGTAGAGGGCCAGCCCTGAAGCCACCTGCTCCTTGGGCAGCACCCGGGGCACGAACACACCGGCCGCGGGTCCGCCCACCGCCGCGCAGGCGGACTGGGCAGCCACCAGAGCCAGCACCCCGGCCACCGGCACGTGTCCGGTGAACGCCTGCAGCGCCAGCAGCAACGAGCACACCGCCTGGCCCACCGTCGCGGCCAGGTAGATCCGGCGCCGGTCGCCCCGGTCCACCCACGCCCCGGCGAACAGGCCGAAGCACACGAGCGGCACAGCCTGTGCGAGACCCACCGCACCGCTCCAGGCCGCGCTGTGCGTCATCTCCCAGACCTGGTACATGACGGTGACCATGGTCATGAAGCTGCCGAGCACGGACACCGTCCGGCCGATCAGCAGACGCCGGAAGACGGGTGAGGTACGCAGCGGACGCACGTCGATGAACGCGCGGGACACACTCACGAGGGCATGACAGGGCGGCGGCGGACAGGCTGAGGCATGGCGGGGACCTTATCCGCCCGCACACAGCCCCGGCGAGTCCTTTTTCCCCGCCACTCCCCGGGACGCCGGCGCCGGGCCGCCCGCGCCCCTCAGGCCGATTCGTTCAGCAGGCGCGACAGGTGCTCACGGCCGGGGGCGAGGAGCCCGGGCAGGGGTGCCGCGTCGGCGTACCACCGCGCCTCGTACTCCCAGCACAGCCACCCGTCCCACCCGTTCCGTGACAGCACCTCGACGACGTCGGTCAGCGGCAGCACCCCCGCCCCCAGCCCGACAGGTGTCGTGTCGTCCGCCGAGGCGATGTCCTTGACCTGCACGTACCCCAGGTGCGGCGACAACGCCGCGAAACTGTCCACCGGCTGCTCGCCACCCAGCCACGTGTGCATCACGTCCCACAACGCCCCCACCTGCCGGTGCCCGACCAGCCCCAGCACCCGCATGGCGTCCGCACCGGTGCGG
>MUNG01000052.1 GCA_002154585.1 Streptomyces pseudogriseolus
CCGCGCCCCTGGGTGTCCGGCCGCCCGGGTTTTTCCAGGTCGCGCGTCCTGACTCCCGTTCGCGCAGTTCCCCGCGCCCCTGAAGGGCGCTTCCGCGCCGCTGCGGGCAGTCGTGCCTCCCCCAGTGCCTTGAGGGCCTGGGAGGTACCCCCAGGGCGATGGGGGTACCTCCCGCTCGAGCGAAGCCGAGAGTGGGGGAGGGTGGGCGCAGCGGCAACCACGACGGTGGGCCACCGTGCCCCGCTCCCTGAGCGACACCTGGCGTGACTTACGCGGACCCCCGCCTGTTGATGTTGCTTTTGCTGCACACTCCTTCTCGTCCCCCGACAGGGACACGAGCACGGCGACATCCATCCGCCGACCGCCGGAGGCAGCATGCCCCAGATCGACTCGAGCAAGGTCAGCCGCTGGGACCTGCACGGACGTGAGCACACCGTGCGGGTCCGGCGCACCGGGGTGCAGCGGACGATCCGATGTGACACCTGCGGCTGGCGCCGGGGCGCCCAGTTCCTGCCGTGGCTGAAGGCGCAGGAGCATCTGGAGCAGGCGCACCAGGCGACCGTGGACCCGACCGCGGCCTGACAGAGCCGCGCGGGGTCAGGCCCGCAGCCCTCGCAGCAGCAGGCTCACGGCCGCCTCGAAGTCGGCGTCCGCCTCCGGGGTGTCCCACTCCCCCGCGTGGACGGGGTCGTGGAAGCGGCCGGTGGCCTGGAACACGGCGCGGGCGCTGACTCCGGGGTCGTCGCTGCGGAAGAGCCCCGAGGCCACCCCGTCGGCGACGATCCGCGTCAGCTGCTCGGTCAGCTCGTCGATGTGCTCGGCGACCGCCCCGACCTGCTCGCCGGCCAGCACGCTGTAGGTGGCGAACAGTTCCGGGTCGTCGCCCGCCTTGCGCCGCTTGGCGGTGAAGAGGGCGGCGAGCCAGTCGCGCAGCCGGGTCTCGGCGTCCCGGGACGCGTCGCCGGCGATCCCGTCCAGCGCCTCGGACGTACGGTCGAGCCACCGCTTGGTGACCGCCTCGCGCAGCGCCGCCTTGGTGCGGAAGTGCCGGTAGACGCTGCCGTGGCTGACGCCGAGGGCGCGGGCCACGTCCACCACGGTGGCCTTCGCCGGGCCGTGCCGGCGCAGCACCTCCTCGGTCGCCTCCAGGATGCGCTCGGCGGTCAGGGTCTCGGTCGCTGCCATGCCTAGACCGTACCCGGCGCCGGAATCACTCCTTGGTGCCGAGGTGGGCCATCATCGGCTCCGGGTAGCGGGCGCCCGCGGCCGCGCCGGGCGGCACCGCCCGCTCGATCGCCGCGAGGTCGTCCGCGTCCAGCGTGACGTCCAGCGCGCCCAGCGACTCCGAAAGCCGCTCCCGGGTGCGGGCGCCGACCAGCGGCACGATGTCCTCGCCGCGCGACAGCACCCAGGCGACGGCGATCTGGGCGACCGTGACGCCCTTGCGCTCCGCGATCTCCCGCAGGGCGTCGACGAGGCTCAGGTTGTGCCGGAGGTTGTCGCCCTGGAAGCGGGGCGAGTGGGCGCGGAAGTCGTCCGCGGACAGCTGCCGGTCGGCGGTGAAGTGGCCGGAGATCAGGCCGCGCGCGAGCACTCCGTACGCCGTGACGGAGATGCCCAGTTCACGGGTGGTGGGCAGGATCTGGTCCTCTACGGCGCGGGAGATCAGCGAGTACTCGATCTGGAGGTCGGAGATCGGCGCGGTGGCGGCGGCCCGCCGGATGGCGTCGGCGCCGACCTCGCTGAGGCCGATGTGCCGGACGTGGCCCTTCTCCACGAGCTCCGCGATGGCGCCGACGGTCTCCTCGATCGGCACGTTGGGGTCGGCGCGGGAGATGCGGTAGACGTCGATGTGGTCGACGCCCAGCCGCTGGAGGGAGTACGCGGCGAAGTTCCGCACGGCGGCCGGGCGGCCGTCGGTCGGGCCCCAGCCGCCGTCCGGGTCGCGCAGGGCGCCGAACTTGACGCTGGTGAGGGCCTGTTCGCGCAGGGCGGCGGGGGCGGTGCGCAGCGCCTCGCCGATCAGCAGCTCGTTGTGGCCCATGCCGTAGAAGTCGCCGGTGTCGAGCAGGGTGACGCCGGCGTCCAGGGCGGCGTGGATCGTGGCGATCGCCTCGGTCCGGTCAGCCGAGCCGTACAGCGCGGACATGCCCATGCAGCCGAGCCCCAGGGCGGACACCTGGGGGCCGGTCTTTCCGAGAGGTCGTGTGTGCATCGTCATGCCTCCACGATGCCATGACGAATGACAGATTTCAATATCTGTCATTCCTATAGCTGTCACCCGACCGAGGGCCGCACCCACCCGCGGAGCCGGACCCGGAGCCAAGCCCCGGCCCGGAGCCGGAAACGCGCGAACGCCGGGCCCCGGAGATCCGGGACCCGGCGTTCGCGCCGGTCGAGAAGAGCGGTCAGCAGCCGACCAGGCGGGCGGCCAGGTAGCCCTCGATCTGGTCGAGGGAGACCCGCTCCTGCTTCATGGTGTCGCGCTCGCGCACGGTCACCGCGTTGTCGTCCAGGGTGTCGAAGTCGACGGTCACGCAGAACGGCGTGCCGATCTCGTCCTGGCGGCGGTATCGGCGGCCGATCGCGCCGGCGTCGTCGAACTCGATGTTCCAGTTCTGCCGCAGCGTCTGGGCGAGACCCTTGGCCTTCGGGGACAGCTCCGGGTTGCGGGACAGCGGCAGCACCGCGACCTTCACCGGCGCGAGGCGGTGGTCGAGCCGCAGCACGGTCCGCTTCTCCATCTTGCCCTTGGCGTTGGGCGCCTCGTCCTCGACGTAGGCGTCGAGCAGGAAGGCGAGCATCGCCCGGCCGACACCGGCCGCCGGCTCGATGACGTACGGCGTCCAGCGCTCGCCGGCCTCCTGGTCGAAGTAGGAGAGGTCCTGGCCGGAGGCCTTGGAGTGCGCACCGAGGTCGTAGTCGGTGCGGTTGGCGACGCCCTCCAGCTCGCCCCACTCGCTGCCGCCGAACTGGAAGCGGTACTCGATGTCAGCGGTGCGCTTGGAGTAGTGGGAGAGCTTCTCCTTCGGGTGCTCGTACCACCGCATGTTCTCCTCGCGCAGGCCCAGGCCGGTGTACCAGTTCCAGCGCTGCTCCATCCAGTACTCCTGCCACTTCTCGTCCTCGCCCGGCTTGACGAAGAACTCCATCTCCATCTGCTCGAACTCGCGGGTGCGGAAGATGAAGTTGCCGGGCGTGATCTCGTTGCGGAAGGACTTGCCCATCTGCGCGATGCCGAACGGCGGCTTGCGGCGCGACGTGGTCTGCACCTGGGCGAAGTTGGTGAAGATGCCCTGGGCGGTCTCGGGGCGCAGGTAGGCGATGGAGCCGGAGTCCTGCGTGGGGCCGAGGTGGGTGGAGAGCAGACCCGAGAACTGCTTGGGCTCGGTGAAGGTGCCCTTGTTGCCGCAGTTGGGGCAGTTGAGGTCGGCGAGGCCGTTCTCGGGGGCGTGCCCCTTCTTCTCCTCGTACGCCTCTTCCAGGTGGTCCGCGCGGAACCGCTTGTGGCAGGAGGTGCACTCGGTCAGCGGGTCCGTGAAGGTGGCGACGTGACCGGAGGCGACCCACACCTCCGGGGCCAGGATCACGGACGAGTCGATGCCGACCACGTCCTCGCGCGAGGTGACCATGTAGCGCCACCACTGGCGCTTCAGGTTCTCCTTGAGCTCGACACCCAGCGGTCCGTAGTCCCAGGCGGCCTTCGTGCCGCCGTAGATCTCACTACTGGGGAATACGAAGCCACGGCGCTTGCTCAGGCTGACGATGGTGTCGATCTTGTCGGCGGCCACGGTGCTCTCTTCATTACGACGACGGGCGACGAAGCGGAGATGCTTCCAGCGAATGCCTCAGGTTACCGGCGGGGGCGGCCCCTCGACCAAATCGGTCCCCCCGAGCGGGCCTCCGGGGGGCCACCGGGAGGTTTGTTGACAACGGTTTCCATCTTCGTTGAAAATGACTGTCATGAACGTACGACGACGTCACATATCCGCGGTCGCGCTCACGGCCGTCACCGCCCTCGGGCTCGGCACCCTCACCGCCTGCTCGTCCGACAGCGCCGCCGCGGGGAACACCGACAGGTTCGACGTCGTCGCGTCGTTCTACCCGATGGCCTTCCTCGCCGAGCGAATCGGCGGGGAGCACGTCCACGTCACCAGTCTCACCCAGCCCGGCCAGGAGCCGCACGACCTGGAGATCAGCGCCCGTCAGATGGGGGAGCTCGAGGAGGCCGACGCGGCCCTCTACCTCAAGGGCCTCCAGCCCGCCGTCGACAAGGCCGTCGGCCTGGCCGAGGGTCCCACGAAGATCGACGCGGCCGAGCTGACCACGCTGGAGACGCACGGCACCGAGGCAGGCGGGCACGAGGACGAGCACGGCGACGAGCACGCCCACGAGGACGAGCACGCGCACGAGGACGAACACGGCCACGACCACGACCACGAGGGTGCCGATCCCCACGTCTGGCTCGACCCGGTCAAGTACGCCGAGGTCGCCGAAGGGGTCGGCAAGGCCTTCCAGAAGGCCGACCCGGACCACGCCGCCGACTACCGCGCCAACACCGCGGCCCTGGTGAAGGACCTCAAGGCGCTCGATGGCAGGTTCCGCACCGGCCTCGCGAACCGCACGAGCGACGTCTTCGTCACCACCCACGCCGCCTTCGGCTACCTCGCCGAGCGCTACGGTCTGACCGAGGAGGCCATCAGCGGCCTGGACCCGGAGTCCGAGCCCAGCGGGGCGCGCATGAAGGAGCTTCAGAAGATCGCGAAGGCCGACGGGGTCACCACCGTCTTCTACGAGACACTGGTCAGCGACCGGACCGCGAAGACGCTCGCCGCCGACGTGGGCCTGAAGACCGACGTCCTCGACCCGGTCGAGGGCATCACCGACCACTCCCGCGGCGAGGACTACCTTCAGGTGATGGACGCCAACCTCACGGCCCTGCGCACCGCCCTGGGCGCCCGGTGAACCCCGACGACCCGACACCGGAGGACGGCATGACCGCCGAACCCGTCATCACCCTGCGGGGGGTGCGGGCCGAGCTGGGCTCGCGCCCCGTGCTGCGCGGCATCGACCTCACCGTGCGCCGCGGCGAGGTCGTCGCCCTGCTCGGCGCCAACGGCTCGGGCAAGTCCACCGCCGTGCGCTCCGTGATCGGTCAGGTGCCGGTCACCGCCGGGGAGATCGAACTGTTCGGCACCCCGCAGCGCCGGTTCCGCGACTGGGCGCGGGTGGGCTACGTCCCGCAGCGCACCACGGCCGCCGGCGGGGTGCCCGCCACTGTCACCGAGATCGTCTCCGCGGGCCGGCTCGCCCGCACCCGTTTCGGCCTGTTCCGCAAGGCCGACCGGGAGGCGGTCCGGCGGGCCCTGGAACTGGTCGGCATGGCGGACCGCGCCGACGACTCCGCCGACGCCCTCTCCGGCGGCCAGCACCAGCGGGTCCTGATCGCCCGCGCGCTGGCCGCCGAGCCGGACCTGCTGATCATGGACGAGCCGATGGCGGGTGTGGACCTGGCGAGCCAGGAGGTCCTCGCCGACACGCTGCGGACGCAGGTGGAGCGGGGCACCACGGTCCTCCTCGTGCTCCACGAACTGGGCCCGCTGGAGCCCCTGATCGACCGCGCGGTCGTGCTCCGCGACGGCTGCGTGCTGCACGACGGCCCGCCCCCGAAGGCGGTCGGCCAGCACGCCCTGCCCGGCCACGACCATGTACACCCGCACGCACCGGCGGACGCCGGACCGATCCGCACGGGACTGCTGAGCTGATGGAACTCCTCGACTACGCCTTCATGCAGCGGGCGCTGCTCGCCGCCGTCCTGGTCGGTGTCACCGCCCCCGCCATCGGCGTCTACCTCGTCCAGCGCCGCCAGGCGCTCATGGGCGACGGCATCGGGCATGTCGCGATGACCGGCGTGGGCCTCGGCTTCCTGCTGTCCTGGTCCCCGGTGTGGATGGCGGCCCTGATCTCCGTCCTCGGTGCCGTCCTCATGGAACTGGTCCGCTGGTACGCCAGGACCCGCGGCGACATCGCCCTCGCCATGCTCTTCTACGGCGGCATGGCCGGCGGCGTGATGTTCACCAGCCTCGCCCCCGGCGGCTCCACGTCGAACCTGTCCACGTACCTCTTCGGCTCCCTGACCACGGTCTCCCCGTCCGACGTGACCGCGATCTGCGTGCTGGCCGCGTTCGTGGTGCTGGTCACCGTGGGCCTGCGGCGGCAGCTCTTCGCGGTCAGCCAGGACGAGGAGTTCGCGCGCGTGACGGGCCTGCCGGTGCGGTTCCTGAACCTGCTCACCGCGGTCACCGCCGCCGTCACGGTGTCCGTGGCGATGCGCGTGGTGGGCCTGCTGCTGGTCAGCGCGCTCATGGTGGTGCCGGTCGCGGCGGCCCAGCAGCTCACCCGGAGTTTCGCCGCCACGTTCGCCGTCGCCGTCGCGATCGGCGTCAGCGTGGCCGTCGGCGGCACCGTCACGTCGTACTACCAGGACGTCCCGCCCGGTGCGACGATCGTGCTGCTGACCATCGGCGCCTTCCTCCTGCTGACCGCCCTGGCCGCCCCGCTGGCCCGGCGCCGCGCCCGGGCCGCGGCCGCCGCACGGCCTGGCCCCGACCCGGCGGAGTGCTCGATTCCGGCCAGTCGTCCGGCGGACGGCAAGGTCGGCGTCTGACCGGCCGGGACCCGGACTGGCACAATGGCCCGGGCAGCAGCCAGATGTGAGGAGGCATTCCGGTGACGACCGCAGGACCGCCCGTGAAGGGCCGCGCCACCCGGCAGCGTGCCGCCGTGGCGGCTTGCCTTCAGGAGGTCGACGAGTTCCGCAGCGCGCAGGAACTGCACGACATGCTCAAGCACAAGGGCGACTCGGTCGGGCTCACCACGGTCTACCGCACGCTTCAGTCCCTCGCCGACGCCGGTGAGGTCGACGTCCTGCGCACCGCCGACGGCGAGTCCGTCTACCGCCGCTGCTCCACCGGCGACCATCACCACCACCTGGTGTGCCGCAGCTGCGGCAAGGCGGTGGAGGTGGAGGGCCCGGCGGTGGAGAAGTGGGCCGAGGCCATCGCGGCCGAGCACGGCTACGTCAACGTGGCCCACACGGTGGAGATCTTCGGCACCTGCGCGGACTGCGCGGGCTGCCCGGACGCCTGATTCCCGGGACGCGCGAGGGCTTTCAGCCTTGTGCGCCCGCGCCCTCGCGCCGCACTCCGGCGCCGATCGCGCGGCCCGCCACGAACGCCGCGGCGGGCCGCGCCACCGGCACGTCCCCTCCCCGCCGGCCCGAACGACAGGAACAGGGGCCGCCGCCCTCCGCCGGCAGCGGCCGTCCGACACGCGGCCGAAGACCACGCCCGGCGCAGGCGCCGTTCGGGCTCAGGCCTGGCGGCCCTCCATCGCCAGCAGCTCCTCGTTCGGGATCGCCCCGCCGAACCGCCGGTCGCGCGAGGCGAATTCCAGGCACGCCCGCCACAGGTCACGCCGGTCGAAGTCCGGCCACAGCACGTCCTGGAACACCATCTCGGCGTACGCGCTCTGCCACAGCAGGTAGTTGGAGGTGCGCTGCTCGCCGCTCGGCCGCAGGAACAGGTCCACGTCCGGCATGTCCGGGTAGTACATGTACCGCTGGAGCGTCTTCTCGTTGACCTTCGACGGGTCCAGCCGGCCCGCCTTCACGTCCTCGGCGAGCGCCTGCGCGGCGTCGGCGATCTCCGCGCGGCCGCCGTAGTTCATGCAGAAGTACAGCGTCAGCCGGTCGTTGTCCTTGGTCTGCTCCTGGGCGACCTGGAGCTCCTTGGCGACGGACTTCCACAGCTTGGGCATACGGCCCACCCAGCGGACCCGGATGCCCAGCTCGTCGAGCTGGTCGCGGGTCTTGCGGATGAAGTCCCGGTTGAAGTTCATCAGGAAGCGCACCTCGTCCGGCGACCGCTTCCAGTTCTCGGTGGAGAAGGCGTACAGCGAGATCGCGCCCACGCCCATCTCGATGCCGCCCTGGAGCACGTCCAGCACCCGCTCGGCGCCGACCTTGTGCCCCTCGGTGCGCGGCAGGCCCCGCTCCTTCGCCCAGCGCCCGTTGCCGTCCATGACGATCGCCACATGCTTGGGAACCAGTTCCCCGGGGATCTTCGGGGGCCGCGCGCCGGAGGGGTGCGGTTCCGGGGTCGTGTACTCCCGGCGCTGCCGCCCCAGGAATCCGCGTACGGCCATGTGTCTCTCGTCTCCTCGTGCTGACGGGCGTTCTTACTGCTTCTCGACGTACCGGAGCGAGCGCAGCCCGCGCTCCAGATGCCAGTGGAGGTAGGCGGACACCAGCCCGCTCCCCTCCCGGACGTACCGTGCCTCGCACGCGTCCGCGGTGTCCCAGTCTCCCGTAAGCAGCGCGCCCAGGAGTTCCAGGGCCTGCGGGGAGGGTACGACGCTGCCGGGGACGCGGCAGTCGGCGCACACGGTTCCGCCGGACGCGACCGAGAAGAACCGGTTCGGTCCGGGCATGCCGCACTTCGCGCAGTCCGTGAAGCTGGGCGCGTAGCCGTTGACCGCGAGGGAGCGCAGCAGGAACGCGTCGAGCACCAGGTGCGGGGCGTGCTCGCCGCGGGCGAGGGTGCGCAGCCCGCCGACCAGCAGCAGGTACTGCTGCACGGCCGGCTCGCCCTCGTGGTCGGTGAACCGCTCGGCGGTCTCCAGCATGGCCGTGCCGGCGGTGTAGCGCGCGTAGTCGGTGACGATGCCGCCGCCGTACGGGGCGATCGTCTCGCTCTGCGTGCACAGCGGCAGGCCGCGCCCGACCAGCTCGCTGCCCTTCGAGAAGAACTGCACGTCCACGTGCGAGAAGGGTTCGAGGCGTGCGCCGAACTTCGACTTGGTCCGGCGCACGCCTCGCGCCACCGCGCGTACCCGCCCGTGCCCGCGGGTGAGCAGGGTGATGATCCGGTCCGCCTCACCCAGCTTCTGGGTGCGCAGCACGATGCCGTCGTCGCGGAACAGACTCATGGCAGCCATTGTCGCGCACGTTCACGGCACCTCCCCCCGGCTCCGTGCATTGGCGTACGAGGTGGCCGCGCGCAGCCGCTCCTCGGGGGTCGCGTGCCGCACGGCCAGGGGGTCGGCGTCCCACTCCCGGCCGCCGCCGAACGGTCTCAGCTGGACGTAGGGCCCCTCGTGCCCCATGACGACGCCGATCCGCTCGGTCCTGGTGTCCACGACGTACGCTCCGACGGGCGGCTTCACCGCGCCACCGCCGCCGGCCGCACGGCCCCGGCGGAATCCCCCTGCCCTGTTGTCCCGGACGCCTCCCGCACGTGACGTTCCGGTTCCGCTCCCGGAAGCGACGTCACGGCCTGTGCGAGTGGGGTCCGCATGTCGTTCACCACGTCCTCCGATTCTCCGGCGCGCTACGCCGGGTGTTTGTGCCGAGACCGTGATTCCCTTCCCTTTCCGATTTCACGCTTCACTCCACGCGCCTGCCTCCAGGTGTCTAGACTTGCGGAGTTTCCGCAGGTACGGGCGGGGGTGAGGGGCCGGTTTCCGCTGCGCCTGAATGCGGGCGGCAAGCGGATGTGCGAGCGAGCGCGGTGAACATTCGACGCGGCATGCCGTTCTTCGCCGAAGGAATTACGGCAAATGGGCCGCCGCCTTTTCCAACATTTCCGCAGCGGCGCCGGAACGGGCGGAACGAGGCGGACGCGGCCGTTCCGAGAACAGCGTGGGGACGCGACCCGACGATATGCCGATGACGCCGAAGGCGTGACGTTTCCGCACCGGTGCAACCGGGGCGCGCACCGTCGCTCTCCTTCCCCTCGGAACCGACACTCCTTCGGTGAGGAGAGCGACATGACCGCGACCGCCTTCGAGTACGGCCCGAACCCCTCGGACAGCGACTACCTGCTGGCCCCGCCCGACCCGGCCACCCGTGTCGGCTCCCCGATCGACCCGCGCGACCGGCGCCGCCTCGAACTGCACGCCGCCCTGACCGCCGCGGGCATCCCGCCGCGCCCCGAGGACCGTGAGGCCATCGAAAGCCTCAGCGCCCTGTCCGCCGGCATCAACACCACCATCCAGCGCTGGCTCCAGCACACCCTGTGACCGGCGGGAGGCCGGCGTGACCCGGCGGGACGTCGGCGTGACCCGCCCGGACGTCAGCCCCGGTCGACCATCCAGGTGCCGTCCTCCTCGTCGTCGACGCGGACCTCCAGCTCGCGCAGGCTCATGCCGGCGTCCCACAGCTCACGGAAGCGCTTCATCCGGTCGTGCACATGGTCCTGACGGGCGATCAGCCGGGTGCGGATGTTGACGTCGCGCAGGTCCTGGTCGATCTCGAAGGACACCGCCTCGTCGTACACGATGAAGTCGTTGGTGGTGCCGCGCAGCAGATGCGGGGGCAGCTCCGGCAGGACGGCCACGCGCACCTCGATGTGCAGCACCTGCTGCTCCTCGCACAGCCGCAGCAGCCGGTCGTCCAGCTCCCGCGCGCTCTCCAGCAGGAACAGCCGGCGCACCGGGACGCCCTGCTCGATCGCCTCCGCCTGGGCGTGCAGGTAACGGCTGGCGGGCTCGCTGTTCCAGAACGTCCGGTCGACGGAGGTGCTGGTGGCGCAGATCGACTTCTCCGCGGCCCGGGTGAGGGTGAGCATCCAGTCGTGGTTCTCGCCCGGGCACTCCGCGGTGAGGGTGGTGAGGTCGCTCAGATGCCCGATCACCCGCTGCATCTCCAGCCGGACGAAGGTGGAGAGGATCGGCAGGCCGGGTGAGAGGACGTCCGCGAAGTTGGCGGCCAGGTCGGACACGGACTCGATGCGCACCAGGGGCTGTGCCGGCGGTTCGGGCTCGGCCGGGCGGGGCGGGGGCACCAGCCGCGTCTCGACCAGCTGCTTCATGTCCTCGGTGTGCCGGGTCAGCCCGTGCTGGAGTTCGTCGTAGCGCCGTAAGCCGCCGCGCACGGTGGCGGCGGTCTCGGCCAGCAGGCTCTCGGCGCGCCGGGCCCGCTCCTCGGCCGCCCGGTCGGGGACCAGCACGAGGTGCTGGACGGCGACGGCGGCCACGGCGCACAGGGCGGCGGCGCCGAGCTGCCGTGCCGCGCCGTCCTCCGGGCTGAGCAGCGCGGCCACGCCCCAGGCGAGGAGTCCGGCGACCAGACCCACCAGCAGCCTGCGCCGCCACGGGACGGGGTCGGGGCGTTCGGCCGCGGGTGTGTCCGGGGCGGCGGGCGTCTCCGGCGTCCGGTCCGCGAGGTCTTCGGGTGTGCCCACCGCGCCCGGCGGGCCGGCCGTGTCGTCGGGCTGAGGTGTCTGTGCCGTGCTCATCTCGCTTCTCCCCCCGTTGGGAAACACGTCGGTTCGGGATGCGGAATGTGCCTGAGGGCGCGTTGGGCGCGCGCTGGGGGCGCGTTCAGGGCGCGGGCTCCACCTCCCGGTGCACGGGCGGGATCGCGTGCAGGGTGAGCTGGTCGCGGACGCGCTGCACCAGGGCGAGCCACTGCCGGGTGAACCCGGGCCGCTCCTCCAGCGCCTCCCACAGCGGGGCCAGCTCCCCGGACACGCGGGCCCGGGGCATCCACAGGTGCAGCAGATGGTCGACGGCCGGCCGCAACGCCCGCACCACCGGCGGGAGTCCGCCGTCCGGCGCGGTACGGGGCCAGGAGCCGGGCGCGGCGGGCCCGAGGCGGATGCCGTCGAGGACGCGGACCAGGGTGGTCAGCAGCCAGTCGTGCAGGGCCAGGTCGTCGCAGAGCCCGGCCAGGTCGGCGGCGGGGACGTCCTCCGGGACCCGCAGCCGTACGGTGCGCAGGTCGTCCTCGGCGAGGGTGAACCGCTCCAGGGACGGCGCCTCGCCCGCCGGCACGGTCAGCGCCACCCAGCGCAGCCGGGTCTGCCGGGACCTGAGCGGCGGCCGCTGGTCGAGCAGCGGGTGCCGCAGCAGCCGGGTGAGCAGTCCTCCCGCGATCAGCCCCACGTCCAGGTCGCCGTGGCGTCCGCCGTCGAGCAGTCCGGCGGCGACCGCGTCGGAGGGCAGTTTCCCCAGCGGCTCGACCAGTCCGGGCCGCACCAGGTAGTCGCCCCAGGGGCGGCGGTGGTCGGGGCCGGAGGCCGGGACGGTGAAGTACGCCGAGGTCTGGAGCACGCGCCCCTCGGTGAGCGCGGCCCGCGCGGCGACCGTGCCGACGGCGCGGACGCGGGCGCCGTTGGCGCTGGGCAGGGGGCAGTCGACGCCGGTGAGGGTGTCCGGGGAGCGCCCGTAGAGGTTGGGGCGCTCGGACACCAGGACCCGCTCGTCGGCGCGCAGCCGCAGCAGCTGGGCGGCGGCCCGGCTGTCGAGGGCCTGCCCTGCGGGCAGCAGGCAGGTGCGGACCTCGCCGCAGGTCAGCACGGTGCGCGGCGCGGCGGCGTCCTGCCGTGCGCCGGGGGCTGCCCCGGTCGTGGCCGGCATCTCAGGTCTCCTCGCAGAAGACGTAGGAGACGCGGTCGGCGACCGGACCGGGGACGGGCACGCCCTCGTGCGCGGAGCGCTCGGCGACCTGGCGCAGGGCGTCCCGGTCCACGTCGGTCTGGTCGAGGACGACCCGTACGGCGTGCTCGACGGGCAGGAAGCGGCCGGGCAGCACCGAGCAGGTGCGGTAGGCGGCGAACGGGTCGGCCCGCGGGTTGAGCCGCACCAGCGGCGGCAGGTCGTCCCACTCGTCGGGGAACGCGCCGGTGTGCGGCTGCGGATCGAAGACGGCCTCGCCCTGGTGGCGCAGCAGCCCGAGCCGGGCGAGCTGCCACACGGCGGCCAGGAAGGGGCAGGACCACAGGCGTTCGCCGTCGGGCGTCTCGTTCCACAGCTCGACGTCGAGGAACACGGAGTGGCGGCGGGCGGCGGTCTCGCGGGGCGGCTCCCAGGCGGCGGCCTTCCGCATCGCCTGGGGGGCGCGGGCGGTGGGGCTGCGCACGCCGTTGGCCAGCCAGCCGGTCTGCGCGGCGGGCGGGCGGTGGCCGTGGCTGCCGGGCGGCGGTTCCTCGACGATCCGCCCGGCCACCGCCTCCGCGACGGGCACCTTCCCGCTGACGGCGCAGCCGGACTCGCGGGCCAGGTAGTCGACGGCCAGCCCGGCGTGCTCGGCCTCCGCGAGCAGCATCGGCACGACCTCGGCGGGGCTCGCGAAGCGGGTGAAGTAGTCGTCGATCAGGAAGCAGGTGCTGACACGGGCGCGCCGCCCGCCGGCCCGGTCGGCGGCGAAGGCTCGGGCGGCCTCCGCCCAGGGCCGGACCCGGGCGAAGTGCCGGCGCAGATGCTCCGGCCCGGCCTCGAAGTCCTCCATGTACAGGTGTCCCAGCTCGAGGGAGAGGTGGGACAGGGGGACCGCCTGGGTGCGCGGTTCGGCGGTGGTCTCACGGAACACCGCTTCGGTCATGGGAGCCCCCAGTGCGCATCGTCGGTGAGCCGCCGGGCGATCTCCTCCAGCGACTCCAGCGTCTCCTTGTTGGCGATCTGGGTGGCGAGGACGTCCTCCTCGGTGATCAGCTGCTCCCGCCACTGGAGGATCGGCTCCAGCGGCACGGTGCCGAGGACCACGCTGTCACCGATGTGCTGGTCGGAGGCGAGCCGGCGGAGCGCCCTGTTGCAGGACTGCATCCAGGCCGCCTGGGCGGGCGAGCCCTGCGCCCACATGGCCGACTCCGGGTCGGGCACGGCGGCCCGCACGAAGCGGATGTTGCCCTGGAGGGTCTCCTCGTCGTGCCCGCGGTCGGCTCCGCTGCGGAGGATGCCGTTCTCCTTGTGGACGAGTCCCGCGGCGGCGATGACGTGCTGCCGGGTCCAGCGGTGGAACACCAGCCAGCGGTAGGCGACATGGCGCATCCGCGGGTGTGCGGTGGCGGCGAGGACCAGGTCGACGGCGTAGCTGCGGCCGGCGCTGAGGTCCACCATGACCAGGTCGAACTCGCTGTTGAGCCGCAGCAGCAGGTCGATGCAGCGCTCGAGGGCCTCCTCGCCGGTGGCGAACTCGCCGCCGCCCGCGTCGCCGGGGTAGAGGACGAGCCGCCCGGACTGGTTCTGCCGGGCGCGCAGCACCGGGTGCTCGGTCTGCCGCCAGATGTCGATGCTGGCCGGTTCGGTGACCTCGCCCTCCAGGTAGGAGTGCAGGCCCCGCTCCTCGGTGCCGCGCAGGGCGCTGGGCACGTCGAACACGGCGGCGGCGGTGGGCGAGCCGAAGTCGAAGTCGACGTAGGCGACGTGGTCGCCGGTGAGGGCGCGCTGGTAGGCCAGGTTGGCGCTGGTGACCGAGCGGCCCGTGCCTCCCTTGTCGGAGGCCGCGAAGACGAGCACGGCTCAGCCCTCCTGCGCGGCGGCGTCCCGGGCCTGGGCCAGGGTGTCGAGTTCCCGCAGGACGGGCAGGGCGAGCGCGAAGGCGGTGGCGGGCCGCTCGTCTACCAGGCCGCGGGCGTGGTCGAGGCGGTTCTCTATGCTCCGCATCGCGCGGGCGCGGCTGCCGTCGTCGCCGGTGGACGCCTCCAGCTGCTCCCTGCCGAACAGGTGGGTGGCCTCGCTGAGCAGGTCCCGGGCCAGGTCGGCCAGTTCGGGGCTGCGGATGGGCTCCTGCTCGTAGAGGTTGCGGGCGGCGACCAGGCACTCGGTGACGCGTTCGGTGACGCTCCAGGACATGCGGCGGTTGACGCCCTTGGCGTCCGGGAAGACCGTGCGCACGTCGTCCCAGAGTCCGGCGCCGTGGCCGTCCTCGATCCTGCGGCTCCACAGGTGCTCGAAGGTCTGCTCGGCGAGGCGCAGCAGCCGGTCCTGCGCCTCGATGTTCCGGGACAGCTCGGCGAGCTGCACGGTCCGCTTGAGCAGCTGGGCGGAGAAGTCGGTCATCCGCCACTGGAGCAGCGACCCGGAGCGCTCGGACCCGGCGAGCGGCATCAGCACGCCCGGGTCGTGCAGCCGGACGACGGGGTCGTTCCTGGTCATGCGGCTGGTGACGCGGCCGCGGTCGGCGAGCCGCTCCATGATGGAGACGGTGCGGGTCAGGTCGTCGTCGGTGGCGCGGCGGCGCACCAGGTCGTGGACGAGGATGGCCGCGACGGTGAGGGAGAAGTACTCGGACTCCAGGCGCAGTCCGGTGGTCTGCCAGGGCAGGTCCTCCAGGGGCCAGCGCTCGCTGCCGAAGCGGGCGACGGCCGACCAGTACTGCTGGCTGAGCTCCCAGCGCAGCCGCAGCGCCTCGGCGAGTTTCTGCTGGTCGGCGTCGAGCAGGCCGAGGGTGAGGGTGCGCTCGGAGAACAGGTCCTGGATGCCGTCGAGGGCGACGACGGTGAAGTACACGTACGGCAGCCGGTCGGCGATGCCGTCGGGCTGGCCGGGCACCTGGGTGTCCAGGTCGGTGACCTTGGGGGCGTCCTTGACGACGCCCCAGGCCCAGCCGCACTCGAAGAGCTGGCTCTCGTCGCGGATGGACTCGTCGACCTGGATGCCGCGGCTGAGGCTCTCGATGATGGTGGCGCGCAGCGGCCGGAAGCGGCGGGCGAACTGCTGGAGGACGGCCCGGTCGGAGTGCCGGTTCTGGCCGATGACCTGGATCAGCCGCCGGCCCTGCTCGGACTCGGCGTCGAAGACGTTGACGGTGAAGGAGCGCAGCAGGCTGATCATGGCGGCGGTGAGCCGCGTGTTGGTGGCCTCGCGCAGTTCGCCGAGGGCCCGGCGCACTTCGGGGCGGGTGGTGGAGTTCTCGTAGACCTTGAGGAAGCCGAGGGTCGCCAGGCAGAGCGTGACGGACATCGAGTAGGAGTCGACGACGCCTAACTTGCCCTGCTCGTAGGTGAGGTCGGCGTTCGGGTCGACGGGCTTGAAGTACGGGCCGCCGGCGAAGGTGGGGGCGTCGTCGGGGCCGGTGTGGGTGCGCATGAACTGGGTCAGCGCGGTGATCAGGTTCGGCGGGATCTCCAGCCGGCTGCCGACGCGCTCCAGCGCCTGGAGCACGTCCCGCTCGGTGGTGTCGGGCTGGTCCAGGCGGAACGCGGGGATCTCGGTGGCGGGGTACAGCAGGCAGAGCAGCCGCTCGGCGTCCGCGACACTGCTCAGCCCGTCGGTGTCCCCCCACACGAGCTTGCCGTCGTCGAACGAGTGGCGGGCCGCGGCCCGCCA
>MUNG01000520.1 GCA_002154585.1 Streptomyces pseudogriseolus
GCCGAGTTGATGCCGATCACCCGGCCCTTGCCGTCGAGCAGCGGCCCGCCGGAGTTGCCGGGGTTGATGGGCGCGTCGGTCTGGAGCGCGTCGACGTACGACACGTCGCTGCCGTCGCCCTTCTCACCGCCGGCGGTGATGGGCCGCTCGCGGGCGCTGATGATGCCCGAGGTGACGGTGCCGGCCAGGTCGAAGGGGGCGCCGATGGCGACGACGGGGTCGCCGACCTGCACGTTGTCGGAGTTGCCGAGCGGCAGGGGGGAGAGCCCGCGGACGCCCTTGACCCGTACGACGGCGAGGTCGTAGCCGCTGTCCCGGCCGACGACGGTCGCCTCGGCGGTGTCGCCGCTGTGGAAGGTGACGGTGATCTCGCCGTCCTCCCCCGCGGGCTCGACGACGTGGTCGTTGGTGAGGATGTGGCCCCGGTCGTCCAGCACGAAGCCGGTGCCGGTACCGGCGCTGCCGCTGCCGCTGACGTGCAGGGTGACGACGCTGGGCAGCGCCTGCGCGGCGATCCCGGCCACGCTGTCGGGGTCCCGGTCGGGCGCCTCCACACCGGCCTGGGGCAGCTCCACGGCTCCGATGCCGCCGTTCCGCTCCAGCTGCACACCGACGACACCGCCGGCGAAACCGGAGACGAGGGCGATGACGAGGGCGCCGGTGATCAGCGCGCGCCTGCGTCGGCCGCGCCGCCGCTTCACGTCTTCCTCGACCGGGTCCGCCTGCTGAAGCGGAGCACTCGCCGGGGCCGCCCAGGGGTCGTAACGCGCCCAGGGATCGGCCACGGGGGCGTCCTGCACGACAGGAGCGGCGGGAGCGGCGGGAGCCGCCTCAGGGGCGCTCACGGCCACACCGTGCGCCGGCGTGGCCGCCGGATGCTGCACAGGCGGCGCAGGCGCCCACGGCCCGGGCTCCCCGTAGGGCGGGGTGCTGTAGGGGTC
>MUNG01000521.1 GCA_002154585.1 Streptomyces pseudogriseolus
CGGTCTGTTCCGTACCGAGTTCCTGTTCCTGGACGACAGCAAGGCCGCTCCGTCCGAGGAGAAGCAGGTCGAGGCGTACCGGCAGGTGCTGGAGGCGTTCCCCGAGGGGCGTGTCGTGGTGCGTGTGCTGGACGCGGGCGCGGACAAGCCGCTGGACTTTCTCACGCCGGCCGACGAGCCCAACCCCGCGCTGGGCGTGCGGGGTCTGCGGACCCTGCTCGACCACCCGGATGTGCTGCGTACCCAGCTGACGGCGCTGGCGAAGGCGGCGGACGGGCTGCCGGTCNNGCGCCGATGGTGGCGGACCGGGCCGACGCGAAGGCGTTCGCGGACGCGTGCCGGGAGGCGGGGCTGCGGGCGAAGTACGGCGCGATGGTCGAGATCCCGTCGGCCGCGCTGCGGGCGCGTTCGGTGCTGCGGGAGGTGGAGTTCCTGTCGCTGGGCACGAACGACCTCGCGCAGTACACGTTCGCCGCGGACCGTCAGGTGGGTGCGGTCTCCCGGCTCCAGGACCCGTGGCAGCCGGCGCTGCTCGACC
>MUNG01000522.1 GCA_002154585.1 Streptomyces pseudogriseolus
CGTTCATCGGCACCCCGCGCAGCAGGTTGATGCGCGGGGTGCCGATGAACGCGGCGACGAAGACGTTCTCGGGCAGGGAGTACACCGCGCGGGGCGTGCCGACCTGCTGGAGGACGCCGCCGCGCAGCACGGCGACCCGGTCGCCCAGCGACATCGCCTCGGACTGGTCGTGGGTGACGTAGACGGTGGTGACCCCCAACCGCCGGGTGAGCTGGGAGATTTCCGCGCGCACGTGGTTGCGGAGCTTGGCGTCGAGGTTGGACAGCGGCTCGTCCATCAGGAACGCGGAGGGGTGGCGGGCGATGGCCCGGCCCATCGCGACCCGCTGGCGCTCACCGCCGGAGAGCTGGCCGGGGAAACGGTCGAGGAGGTCCTCGATGCCCAGCATCCGGGCGGTGGCGTCCACCTTGGGCGCCGGGTCGTCGCCGGGCGCCTCGATACGGAGAGGGAAGCCGATGTTGTCGCGGCTGGTCATGCTCGGGTAGAGGGCGAAGTTCTGGAACACCATCGCCATGTCCCGCTCGGAGGGCGGCAGGTCGTTGGCGTACTCGCCGTCGAGGAAGAGGCTGCCCTCGTCGATCTCCTCCAGGCCCGCGATCATCCGCAGCACGGTGGACTTGCCGCAGCCGG
>MUNG01000523.1 GCA_002154585.1 Streptomyces pseudogriseolus
GGCGGCGAGCACGGCGACGGCCGCCGACACGCCCTGTCCGGCCGCGGTGAAGGGGGCGAGGGTCTCCTGGCCGCCGGAGCGGACCGCGTCCGCCGCGAGCAGCAGCGCGACCCAGCCGCCGCCGGTCAGCGCGGGCGCCAGGACGGCGCCGAGCCGGGCCGACAGGGCGAGCGCCGTGGCGGTGAGGGCGAGCGCGGGCAGCAGCCAGCTCAGGGCGAGCAGCCCGTACCCGGGCAGGGCGAGTGTGGCCAGGCCGTTCAGGCCCAGCGCGGCGGCCAGCACGGCGACCGTGCGGATCATCAGCAGCCGGAAGCCGTGCAGGGGCGCGACCACGGCCATCTCGTACGTCGGATCCGTCCTCGGCCCGTACGACAGCGCCACCCCGGCGAGCGGCAGCAGCGGGGCGAGGGCGAGGAAGAGGGTGGGCCGGCCGCCCTCGGTGTGCCCGGCGGTGACGGCCGCGGTGAGCAGCAGCACGGCCGTCACCGCGCCCAGCCAGGAGCGGCGCAGCGCCGGGGTGGCGACGAGCAGCCGGGCCGTGTGGCCGGGGACGCCGAGCCGCAGCAGCAGCGACTCCAGCGGCCCGGGCCGGGGCGCGTCGAGTTCGGCGTCCAGCCGCTCCCAGCCGGCGTCCAGGGCGACGGGGTCGCCGAGGCCCGCGAGGACGGCACGGCAGTGCGCGCACGCCGTCAGGTGGGTGTCGGCCGACCACAGCGCGGGCGGCTCCAGCCCGCCGCGCGCGTAGGCCCGCAGGTCGTCCTCCGGCACGTGCCAGCGCGTGTTCTCGTACGTCATGCCAGCGCCTCCCGAAGCTGCCTGCGGGCCCGCATCGCCCGCGTCTTGACCGTGCCCGGCGGGATGCCGAGCAGGACCGCGGCCTCACGGGTGGTCAGCCCGTCGACCACGGTCGCCTGGAGCACCGCGCGCAGCTCCGGCGACAGCCGCACCAGGGCGCCGGCGAGGTCCCCGTGCTCGACCCCCGCGAGCACGCGCTCCTCCGCCGACACCTCGTCCCGGTGCCGCAGCCGCGCCAGCGCCTGCCGCAGCCGCCCGCGCGCGCCGGCCCCGCGCAGCGCGTCGACCAGCCGGCGTGAGGCGATCCGCCACAGCCAGCCGGCGGCGTCCGCGCCCGCCGCGTCCTCGTGCCAGCGGGCCGTGCCGCGCCACACCGCGAGGAAGGTCTCCTGCACGACGTCGTCGACGAGGGACGCGTCGGCGCACCGGGTGCGCATGCGCGCGGCCAGCCACGGCGCGTACCTCCGGTACAGCTCCTCGAAGGCGCGCCGGTCGCCGTCGGCCGTGACGGCGCGCAGCAGCTCGCCGTCGCTTCTCATCTCGCTCACGTCTCCTCATCGGACGGGGCCCGCCCAGCGGTTCACGCGTTCGCGGTTGACTTTCGCACCCTCCTTGCACCACCCTTTCACTACTCAATTAGTGAAAGGGTGTTGTCGAGTGGTCGACTACCGCATCGACCGGCGCAGCGGCGTGGCCACCTACGTCCAGATCGTGCAGCAGACCAAGCAGGCGATCCGGCTCGGCATGCTGGCCCCCGGCGACAAGCTGCCCACGGCCCGCGAGGTCGTGGAGGCCACCGCCGTCAACCCGAACACGGTGCTCAAGGCGTACCGGGAGCTCGAGCGCGAGGGTCTGGTCGAGGCGCGGCGCGGCCTCGGCACCTTCGTGCGCCGCTCCCTCGGCGCGGCCCCCGCCGACTCCCCGCTGCGCGCGGAGCTGGAGGACTGGGCCGCCCGGGCCCGGGAGTCCGGGCTGGAGCGGGAGGACGTCGCCGCGCTGTTCACCGCCGTCATCGAGACGCACTATCCGCAGCAGGCCGCGCACCCCGCGCCTGCGCACACCCCCCAGGGAGACCCGTCATGACCGTCCCGGCCCTCGAGGCGGACGCGCTCGGCAAGCGCTTCGGCCGGCGCGCCTGGGCGCTGCGCGACTGTTCCTTCCGGCTGCCCGCCGGACGCGTGTGCGCCGTCGTCGGCCCCAACGGCGCCGGCAAGTCCACCCTCCTCGCGCTCGCCGCCGGGCTGCTCGTGCCCACCGAGGGAACCGTCCGCGTGCTCGAAGCCCACCCGGGCGCCGTCCGCGCCCGGGTGGGCTTCGTCGACCAGGACAAGCCGCTGTACCCGCAGCTCACGGTCGCCGAGACGCTGCGCATGGGCGCCGACCTGAACCCCGGCCGCTGGGACGCGGACACCGCGCGCCGGGTCGTGGCCGGCGGCGATCTGGACCCGGACCGGCGGATCCGCGCCCTGTCCGGCGGCCAGCGCACCCGGGTCGCGCTCGCCCTCGCCCTGGGCAAGCGGCCCGAACTGCTGCTGCTCGACGAGCCGATGGCCGACCTCGACCCTCCCCCAGTGCTTTGAAGGCCTGGGGGGACCCCCAGGCCCGGCACGAGCTGATGGGTCTCCTGATGGGCGAGGCCGCCGCCCACGGCACCACCATCGTGATGTCCTCGCACGTCGTCGCCGAGCTGGAGGACTCCTGTGACCACCTGCTGCTGGTCGGCGGCGGCCGGATCCGGCTGGCCGGCGAGATCGACGACCTGCTCGCCGCCCACACCCGGGTGACCGCCCCCGCGGGGGCGGACCTCGGGCCGCACGAGGTCGTCGAGACCCGCACCACCGGCCGCCGGCTCGGCGCGCTGATCCGCCCGGCCGGCCCGCTGCCCACCGACTGGCGCACCGGCACCCCGTCCCTCGAGGCCCTCGTCCTGTCCTACCTGCGCAACCCCACGGCCCCGGCCCTGACCCCCGCGCCCGAGCCCACGGAGGCCGCCGCATGACCGCCGCCCTGACCACCACCCCGGCGGCTCCCGCCGCGGCCCGCCAGCTGCGCTGGCTGCTGCGGCTGCACCGCCCGGCCCTCGTCACCGGCACGGTGGCCACGCTGCTGCTCGGCGCGGCGCTGCTGTGGCTCGGCGGCCCTCTCACCGACGCCTCGGCGGGGGCCTGGAAGGATTTCAACGCCTGCGGCTTCAACCCGCGTTGCTCCTACGACCAGGACTCCATCCTGCTCTACAAGGACCTGTACACCTACACGACGTTCGCCGTGCTCGTCGTGCCGTTCCTGGTCGCCGCCTGGGCCGGCGGCTCGCTGACCGGGCGCGAGACGGAGTCCGGCACGGCCCGCCTCGCCTGGACCCAGGGCGTCTCGCCGGTCCGCTGGCTGGTCTCCCGGCTCACCTTCCCGGCCGCGCTGACCGTCACGGCGACGGGCCTGACGGCCTGGCTGCACCGCAGGGCGTGGACGGCGGGCGAGCACCGCATCGACACCATCAAGCCGTGGTACGACGCCGCCACCTTCTACGCCAACGGCACCGTCCCGGTGGCCCTCGCGCTCACCGGACTGGCCCTCGGCGTCCTCGCGGGACTGCTGCTGCGCCGGGCCATGGCCGCGCTCGCCACGGCCACCGTCGCGCTCGGCGTGCTGTGGGCCCTCGTGCACGCCGCCCTGCCGTATCTGTGGTCCCCGGTCACCAAGGTCAGCGCCCTGACGGCCGGCCCGTCCGGATCGGGCCTCCATGTCGGCGAGGGCGTCCTGACCGCCGACGGCGACCGGCTGGCGGCGCCCTGTCTGAGCGGCGCGATGGACAGCTGCCGCGCGACCCTGGACGAGCTGGGCGCCGTCAGCTTCTACCGGGACTTCCATCCCGCCGCCCACTACTGGCCGCTCCAGCTGGTCGCCTCCGGCATCCTGCTCGCCGTCGCCGCCCTGCTGACGTACGCGGCCTTCCAGGTGGTGCGCCGCACCACGGCAACCGCGCGGGGCTGACGCGCAGGATCCGGCAGGGGGCGTGCCCGCGTGGCGCGCCCCCTCGCCGTGTCCGCCGGTCGTCCTCCCTTGTCGTGTCCCGGCCGGAACACCCCCGCGGGCCACCGCCCGCTGCCCTGGACGTCATGTCGCCGTAACCATGGATTCAGACGGCCTTGCGACGCTCGGTGAATGCGACCCGCCGCGCCAGATCCCTCACCCAGCGGGGTGAACGGACGGTACGGGAGCGCCTCAGGGCCCCCACCGCTCCCACCCGCGCTCTCCGACGCGCCCGTGACGCCCTTCGCGCGGAAGAATGGGGTCATGAGCCAGCCCAACACCCAGGCACAGGTCCAGCACGCGCAGCCCTCCGTGGGCTCCATCGCCGCGCACCGGCCGCACACCGTGGCCGGAACGGTGTCCGATCTGGAACCCGACATCGACGCCGACCTGGACGGCTACGAGGAGGCGCTCACGGAGGGCGCCGTCCCGCTGCCCCAGGGCCGTTTCCTCGACCGCGAGCGCAGCTGGCTGGCGTTCAACGAGCGGGTGCTCGAACTGGCCGAGGACCCCGAGACCCCGCTGCTGGAGCGGGCGAACTTCCTCGCGATCTTCGCCAGCAACCTGGACGAGTTCTTCATGGTCCGGGTGGCGGGCCTCAAGCGGCGCATAGCCACCGGCGTGGCCACCCGCTCCGCCTCCGGCCTCCAGCCGCGTGAGGTGCTGGAGATGATCTGGGCCCGCTCCCGCGAGCTGATGGCCCGGCACGCCGCCTGCTACCACGAGGACGTCGCCCCCGCCCTCGCGGAGGAGGGCATCCACCTGGTCCGCTGGAACGAGCTGGCGGAGAAGGAGCAGGCCCGGCTGTTCACCCTGTTCCGGCACCAGATCTTCCCGGTGCTGACCCCGCTCGCGGTGGACCCGGCGCACCCCTTCCCGTACATCTCGGGCCTGTCGCTGAACCTGGCCGTCGTCGTGCGCAACCCGGTCACCGGGCACAAGCACTTCGCCCGGGTGAAGGTGCCGCCGCTGCTGTCCCGCTTCCTGGAGTGCTCCCCCGGCCGCTACGTCCCCATCGAGGACGTCATCGCCGCCCACCTGGAGGAGCTGTTCCCGGGCATGGAGGTGCTGGAGCACCACGCCTTCCGGCTCACCCGCAACGAGGACCTCGAGGTCGAGGAGGACGACGCGGAGAACCTGCTCCAGGCGCTGGAGAAGGAGCTCATGCGGCGCCGCTTCGGCCCGCCGGTACGCCTGGAGGTCGAGGAGTCCATCGACCGCGAGGTCCTGGACCTCCTCGTGCGCGAGCTGAAGATCTCCGAGGCCGAGGTGTACCCGCTGCCCGGCCCGCTCGACCTGACCGGCCTGTTCCGCATCCACAGCCTGGACCGGCCCGAGCTGAAGTACCCGAAGTTCGTCGCCGGCACCCACCGCGACCTGGCCGAGGTGGAGTCGGCGTCCGCGCCGGACATCTTCGCCGCGCTGCGCAGCCGGGACGTGCTGCTGCACCACCCGTACGACTCGTTCTCCACGTCGGTGCAGGCGTTCCTGGAGCAGGCGGCCGGCGACCCGGACGTGCTGGCCATCAAGCAGACCCTGTACCGGACCTCCGGCGACTCCCCGATAGTGGACGCCCTCATCGACGCCGCCGAGTCCGGCAAGCAGGTCCTGGTACTCGTCGAGATCAAGGCCCGCTTCGACGAGCACGCCAACATCAAGTGGGCGCGCAAGCTGGAGGAGGCCGGCTGCCACGTCGTGTACGGCCTGGTCGGCCTGAAGACCCACTGCAAGCTGTCGCTGGTGGTCCGTCAGGAGGGCGAGACGCTGCGGCGGTACAGCCACGTCGGCACCGGCAACTACCACCCGAAGACGGCCCGGCTGTACGAGGACCTCGGGCTGCTCACCGCGGACCCGCAGGTCGGCGCGGACCTCTCCGACCTGTTCAACCGCCTCTCCGGCTACTCCCGGCGCGAGACCTACCGGCGGCTGCTGGTCGCCCCCAAGTCCCTGCGGGACGGCTTGATCTCACGGATCGACAAGGAGGCGCAGCACCATCGCGCCGGGCGGCCCGCGTACGTGCGCATCAAGGTCAACTCGATGGTCGACGAGGCCGTCATCGACGCCTGCTACCGGGCGTCCCAGGCCGGCGTGCCGGTCGACATCTGGGTGCGCGGCATCTGCGCGATCCGGCCCGGCGTGCCGGGGCTGTCGGAGAACGTGCGGGTACGGTCCGTCCTCGGCCGCTTCCTCGAACACTCACGGGTGTTCGCCTTCGGCAACGGCGGCGAGCCCGAGGTGTGGATCGGCAGCGCCGACATGATGCACCGCAACCTCGACCGGCGGATCGAGGCGATGGTACGGGTCACCGACCCGGCGCACCGGGCCGCCCTCAACCGGCTGCTGGAGACCGGGATGTCCGACACCACCGCGTCCTGGCACCTCGGTGCGGACGGCGAATGGACCCGGCACTCCACGGACGCGGACGGCCAGCCCCTGCGCAACATCCAGGAGACGCTCATTGACGCCCGGAGGCGCCGGCGTGGCACAGCAGCACCATGACCCGGCGGACGTCCTGGCCCGGCATCTGCGGGAGCGGGCGACCGAGTTCCTCCGCGCGCTGCGCCTCCACCGGGGCGCGGCCACACCGGAGGAGTCCGCGGAGGCGGCCCGCGCGCTGAGGCGCGCGGCCCGCAGGATCAGCGCGGGCCTCTACACCTACCAGCCGCTCCTGGACCCCGCCTGGTCCCAGACCCTCGGCCCGGAACTCGCCTGGGTCTCGGGCACCCTCTCCCAGGAGGACGCCTGCACCACCCGCCTCACCCGCCTCCTGGAAGCCCTCCACCGCCTCTCGGGCCCAGCGACCCCGACACCCCCCGCGGCCCGGCGCCCGCCCATGTCG
>MUNG01000524.1 GCA_002154585.1 Streptomyces pseudogriseolus
CGCCCCTCGGTCCCCTCAGCGACCGTCGGCCGCCGGCTCAGTGCTCGTCGGCGAGGATCAGGTACAGCTTCTTACGGGCCTCGTTGATGACGGCGAGCGCCTTGTCCCGCTGCTCCTTGCTCCCCGTCTTCCAGACCTGCCCGAAGGCCTCCATCAGCCCGAACCCGGCCTGCCGGATCTCGCCCAGCGCCTCCCAGTCGACCCCGCGCGAGGCCTCTTCCCAGGGAGCCTCCGGGCCGTCCTCGGCGGCCGTGCGGCCGGCCTCGGTGAGGGAGAACAGCTTCTTGCCGCCCTCGGACTCGCTGATGATCAGACCCTCGTCCTCCAGCAGCTGAAGGGTCGGGTAGACCGAGCCGGGGCTGGGCTTCCACGCCCCGCCGCTGCGCTCGGCGATCTCCTGGATCATCTCGTACCCGTGCATCGGACGGTCCTTCAGCAGGGCGAGGATCGACGCGCGGACGTCACCGCGCCGTGCCCTCCCCCTGGGTCCGCCGCGTCCTCGGCCGCCCCAGGGGCCGCCGTGACCGAACCCGGGACCCCAGGGCCCGCCGGGCCCTCCCG
>MUNG01000525.1:0-579 GCA_002154585.1 Streptomyces pseudogriseolus
GCGGGCCGGCCCGCGCCGGTTCCTGCCCCGCTTCCTGCCGCTCACCCCCGCGCTGGCGCTGCTGCTCGTGTTCCTCGCGGGGCCGATCGCGTACTGCGTCCTCATCGCCTTCACCGATCTCCAGCTGACCGGCCAGGCGCAGGAGTCGTTCGTCGGCCTGGACAACTTCCGGCGGGCGTTCCGCGACGACGCGTTCCTCAACGCCGTCTGGCTGACGCTGGTGTTCACGGTGGCGTCGGCGCTGGTCGGGCAGAACACGCTGGGGCTGGCGCTGGCCGCGCTGATGCAGCGGGCGTCGAAGCCGGTGCGCACGCTGACCGGCGGTGTCGTCGTCACGGCGTGGGTGCTGCCGGAGGTGGTGGCGGGGTTCCTGCTGTACGCGTTCTTCCGCCGCGAGGGGACGCTGAACGCGGTCCTGGACTGGCTGCATCTGCCCTCGCAGAACTGGCTGTTCACCCTGCCGATCCTGGCGGTGTCCTTCGCCAACGTGTGGCGCGGGACGGCGTTCTCGATGCTGGTGTATTCCGCCGCGCTGAACGAGATCCCGAAGGAGATCACCGAGGCCGCCGAGGTGGACGG
>MUNG01000525.1:628-755 GCA_002154585.1 Streptomyces pseudogriseolus
CTGCCGCTGTTCATGTACGAACAGGCCTTCCAGAACAGCCTGATCGGGTACGGCACGGCGGTGGCGCTGCTGCTTCTGCTGGTCGGCTCGCTGTTCTCGCTGCTGTACATGCGTCTGCTGCGGACGG
>MUNG01000526.1:0-220 GCA_002154585.1 Streptomyces pseudogriseolus
GGCCGACGAGGGCACCGTGCGCGCCCTGCGCCCCGACCACAGGGCCCTGAGGACCTACTCCGAGCGCGGCGTCATCGCCACCGCCCGCGCCGGGGACCCGGAGGCGGAGTACGACTTCGTCTCGCGCTGCTTCTTCCCCAACGTCGGCATCGACGAGGACGCGGTCACCGGCAGCGCGCACACCGCGCTGGCCCCGTACTGGTCGCAGCGGCTCGGCCGC
>MUNG01000526.1:267-500 GCA_002154585.1 Streptomyces pseudogriseolus
CGCCCCCTTCGTCCCGGCTCACGCCGTCGGCAGCCAGTCGACCTTCCCCGCCAGCAGCGCGTAGCCGACGAACGCGCCGATGTCGAGGAGGGTGTGCGCGGCCACCAGCGGCCCGACGCGCCCCCAGCGGCGGTACAGGTACACGAAGACCACGCCCATGACCATGTTGCCGACGAAGCCGCCGATGCCCTGGTACAGGTGGTACGACCCGCGCAGCACCGCGCTGCCGGCGA
>MUNG01000527.1 GCA_002154585.1 Streptomyces pseudogriseolus
TTCTGGGGGAGCCGGGGTTTCGCGCGCAGGGCGGAGGCTGGAGCCGGGGGCGGCAGGACGTGGCGCACATCTTCTCCTTCTGGGAGAGCCGCGCCTTCTACGACTCCTTCATGGCCCGGTCCCACGACCGGCTCGCCGCGTCCCAGGCCGGCACCTTCACGAACGCCGAGGTCAGGTTGTTCGACCACCGCTTCGACGTGAAGACCGGGTTCGAACCGCGCTTCACCGACGCCGACCTGATCAGGGTCGCGCTGTGCCGTGTCCACGAGGAGCGCGCCGAGCACTTCGTGCTGATGCAGGAGAAGGTGTGGAACCCGGCGATGGCCGGCTCGCCCGGCATGGTGCGGGGGCTGTTCGGCGAGGCGCCGGGCAGCGAGTACCTCGTCCTGTCGATGTGGCGCTCCGCCGCCGAACACGGCAAGTACCGCAGGGAACGCGTGGAGCGACTGGCGCTGCGGGCGCAGACCGAGGCGGACGTCGCGGCCCTCGCGGGTGACATCGTCGACATGGAGTCCGCCTGGACGGTGTGAGCCGCCGGCGCACCCGGCACCGTCCCGTGCGCGGCGAACATGTGTGACAAATGCCGTACGGGACCCGCACGAGTGCCCGTCGCGGCCTCACCCGATCTAGTGTTTTGGCATGGCACGACCACGGCGCATCGTCCTTGTCCGGCACGGTGAATCAACGGGCAATGTTGACGACACCGTTTATGAGCGCGAACCCGACCACGCCCTCGGTCTCACCGAGCGGGGCAGAAAGCAGGCCGAGGCGACGGGCGAGCGGCTCCGCGGCGTCTTCGGCCAGGAGCGGGTCAGCGTCTACGTCTCCCCGTACCGGCGGACGCTCGAGACCCTGAACGCCTTCCACCTCGAGCCCGATCTGATACGCGTCCGCGAGGAGCCCCGGCTGCGCGAACAGGACTGGGGCAACTGGCAGGACCGCGAGGACGTCCGCCTCCAGAAGGCCTACCGGGACGCCTACGGTCACTTCTTCTACCGCTTCGCCCAGGGCGAGTCCGGCGCCGACGTCTACGACCGGGTCGGCGGCTTCCTGGAGAGCCTGTTCCGCAGCTTCGAGGACCCGGACCACCCGCCGAACGTCCTCATCGTCACCCACGGTCTGGCCATGCGGCTGTTCTGCATGCGGTGGTTCCACTGGACCGTGGCGGAGTTCGAGTCGCTGTCCAACCCGGGGAACGCCGAGGTGAGGATGCTCGTCCTGGGCGAGAACGGGAAGTACACCCTGGACCGGCCCTTCGACCGCTGGCGGGACCCGGAGCCCTATCCGATCACGGGATAGCAGACGAGAATGTGCTGGAGTCGGCGAGTGCCGGATGGGAGAGTTGCGAGGCGATGACCACTGATCATTCCCCCGAGGCGCGGCTGGAGCGCGCGCTGGCGAGCCTGTGCGGCCTGTCGGTGGGGGATGCGCTCGGCTCGCAGTTCTTCGTGCCGGTGAACTACCCGCTGCTCAAGCGCCGTGAGCTGCCCGAGGGCCCCTGGCAGTGGACCGACGACACGGAGATGGCGTGTTCCGTCGTCACCGTCCTGGCCGGGCACCACCGCATCGACCAGGACGCCCTGGCCCGCTCCTTCGCCCACCGCCACGACTTCGACCGGGGGTACGGTCCCGCGGTCAACCGGCTGCTGCGCCTGGTCCGCGAGGGCGGCGACTGGCGGGAACTGTCCGCCGCGCTCTTCAACGGCCAGGGGTCGTGGGGCAACGGCGCCGCGATGCGCATCCCGCCCCTGGGCGCCTGGTACGCCGACGACCCCGAGCAGGCCACCCACCAGGCGGAGATCTCCGCCTACC
>MUNG01000528.1 GCA_002154585.1 Streptomyces pseudogriseolus
AAGAAGGCGGGGTCGAAGTCGGCGGCGTCGTGCAGGAAGCCGCCTTCCCGGGTGTAGCAGGTGCCGGGGTGGGCGGGGTCGGGGTGGTAGAGGGCGTCGAGGTCCCAGCCGCGGTTCTCGGGGAAGCCGGAGATGCCGTCCGTGCCGGTGTCGACGAGGCGCCACAGGTCTTCGGGCGTGCGTACGCCGCCGGGGTAGCGGCAGCTCATGGAGACGACGGCGATGGGTTCCGTGGCCTTGGCCTCGACCTGACGGAGCCGGGCACGGGTGCGCTGGAGGTCGGCGGAGACTCGGGTCAGGAAGTCGCGAAGCCTGTCCTCGCTCACGGAGCTCACGGATCGGTCTCCCTTCGGCGGCGGGCGCGGCGGCTCGCCGGTGGGGCGCGGGCCATCGGCGTCGGCCCCGGCGCCGTGGACGCCGGGGCCGGCGAGGGCGGGCTGCGTGGTGTGCGCCCTCGCGGTGGACGGCCTTGGCGCTCCCGGTGCCGGGCCGTCCTCCAGGGCGATTATGGGGAGGTGGCCGGTCGGTTCCCGTGCTTCGGCCGGGGGCTCTAAGAGAACTTCTAGCGTTGTCGTTCCGTCGCCGGGCGATCTCAGAGGCGGGCCGTCACGTCCAGTGCGCCGTCCGGGAGCGGGGGCAGCAGGCCCAGCCGGGCGGAGCTGTCCAGCAGGGTGCGGACGGCGCTCAGTCCGTCCTGGCCGAGGTCGGCGGTGAACTCGTTGACGTAGAGGTCGATGTGCTGGTCGACGACGTCGGGTTCCATCTCCTGGGCGTGGCGCAGGACGTAGTCGCGGGAGGCGTCGGGGTCGTGGCGGGCGGCGCGCAGGGAGGCCCGTACGGCGCCGGCGATCTCGTGCAGCAGGGGTTCGCCGAGGGAGCGGCGGGCGACGATGGCGCCGAGGGGGATGGGCAGGCCGGTCCGCTTCTCCCACTCCTCGCCCATGTCGGCGACGCTGTGCAGGCCGTGGCGGCGGTAGGTGAAGCGGGCCTCGTGGATGACCAGTCCGGCGTCGACGCGGCCGTCGCGGACGGCGGGCATGATCTCGTGGAACGGCAGGACGACGATGTCCCCGACGCCGTCCGGCACGGCGTCGGCGGCCCACAGCCGGAACAGCAGGTAGGCGGTGGAGCCGGTGCTGGGGACGGCGATGCGGGCGCCGGTCAGCGCCGCGGGCTCACGGGGTTCGGCGGACAGGACGAGGGGGCCGCAGCCGTGCCCGAGGGCGCCGCCGCACGGCAGCAGTGCATAGTCCTCGAGGACGTGGGGCAGTACGCCGTAGGAGATCTTCAGGACGTCCAGCTCGGCGCGCTCGGCCATGCCGTTGGTGATGTCGATGTCGGCGAAGGTGAGCCGCGGCTCGGGCGCCCCGGGGAGCAGCCCCTCGGTCCAGGCGTGGAAGACGAACGTGTCGTTGGGGCACGGCGAGTGCGCCAGGGTCAGTGGTGACGTCATGGGCGGTGGCTTCCTTGTCTGCCGTTCGGCCAGGGACGTGCCGGGCGGCACGGGGCCGTGGCCCCCAGCAAACCCGTTGCGGGTATGGGGGTTTCCCCAGACTGCCCTCCGCCAGGATGGGAAGTGCCCCACTCGCCGCGGTGTCGATGTCCCGTCGTCCGGCCGGGGCCCGTGGCATCCGGATCGCGGCCGGCCCCACGGGTTCCTGCCGGACGGTTTCGGTGCGACCGCCGGATGGTGCGGCCGTGCCCGTCCCGCCCGACCGTCCCCGGGCGGGTCGGCCGGTCCACGGTTCGCGGGAGTTCGTTCCGCCCCGGGGCCGACGAGCCACGTGCTGAGCGTGCTCGGACCCACTACGTGTGCCGTGAGGCACTGACCGAGGAGGACCCCGGCCATGGACACTGGGCTCAAGCGCGAGCTGGAGGAGAAGGTCCGCTCCGGTGAGCGGCTGACCCGTGAGGACGGTCTCGCGCTCTACGAGTCGGACGACCTGGCGTGGCTCGGCGGGCTCGCCCACGAGGTGCGGACGCGGAAGAACGGCGACGTCGTCCACTTCAACGTCAACCGTCACCTGAACATGACCAACGTGTGCACCGCGTCGTGCGCGTACTGCTCCTTCCAGCGCAAGCCGGGTGAGAAGGACGCGTACACGATGCGCATCGAGGAGGCCGTCAGGCTCGCCAAGGCGATGGAGGGCGAGAACCTCACCGAGCTGCACATCGTCAACGGCCTGCACCCGAACCTGCCGTGGCGCTACTACCCGCGGTCGCTGCGCGAGCTGAAGGCGGCGCTGCCGAACGTGTCGCTGAAGGCGTTCACCGCCACCGAGATCCACCACTTCGAGACGATCTCCGGCATGTCGGCCTCCGACATCCTCGACGAACTGATCGACGCGGGACTCGAGTCGCTCACCGGCGGCGGCGCGGAGATCTTCGACTGGGAGGTCCGGCAGCACATCGTGGACCACCGCACCCACTGGGAGGACTGGTCCCGCATCCACCGCCTGGCGCACGAGAAGGGTCTGAAGACCCCGTGCACCATGCTCTACGGCCACATCGAGGAGCGCCGCCACCGCGTGGACCACGTGCTGCGGCTGCGTGAACTCCAGGACGAGACCGGCGGTTTCCAGGTCTTCATCCCGCTGCGGTACCAGCACGACTTCGTCGACATGAAGGACGGCAAGATCCGCAACCGGCTCCAGGCGCGGACGCAGATGGCCACCGGCGCGGAGGCGCTGAGGACCTTCGCGGTGTCGCGGCTGCTGTTCGACAACGTGCCGCACGTCAAGGTCTTCTGGGTCATGCACGGCGTGCAGACGGCGCAGCTGGCGCTGCAGCACGGCGCCGACGACATGGACGGCTCGGTCGTCGAGTACAAGATCACGCACGACGCCGACCAGTACGGCACCCCGGACAAGCTGACCCGCGAGGACCTGCTCGACCTGATCCGCGACGCCGGCTTCCGCCCGGTGGAGCGCAACACGCGGTACGAGATCATCCGCGAGTACGACGGTCCGGACCCGGCCCGCCGTGACGCGCCGCAGCCCATGCGGGTCTGACCCGGCGGACGCCGTCCCGCCCGACCTGATCACCGCGTTTCCCCTTCTCCGCCCCTCCCCCGATCTCCACCACGACTCCGCCAGGCAGGTGTGAATGTCCCCCCAGACGACGAACGACGAAGACCTGGAAGTCTGGATCGACCAGGAACTGTGCACCGGTGACGGCATCTGCGCCCAGTACGCGCCCGAGATCTTCGAGCTGGACATCGACGGTCTGGCCTATGTGAAGAGCGAGCAGGACGAGCTGCTCCAGACGCCCGGTGCGACCACGCGCATTCCGCTGGACGTGCTCACCGACGTCGTCGACTCGGCCAAGGAGTGCCCCGGCGAGTGCATCCACGTCCGCCGTGTCACCGACCGGGTCGAGGTCTACGGGCCCGACGCCGAGGACGCCTGACGTCCGTCGGGCCGCGCAGGCCCGACGGCTCGTCACCCGATGGAAGGACATCCACGTTTCATGAGCTCCACCCCGTCCGACCTGTGGATCCGCAGGTTCCGGCCCTCTCCCGAGGCGGCCGACCGTCTGGTGTGCTTCCCGCACGCCGGCGGGTCGGCGAGCTTCTACGTGCCCGTCGCCACCGCGCTGAGCCCCGATGTCGACGTGGTCGCCATCCAGTACCCCGGACGGCAGGACCGCCGCAGTGAGCCCGGGCCCGCCTCGGTGGCCGAACTCGCGGACGGGGTCACGGCGGCGCTGGCGGGCTGGGACGACCGTCCGCTGACCTTCTTCGGGCACAGCATGGGCGCCCTGGTGGCGTTCGAGGTGGCCCGTCGCATGGAGCGGGCCGGCTCCGGTCCGGTGCGGCTGTTCGCCTCGGGCCGCCGTGCGCCGTCCCGGACCCGCGACGAGCGGGTGCACACGCTCGACGACGACGGGGTGATCGCCGAACTGCGCGCCCTGAACGGCACGGACTCCCAGCTCCTCGACGACGAGGAGGTGCTGCGCATGGTGCTGCCCGCCATCCGCAGCGACTACCGGGCCGTGGAGACCTACCGCTGCGAGCCCGGCGCGCGGGTGCGCTGCCCGGTGACCGTGCTGACCGGGGACGCCGATCCCCGGACGTCGCTGGAGGAGGCCCGCGACTGGAGCGGGCACACCGAGGCCGACTCCGACCTGCGGGTCTTCTCCGGCGGCCACTTCTTCCTCTCGGAGCGGCCCGCCGAGGTGCTGGCCGTGCTGCGCGAGCACTTCGCGGCCACCCCCGCGGCCGGCCGGGTCTGACCCCCCGGCCCGCCGCGAAAGCTCCCCCC
>MUNG01000529.1 GCA_002154585.1 Streptomyces pseudogriseolus
GTACTCGCCGAGGGCGGCGAGGTCGATGGCGAGCGACGACATGGTGACGTAGGTGTGCGGGTGGGTGGGTCCGAGCACCCGGGTCTGCTTCTCGAGCAGTTCCTCGTCGATGCCCAGCGCCTCCACGTAACGCCCCTGCGAGCGCCGGATGTTGGCGAGCTGGCAGCGCAGGTACAGGTACTGGATGTCGTCCTCGCCCAGCATCGTCCGCCAGTGGTCGAGCACGTCCTCGGCGAGCCGTCTGGCGGCCGGGAAGTCGCCGCGCTTCCAGAGGTAGCGGACGCGGTCGATGAGCAGTCTGCGGGTCTCGGTCACCTCGCTGCTGCGGGCCTCCGAGGCCGCGAGGTGCGGCCAAACGAGTGCGAAGTGGGGCCAGGTCTCGGGGTCGTCGATGGGTTCGTCGCCGTCGGGACGCGCCCCGGCGAGCACCTGGTGCACCACGCGGCGGGCGTCCCCCTGCTCCGCCTCCGACATCTGGGAGCGGATGACCGCCTGCACCAGGCGGTGCACCTGGATGCTGTTGGTCCTCTGGTCGACCTTGGCGAGGGCGAACCGGCCGATCTCGCGGATGATGCGCCCGAGCAGCAGGCTCTCCTGGAGGGCCGGGTCGTACGGTTTGAGCGCCTCGATCATCTCCCTGCCGTAGAGGAGTTTCGCGGAGATGGGTTCGGGGCCGAGGAAGGCGCACAGTTGGAGCAGCCGGACCGCGGCGCGGGAGCGTTCCTCCATCTGGGCGATCGAGACGTTCCAGGTGGCGGCGACCGTCTTCGGGTAGTCGGCCGGCTGGCTCAGCGCGAGGACCTCGGTGGTCTGCCGCGCCAGCTGCTCCAGGTAGTGCTCGATGGGGGTGGCGGTCTCGGCGAGCCAGGCCGCCGCCTGTTCCACCGCGAGCGGCAGGTCACNNCGTCGATCTGCTCGGCCAGTCCTTGCTGGGCCCAGCCCTGGTTGCGGGAGGTGACGAGGATGTGCCCGCCTCCGCCCTTGGGGAAGTAGCGGGCCAGCTGCTCCGGGGAGTCGGCGTTGTCGAAGACGAGTATCCAGCGTTTCGTGGGGAGCCCGCGGGACAGCCGGTGCACGGTCTCCTGGCAGGCCAGGGTGATGTCGTCGCCGGCGGGGACGCCGATCAGGGCCCCCAGTTCGGCCAGCGAGGCGACGACGTCGTCGATG
>MUNG01000053.1 GCA_002154585.1 Streptomyces pseudogriseolus
GGGAACTGCGCGATCAGCCACCGTGCGGCCCGCACCCGGCGTGCAACAGTTCCCGGCACCTCGGTGGCCGTACGGGGGTGCGGCTCGGGCCCGCTGGAGGCGTGCTGCCTGCGCGCGCCCGTGTCGGGAAGAGCCCCCGCCTCACTCCAGGCGGTGACCCTCCGCGTCCTCCTTCGTGTAGTACCGGTAGAACATGATCAGGAACGTGCCCGCCATCACGCCCACCCCCAGCGCCGCGGAGCGGTAGACACTGCCGTTGGACTGGCTGAAGAGGAAGCCGGCCGCGCAGCCGGCGAAGGCGGCCCAGGACAGGGCGTGGACCTCGCGGCGGAGTTTCGGGGCCACGGTGAGCAGGGTGATGAGGACCGCGGCGAAGACGAGCGCGGTGAGGAAGCCGAAGAGCAGGTTCCAGCCGGTGACGGGGCCGCCGTAGCGGCGGTTGGCCGCGGCCCAGTAGCCGTAGATCAGCCCGGCGAGGACGGGCAGGACGACTCGGGCCATGCGATGGGTGCGGGCGTCGAAGACGTCGATGCTGCGGCCCTGTTCGATCATGCCCCGGGTCCGGGGCGCCGCGTGCGCCATGGGAGCACTCCTTCCTGGCGTCCCCCGCCCCTCCAGAGCACACCTGCCGCGCCCGGGCGGCAACTCGATCGCACGGGGTGACGCCCGCGCGGGAGGGGATGCGACCGTCACGGGCGCGTGTTTCGCTGGGGCCGTGAGTCCGGCCACCACAGGACACGCCCTGCCCGAGCCGTACGCGACGGCCGGCCTGGGCGACGTCGTGGAGCGGCAGAAGCTGCTGCGCGTGCGGGGCCGCAGCGTCGCCTGGGTGCCGCCGCTGGTGCTGCTCGCCGCGATCGCGGTGGCCGACTACAACACCACCGGCGAGTTCCGGATCGTCTCCTGGATCGTGCTGGTGCCGGGCATCGCGGCCGCGCTGTGCGGGGTGTGGGGCACGGCGGTGTTCTCGGTGCTGTCCATGGCCGCCTACACCCTGGTCGACAACGCCTGGCCGCACCAGTTCCAGGCAGGCCTGCCCGACTTCATCCTGGTCGCACTCGGCGGTGTCCTCGCCACGCTGGCGTGCGCGGTGCGGGTGCGCGGCGAGCGTCGGACGCTGCACATGCGGGACGTGACGGACACCGTGCGGCGCACCGTGCTGAGACCGCTGCCGCCCGGCTGGGGCGGCCTGGAGCACGCGGGCGTCTATCTCACCGCCGACGCCCAGGCCCGGGTCGGCGGCGACTTCTACGACATCCAGCCCGGCCCGCACGGCACCCGTGTCTTCGTCGGGGACGTGCAGGGCAAGGGGCTGGGCGCGGTGGAGACGGCGGCGGTGCTGCTCGGCACGTTCCGCGAGGCCGGGTACCACGAGGCGGACCTGGGGGTGGTCGCCGACCGGCTGGAGTCGCGAATGGTGCGGCACCGCGCGTACACGACCGCCCTCGGCCGCGCGGACGGCGACCGGTTCGCCACGGCGGTGCTGCTCGCCTTCCCCGCGGCCGAGGACGACGTCGTCGACGCCGTCGTCCTCGGCCACGAACCCCCGCTGGCCGTGGGCCCGTCGGGGGTGCGGCGGCTGCCGGTGGCCGGAGGGCTGCCGCTCGGCTACCGCGAGCTGGCGCCCGGCCGTCCGCCGGTGCGCCGGGTGCGTCTGGACGCCGACGAGACGCTGCTGGTGGTGACGGACGGGGTGACGGAGGCACGGGACCGGGAGGGCCGCTTCTTCAAGGTGGTGGAGGCGGTGCGGGAGGCCGTGGGCGCCGACCCGAGGCTGATGGCCCCCGGCCGCCTGGTGCTGACGGTACGGGACCGGACGCTGCGGCACTGCCGGGGGCGTCTGGAGGACGACACCACCGTGTTCGCGGTGCGGCGCGGCCGGGGCGCGGGGGTCGAACGCCGCGAAGGGGGACGTTCACCGCTGTGACGCCCCCGTTTGCGACCGCAGCGGTTACGGTGCTGCGGTAGGTGATCGACAGGGGGAGGGGACCATGCCCGGGACCGTGCTGCTGCTGGCGGCGTCGCCGCTGGGCCGGGGACGGCTGGTGGACGCCGCGTCGGTGCTCCCGGTGCTCGCGGCGGTGCCCCCGTCGGTGCTGTCCGGCGCGGACACCGCGAACGTGGTGGAGCTGGCCGACCCGCTGGAGCCGCAGGCGGTGCTGACCCGGCTGCGCGCGGCGGCCGCGGCGCCCGGCCCGCTGACCGTGTACGTGGCGGGGGAGCTGCGCCTGGACCGCAGGCAGCGGCTGCCGCACCTGGCGCTGGCCCGCACCACCCCGTCGACCGTGCGGTACACGGCGCTGCCCTGGCACTGGTTCCGGGACGAGCTGCGGCTGCGCCCGGCGGGCGCGACGACGCTGTTCCTGGATCTGCGTGCCGACGCGGACACCTGGCAGGCGCTGTGCGCACCGCCCGCGCCGGGCCGGCCGTTCCCGCTGGACTGCGGGCGGGACGCGGCCGTTTACGGTCGCATCGCGCCCCCGCCGGCCCGGCGCGGGGTGGCGTCCCCCGCGTACATGAGGGCGCTGGCGACGCTGTTGCGCAGCGGGCGGCGGCCGGCGGAGGAGGAGCTGCACCAGCGGGCGCTGGCCCGGATCGCGCCGGAGGGCGCGGGCACCGACCTGGTGCTGGAGCAGCGCGGGCCGCTGCCGGGCGACCCGCACGCGGCGGTCACGGCGGCCGTGCGCGCGGGGCGGCACGCGGAGGCGGACGCGCTGGCGGCGCGGCTGGAGCAGGCGGCGGGGTTCGCGCACGGCCCGGTGTCCGAGGAGGCGCTGCACTGGACGGAGGTCCGCGCGGACCTGGCGATGCTGGCGGGCGACGCGGCCCGCAGCTGCCGTGCGTGGATGGCGGTGGCGGGCGTCCGGCTGGCCGCCGGGCAGCCGGCCGACGCGCCCGCCGTGGAGGCGGCGGTGGACCGCGCCCACCACCAGTGGGGCCGGATCGACGACCCGGTGCGGGTGCGGGAACTGGGCCTGGAGCTGGTGAGGTTGCGGGGCCGGGTGCCGGGGCGCAGGGAGGGGGCCGTGGAGCATGTGCGGCGCCGGCTGCGGGAGGTGCAGGGGCGCGGCGGGATGCCGGCCGGGCACCTGCGTACGGACCCTCCCCAGGGCGCAACGGCGGTGCCATGATGGTGAGTTATGGCTGAGGGGGACGGAGTGGCCGACCAGGACATCCGTATACGGCTCGAAGGGAAGGCGACGGAGGGCGACGTCACCGCCCTGCGCAACTGGCTGGAGCGGGAGAGGCCGCTGGAGGACCTGCTGCGGGACGGGCGGGTCCGGATCCGCGAACGGCCCGCCACCGCCCACGACGGCACCCCGATGGGGACGAGCCAGGAGATCGTCATCGCCGTCACGTCGGCGGGCGCCACCGTGGTGTTCCAGGAGCTGCTGGAGCAGGTCAGGCGGGGTGTGCGGGCCTGGCGGGACAATCGCCGCGCGGTCGAGGACGGCGAACCGCCGCAGGGCCGAGTCGAACCGGTGAACCGCCACGACGGGTAGGCCGGTGCAGCCTCAGGACGCGGGGGAGCCGATGGACCGGGCGCTGCTGATCGGCGTGTCCGACTATCGCCACACGAAGCCGCCGCACGGGGTGCCCGGCGAGCTGCCGGCGGTCGGGAACAACGTGCGCGTGCTGCGCGAGGCGCTGGTGCGCGGGCGGGTGTTCGCCGGTGAGGACATCACCCCGCTCCGGTCGCCGGACCTCGCCGAGGCGGGACGGGAGCTGCAACGGGTCGCCCGGGAGGCGCGGGGGCTGCTGCTGGTGTACTTCGCCGGGCACGGGGCGATCCCCAGCGGCGGCGACGAGCTGTACCTGCAGATGCGCGACGCCGAGGTGTTCGCCGGGGAGCACACGGTGTTCTCCGGCGCCGTGAAGTTCGGCGACCTGATGGCCACGGTGCTGGCCACGAGCCGTGCGGAGCGGATCGTGGTGATCCTGGACTGCTGCTTCGCGGGCAACGCGGCCCGGGTGTGGGAGCACTTCGAGGACAAGCGGCGCGTCGTGCTGCTGATGAGCGTGCAGGCCAACCACCGGATCGACGCGGGAGATCCGCGGACGCCCACGCCGTTCACGGAGAACCTGGCGGAGCTGCTCGGCGAGGCGGACGGCACGACCGTCTCCCGGCTCGCGGCCCGGCTGCGGCGGCGCATGGCCGGGCAGCACCGCCGCACCCTGCGCAACGACCCGTGGGAGCCGCAGCTGCGCGCCGACGCGGGCGTCGACGTGCGGCTGGGCGGGGGTGACGGTGCGAGCGGGCAGTCGGACGACGGATCGCGGACGCCGGTCACCGACCCTCCCCTCCCGCCGGTCCCGGTGCCGCCCGTCCGGCCCTGGGGCGTGCTGGTGCGCCGGCTGCGCGGCTGGGGGCGTGGCGTGCGCCACCGGCTGGGCACGTGGTGGCGCGCGGGCGATCCCGCGGGGTCGTCCCGCCGCCTGCTGTTCCGGCTCGCCCTGCCGGTGCTGCTCGCCCTCGGCATGCTCGGCGTGGGCCTGTACGGGCCGCTGGGCCTGACCGGCGGGGACGACACCCGCTGCGCCCCGCCGCTCGAACTGCGCGTGCTGACCGACCCGGACCTGGAGGAGACCGTCCGCACGGCCGCCGGCGCCTATCTCACCTCCGACGCGAACACCACCGACGCGGGCTGCCGGCACACCGGCATCACCGTCTACAGCGCCGGTTCCTCCGACGTGGTCGAGGCGCTGCGGCGGCACACGGACACCTGGAAGGAGCCCGGCGTGGACGAGGCCGACCCGCAGCGCGACGTCGGCCCGCAGCCCGACGTGTGGATCCCCGGCTCCCGCGCCGAGGTCGACCGGGTGCTGGAGCGGCAGGACACGGACGCGGTGGCCAAGCTGGAGCCGGAGGAGGCGCCCCTCGCCTACTCCCCCGTCGTGCTGGCCGTGCCCGAGCGCCTCGCCCCCCGGCCGCCGGACGACCTCACCGGGCTGACCCTGACCACGATGATCGACGCGCTGACCGCGCGCGCCGAGGACGCGGCCGTGCGCCGCCCCGACCCCGAGTTCACCGACTCCGGGCTGCTCGCCACCGTCGGCCTGTACGGCGAGACGGGCGCCGTCGCCCGCGGGGAGCGCATGGTCCGGCAGCCGGGACCGCCCTCCCCCACCGCCGGCGACCTGCTGTGCGGCCTGCCCGCCGACGACGCCGTGGACGACCGCACCGCCGCCCTCGTACCGGAGTTCCTGCTCATCAGCGGCGTCGAGTGCGAGGACACCGTGCGCGCCCCGCGCGTCGCCCAGTACCCCGCAGACGTGCCCGGCACGGACCCGGTGTTCGTGCGGGTGCGCTGGGACGGCGGCGACGCCGACGCCACGGCCCGGGACGCGGCGGTGGCCTCCTTCCGCGACTGGCTGGCCGGGGACGGGGGCCGCGAGGTGTTCGGCCGGTACGGCTTCCGCGACCCCCGCACCCAGGAGCTGATCGCCCCCGGCCGCAAACCCGACGGGGTGAAGTACGCGCCCAGCCCGCTCGACGCGTCGGCCGGGCGGGACGAGATGGAGCGGGCCCTGAGCGCCTACCAGGCGTACGGCGGGCCCGGCCGGGTGCTGTTCCTGCTGGACAGCTCCGGCTCCATGGCCGGCCTGTGGCAGGGTCCGAGCGGCGGTCCCGGACTGCTGCGGCAGACGCTGGGCGGGCTGGGCACCGCGGACGAGTACGGCGTCTGGGCGGTCGCCGACACCGGCGACGGCCCGTACGAGACGCTGCTCGGTTTCGGCGCGCACCGGCGGGAGGACGCCGAGAAGACCCTCGACGAGCGGGCGCGGGTGCGCGACGTCTCCGCCGACCCGCACGCGGCGCTGCTCGCGGCGTTCGACGAGATGCAGGACCGCAAGGACGACGGGAGGCCCCAGCTGATCGTGCACATCACCGACGGCCGGCACGGCGAGCACCTCAGCGGCGGACGGCTGACGGACGTGCTGGACCGGGCCGGGGCGAGCGGAGTGCCGGTGACCGTCGCCGTCCTGGGCGCCGGAGGCTGTGACCCGGGCCGGCCCGACCGCCGGATCGCCGACGTCAGCGGCGGGCGCTGCCTGGACGCGGGCGACGACGTGGGCGCCGCCCTGCACGACGAGATCGCCCGCATCGGGACGGGGGACGACTGATGCCGCGACGGCTCACCGCGCCGACCGCGCTGCTCGCGTTGCTGCTGCTCGCCGCCTGCACGGGCGGCGGCGGGGACGGGACGCCGGGCGGCGCGCCGGCCGAGGAGGAGAAGCCCGGCACGATCGTCGTGGCCAGCGGCCGGGACGTCACCGGCAGCAACGGCGTACGGCAGCGGCTCATCGACGCCTGGAACCGGCAGCAGCGGGAGCGGTCGCGGGACGCGGGCGACCCGGACCACTACCAGGCGCGGCTGGTGGAGCTGCCGGGCAGCGCCGACGAGCAGCGCAGCCAGCTGCTGGGCGCCCTCCAGTCCGGCAGCGCCCGCTACGACGTGGTGAACCTCGACGTGACGTGGGTGCCCGAGTTCGCGGAGGCCGGGCTGGTGCGGGCGCTGCCGGACGACCTCGTGGACGCGGACGTCATCGATCCGGTCGCCCGGACCGCCCGATGGGACGGAAAGGTCTACGCGGTGCCGTTCAACAGCGACGTCGGCCTGCTGTACTACCGGCGCGACCTGCTGCGGAAGGCCGGGATGGAACCGCCGTACGTACCGGACGACTTCACCTGGGGCCAATTGCGCGGGTACATCACCACCCTGGACGACAACCTCGACGACCGCGACCTCGTCAACGGCTGGACCACCCAGCTCGACGCGTACGAGGGCCGCACGGTCAACGCGATGGAGGCGTTCGCCACGGCGGTGCCCGGCCTCACGCTGGTGGACGAGGACGGCCGCTACACGGGCGACGTGGAGCAGCTGCGCCGGGGCGTGGCGGAACTCGACCGCCGCGTCGACCCGGCGTACGTCTCCCCGGACGCGAAGAAGAGGGACGAGACGGGGTCGATGAGCGAGTTCACCGAGGGGGGTACGGCCTTTCTGCGCGCCTGGCCCTCCGCCTACCCCACGCTGTACCGGGTGTTCGGGGACCGGCTCGGGGTGGCGCGGCTGCCCGGGCGGGCGGTGCTCGGCGGACAGAACCTGGCGGTGACGACGACGTCGGAGCGGGCGCGGAAGGCGACCGAGCTGATCCGGTTCCTCACCGGGCGGCAGAGTGAACGCTGCCTGCTCGAAGCCGGGTTCGCGGCGACCCGGGACTCGGCCTACGACCGTCCGGCGCGGTGCCCCGCGGAGATCTCCGCCGCGCCCGTGCCGTCCCCGACGGGGGAGCCCGACGAGGTGCCGCGCCGGGAAGGGGGCCGTCCCGGGTTCTCCGACGCGATGCTGAAGCAGGCGCTGGAGCGGGCCGTGCACCGGCCGAGGACGCCGCTGTACGGCGCGTTCACCCAGACCGTCATCACCCAGCTCGAACCGCTCGTCGAGGGCGGCGGCTCGGCCGACCCGGACGAGGTGGCGCGACGGCTGGACGAGGCGCTGCGCCGGGCCCTGCGCGGATGAGGGCGCCCGACGGCGACGGGCGCCTATCGCTCGGCGGCCTCCACCTCGACCGGTGCGGTGGTCCCGCGGTCGGCGTCCGGGCCGGCGGCCTTGGCCGGGCCCGCGTTCGCCGCCAGGACCAGCGCCGCGACCGCGGCGAGAGCCGCGATGAAGCCTCGGGCGTAACGCTCGGTGGGGCGGGTGCGTTGCAGCACGGCGACCTCGCAACAGCGACGGGTTAAGCGGGTTTAATTCGCGGTTTAACCTAGGGGCTGTCCGACGCGAACGGCAAGGGGCACTGGGGGAGTTGGCATGGGGGAGCGGGACGAGCCGGGCACGATCGGGCGGCGCGTGCAGCGGCTGCGCGTGGCGCGCGGACTGACACAGAAACAGCTGGCGGAGCCGGTGTACACCCCCGCCTACGTCTCCACCCTGGAGGCCGGCCGGGTGCGCCCCTCCGACGAGGCGCTGCGGCATCTCGCGGAGCGGCTCGGAGTCGAGTTCGACGAACTGGCGACCGGGCGTTCCGCGCGCCGGGTCACCGAACTGCGGCTGGGGCTGACCGAGGCGCAGCGCGCGCTCGCCGTCGGGGAGGCGGAGTCGGCGGTGGAGCAGTACACGGCGCTGCTGGCGGAGGCGGAGGCGCAGGAGCTGCCGGAGGAGCAGGCCGCCGCGCTGCTCGGGCTCGGCGAGTGCGCGCTGGACACGGGCGAACTCGCCGACGGACGTGGCTACTTCGAGGAGGCGGAGGCGCGGCTCGCGGACGCCCCGCTGCCCGCGCGGGTGCCGGCGCTGCGCGGCCGGGCGGTCGCGCACTACCTCGCGGGGGAACTGCGGTACGCGGTGTACCTGCTGGAGAGCACCATCGACGAGCTGAACCGGGGCGGCCTGCACGACCCGGACGCGCTGCTCCTGCTGTACGCCAGCGTCATCGGCCCGTACATGGACATGGGCGCGCACGCGCGGGCCGCGCAGGCCGCGGAGTTCGCGCTGGCGCTGGCCCCGCAGTCCGGCGACCCGGCGCTGGTGGCGCGCATGCACCGGTCGGTGGCCCGCGCCCTGCTCGCCGAGGGCCGCCTCGTGGAGGCGGACGCCTCCCTGGCCAAGGCGGCCGAGCTGTACCGGGGGCTGCAACTGCGCACCGAGCTGGCCAACTGCCACTGGATGCGCGGGTACGTGTACGCGCAGAACGGCGAACTGGAGGGGGCCGAGGCGGAGATGCGGGAGGCGCTGCACATGCTGTCCGCGACCCGCGCGACCCTCTACAGCAGCCAGCTGACCGTCGAACTCGCCGACGTCCTGCACCGGCGCGGGCGGTCCGAGGAGGCCGCGGAGCTGCTCCGGGACGTGCTGGGCGGACTCTCGCCCGAGCGGGGCGCGGTGCACGCGGCGGCCGCGCACCGCCTCCTCGGCATCATCGCCGAGGACGCCGAGGACGCCCGGGACACCGAACAGGCGGAGGAGCACTACGTGCGCGCGCTCAGCCTCCTGGAACGCGCGGGCGCGGCCGGCGACCTCGCCGACCTCTGCCGCCTCCTCGGCGACCTCCTCCGCCGCACGGGCCGCGTCGAAGCAGCCCTGGACGCCTACCGCACAGGCCTCGGCCACCGCACGGCCCCGGGCACGACAACCCTGGGCCCGGCACCGGCGCAGCCGCCGGTGTGAGGGACGGGCGGGGGAAGCTCACCTCCCCCGCCCCGCCGCCTTGGCCAGGGAGGCGTCCGCCTCCACGAGGCGGCCCTCGGCGAGCAGGGCGCGGGCCACCGACCGGTGCATGCG
>MUNG01000530.1 GCA_002154585.1 Streptomyces pseudogriseolus
TCCAAGGCCACGTCGGCCGCCGAGAGGACCACCGGCAAGGCGGCCGAGTCCGCGAAGAGCGCCGCCAACGGCGTCGCGGGCACGGCGGGTGACGCCGCGTCGGCCGTCGCGTCCGGCACCGAGCGCGCCGCACGGGCGGCGAACGGCGCCGCACGGTCCGCCGCCAAGGGTGTGGAGGCCGGCCGCCGTGCCGTCGTCACCGCCTCCGGGCAGGTCGTCGCGGGCGCCAAGACCGCCTGGACGGTCGTCGCCAACCGCCGTCTGGTCGCCGCGGGCGCGGCGGCCGGACTGACCGCGCTGACCGCCGCCTCCTACGCCGTGGGCCGCCGCGCCGAACGTCACAGCCACGGACCGCTGACCCGGATGACCGGCGGACGCATCTGACGCGGGCGGGGCCGGCGCGGACCGGGCCCACTCGCGCGGCGACGGCCCCGCGGGGAAAGATGTCCCCGCAAGCGTGACAACCGACCTTTTGCCAAGGAGTGGGCACATGCAGCACGAGCGAGCGGGCGGTCCGGCCGGTCCCGAGGATCTCGTCGACGTCGCTCGGCTGGTCACGGCGTACTACGCGCTCCACCCCGACCTCGACGACCCGGGGCAGCGCGTCGCGTTCGGCACCTCGGGGCACCGCGGCTCGTCGCTGACGGCCGCGTTCACCGAGGACCACATCGCCGCGACCAGCCAGGCCATCTGCGAGTACCGCGCCGCACAGGGCACCGACGGACCGCTCTTCCTCGGCGCGGACACCCACGCCCTCTCCGAACCGGCGCGGGTCACCGCCCTGGAGGTGTTCGCCGCCAACGGCGTGACCGTGCTCGTCGACAGCGCCGACGGCTACACGCCCACCCCGGCCGTCTCGCACGCCGTGCTCACCCACAACCGGGGCCGCGGCACGGGACTCGCCGACGGCGTGGTCGTCACCCCGTCCCACAACCCGCCCGCCGACGGCGGATTCAAGTACAACCCGCCCAGCGGCGGCCCCGCCGGATCGGACGCCACGGGCTGGATCCAGGACCGCGCCAACGAGATCATCCGCGGCGGCCTCAAGGACGTCCGCCGCGTCCCGTACGCCCGCGCCCTCGCCGCGCCCACCACCGGCCGGTACGACTTCCTCGGCACGTACGTCGCCGACCTGCCGGGCGTGCTGGACCTGGACGCGATCCGCGCGGCCGGGGTCCGCATCGGCGCCGACCCGCTGGGCGGGGCGTCCGTCGCCTACTGGGGCCGTATCGCCGAGGAGCACCGCCTGGACCTCACGGTGGTCAACCCCCTCACCGACCCCACCTGGCGGTTCATGACGCTCGACTGGGACGGCAAGATCCGCATGGACTGCTCGTCGCCGTACGCGATGGCGTCCCTCATCGAACAGCGCGACCGCTTCGACATCGCGACCGGCAACGACGCCGACGCCGACCGGCACGGCATCGTCACCCCGGACGCCGGCCTGATGAACCCCAACCACTACCTCGCCGTCGCGATCGGCTACCTGTACGCGCACCGCGAGCAGTGGCCGTCGGCGGCGGGCGTCGGAAAGACCCTCGTCTCGTCGGCGATGATCGACCGGGTCGCCGCCGACCTGAAGCGCGACCTGGTCGAAGTGCCGGTCGGGTTCAAGTGGTTCGTGGACGGACTGGCCGGCGGCACGCTCGGCTTCGGCGGCGAGGAGTCGGCCGGGGCGTCCTTCCTGCGCCGCGACGGCTCGGTGTGGACCACCGACAAGGACGGCATCATCCTGGCGCTGCTCGCCTCCGAGATCACCGCGGTCACCGGGAGGACGCCCTCGCAGCACTACGCCGAACTCACCGCGCGCTTCGGCGAACCCGCCTACGAGCGGATCGACGCCCCCGCGACCCGCGAGGAGAAGGCGCGCCTGGCGAAGCTCTCCCCGGCGCAGGTCACCGCGGACACCCTGGCAGGGGAGCCGGTCACCGCCGTGCTCACCGAGGCGCCCGGCAACGGCGCGTCCGTCGGCGGCATCAAGGTGACCACGGACAGCGCCTGGTTCGCGGCCCGCCCGTCGGGCACGGAGGACGTGTACAAGATCTACGCCGAGTCCTTCCAGGGGCCGGAGCATCTGCGCCGGGTGCAGGAGGAGGCGAAGGGGGTCGTGCTGGCGGCGCTGGGCGGCTGAGCGCGGGCCGCTGCCCCCGGGTCGGCGCAGTCGGTGCAGTCGGCCGGTCAGCCGGTCCGGATCTCCGTGGCGGACGGGGTGGTGAGCCCGGACGGCACGGAGGTCCCCGTGGGCAGCGGCACCGGGGCCTCCTCGGACTGCTGGAGCACGGTGTCGCCGGGCCCTTCCGCCGGAGTGCCCGCGCCGGTGGACAGCTGGGACCAGGCGCCCAGCGCCAGCGCGATCGCGGCGGCCGTCCCCACGACCCGCCCGGCCCGGCGCAACCGGGCCCGCCCGTCGAGGTCCCGCCAGGCAGGCCCCTCCCACGGATCGTGCGGCTCCCACAGGTCCCCGACGGCGTCCGGGACGTCGCGGCGGGGCGGCTTCTTCGCCGCGGGCGACGGAAGTGCGGGTGACCGCCCCGCGGCCCGCTGCACCGCCGAGGGCTCCTTGGGGGCGGACGTACGGATGGCCTGCTCGCTGTCCGTGAGGAACCGCTGCCAGACATCGTCGGGCAGGGACGGCACACCGTCCTCCCGCTCCTGCGGCGTTCCGCCGTCGTCCGGTCCCTGCGCGGTCACGTCCGTCCAGTCCTCTCGCGTCCCGGAGCCCGCCGGCGACACCGCGCCGCACGCGCACCTCCGGGCCCGCCAGGATCATCGCACAGCGCGGTGACGACGGAACGGGGGACCGGCACGCGGGTTCCGCGGGCGGTTCGGGGTTTGCGGAACCGGCAACGTCGCTCGCCGTCCGAGGCCGCCGCCGCGCATGCTCGGCGTACCAGCCGGCCTCCGGGCCGCGTACGCCGAACGACACTGGAGCAGCCGTGCAGCCACCGACGCCACCCCGCCCGGCGGGAGCACCCGTCCACCGTCTGGTTGCCTCGCCCGCGGGCCGGACGCACCTGGTGGAACAGGGCAGCGGCCCGTTGGTGCTGCTCCTGCACGGCTTCCCCGAGAGCTGGTACTCCTGGCGTCACCAGCTGCCCGCGCTGGCCGCGGCCGGCTACCGGGCGGTGGCCGTCGACGTGCGCGGCTACGGCCGCTCCTCCCGGCCCGCCGGCCTGGACGCGTACCGCGTGCGGGAGCTGGTGGCGGACGCCGTCGCGGTGGTCGAGGCGCTGGGGGAGCGGACCGCCGTCGTCGTCGGCCACGACTGGGGCTCGTCCGTCGCCACCAACGCCGCCCTCATGCGGCCGGACGTGTTCCGCGCGGTGGCGATGCTGAGCGTGCCCTACGCCCCGCGCGGCGGCCCCCGGCCCACCAGCGTGTTCGCGTCGATGGGCGGCGACGAGGAGTTCTACGTCTCCTACTTCCAGGAGCCGGGCCGCGCCGAGGCCGAGATCGAGCCCGACGTACGCGGCTGGCTCGCCGGCTTCTACGCGGCGCTGTCCGCCGACACCATGCCCGGCCCCGGCGCGCCCTCGCCCCACTTCACCGGGCCGGGCGGAACACTCCGCGAGCGCTTCCCGGCGGACCGGCTCCCCGCATGGCTCACCGACGCCGAACTCGACGTGTTCTCGGGTGAGTTCGAGCGCACCGGGCTGACCGGCGCGCTGGCCCGCTACCGCGTCATGGACCGCGACTGGGAGGACCTCGCCGCGTACGACGGGGTCCCGCTGACCCAGCCGTCCCTGTTCATCGGCGGCGAACTCGACGCCTCCACCACGTGGATGGCCCAGGCGATCGACGCCTTCCCGGTGACGCTGCCGGGCCTGGTGTCCTCGCATCTCCTCAAGGGCTGCGGGCACTGGGTCCAGCAGGAACGCCCCGAGGACACCAGCCGCCTCCTGATCGACTGGCTCGCCGCCCTGCCCCCGGCCGCGTGCTAGGTTCCCGCACGACAGCGAGCGCGTGACGCCCGGCGCGGCCGGGCGTCGGGGGCGGACGGCGGCGATCCATGACGTCGGAGCACACCGGCACACCGGACGGCGGGGCACCTCTGCCCCGGATCCTCTGCGACACGGCCGCACTGGCCGCAGCCGCCGGCGACGACCGCGCCGGGGCGCTGTGGCGGCTCGCCGAGTCCGGGCGCCAGCTCGACGCCAACGTCGTCCGTCTCCCGCCCGGCCACCGCGTGGACACCCACCGCGAGCCCGACCTCGACGTCCTCCTGCTGGTCCTCGCCGGCGACGGCACCCTGACCGCCCCGGACGGCGACCACCCCCTGCCCACCGGCACCCTGACCTGGCTCCCTCACGGCTCCACCCGCTCCCTTGCCGCGGGCCCCGACGGTCTCACGTACCTCACGGTCCACCGCCGTCGACCGGGGATGACGATCCGCACGGCTGAGTCCTGACTCCGCTCTCCGGGAGCCGGGCGGCTCCCGCGGACGCCCGCCAGAGCGATCGTTATGATGCCCGCATCGTTCAAACGAACATTGCGTCGCGGGGAGGGGCCTCATGCGTGAGCCGGTCGAGGTCAGGAGGCAGCGGATCCTCGCCGCCGTGGAGTCCCGGGGGTCCGCGCGGGTGAGTGATCTCGCCGCCGAGCTCGAGGTGTCCGTGGTGACCGTGCGGCGGGACGTGGAGGAGCTGGCCCAGGAGGGGCGGCTGCGGCGGGGGCACGGTGTCGTGCGGTCCACGCTCGCCGCCCGCGACATCCCCGCGCCGCGCCCGCCGGACGGCGACACCGTGGCCGTCGTCGTGCCGGAGCGCCACACCTACCTGTACGAGTCCCTGCACGGCGCTCGCTCGGTGCTGGAGGCGTCCGGCAAGCGCATCGCGCTGCACATCGCGCCCCAGGTCGCGGGCGCCGAACGGCCGCTGGCGGAACGCGCGTTGAAGGACGGCGCCGCGGGACTGCTGCTCGCCCCGCGCTGGCGCACCCTCGCCGACGAGGAGGCCGACCACGCCTGGCTCGCCGCGCTGGAGGTGCCCGCCGTGCTGATGGAGCGGCGCCCGGCCGCGGGCAGCGCGCTGCACGCGATGGACTCGGTCTGCTCCGACCACGTCCACGGCGTCCACCTGGCCGTGGAGCACCTGGTGTGCCTCGGGCACCGGCGCATCGTGTTCGCCACCCGCGACGACAGCCCCACCGCGCGCACCCTGCGGTCGGCGTGCGCGCGGATCGCCGGGGCGCACCCGCTGGTGGAGACGTGGGCGTGGGTGCTGAGCGCTCCCGAGGCCGGGCAGGAGGGCCCGTACGCCCCGGAGCAGACCGCCGGGCTGCACGAGGTGCTGCGCAGGACGGGCGCCACGGCGGCCGTGCTGCACGGCGACGTCGACGCGCTGATGCTGGTGCAGCGGCTCGCGGACCACGGGGTGCGGGTGCCGGAGGACTGTTCCGTCGTGGCCTACGACGACGTGGTGGCCGGCCTGGGCACCACACCGCTCACCGCCGTCGCCCCGCCGAAGGCGGACGTGGGCCGGGCCGCCGCCGAACTGCTGCTGGAGCGGCTGGACTCCGGGGCGGGCGGGCACGCCCCCGTCCGCAGGGTGGAGCTGCTGCCCTCCCTGTCGGTACGCGGCTCCACACGACCGCTCTGACCTCCGCGAGCAGTAGATGAGCGTTTGAACGTTTTATTTTCTTCTGATCGATCTATTGACCGTTCAGCCGTGCGGCCCCGACGATTCCCGTGTCCCGAACAGCCGTGTCCCCGACACGCCAGGAGCCGCGGGAGGCGCCATGCTTGGTCGACACCGTCGTCGGTCCGTGCTCGCCGCGATGGCCGCCGCGCCGCTTGCAGGAGCCCTGGGCACCTGCAGCGGGGGCGCGGACGACGCCCCATCAGGCAGCAGCAGCACCGGCGGGAAGAAGCCCGTACGCATCACCTTCTGGTCCGCACTGCGCGGCAGCCAGGAAGTGGTCGACGCCTTCAACCGCACCCACGACCGCATCCAGGTCGACTTCCAGCAGATCCCCTCCGGAGGCCAGGGCGGCTACGCGAAACTCAGCAACGCCGCCCGCGCGGGCAACGCCCCCGACGTCGCCACGATCGAGTACCCGCAGGTGCCCGGGTTCGCCATCGACGGCGTCGCCCGCGACATCACCGACCTGGTCGACGACCGGCTGCGCGCCAAGCTGCTGCCGCAGGCGTTCGGCCTGACCACCTTCCAGGGACGGGTGTTCAGCGTCCCCCTCGACGTCGAACCGATGGTGATGCACTACCGCGCCGACCTGTTCGACCGGTACGGCCTCGAAGTTCCCCGCACCTGGGACGAGTTCGCGGGCCTCGCCCGCGTCGTCCGCCGCACCGCGCCCGAGCGGCGGCTGGTGCTGTTCCCCACCGACGGCGCCACCCAGTTCGCCGCCTACTCCTGGCAGGCGGGCGCCCAGTGGTTCGACACCCGCGACGGTGCCTGGAACGTCTCCCTCGCCGACGCCCCGACCCGCCGCGTCGCCGCGTACTGGCAGGACCTCGTCGACCGCGGTGACGTGTTCATGAACGCCGTCGAGAGCCGGCAGTCCGACGCCCAGATCGGCGGCGGCCTCGTCCTCACCCGGCTCAGCGGCGCCTGGGACGCCGGCGCGCAGATGAACGCCCGGCCCGGCCAGAAGGGCCAGTGGCGCATCGCCCCGCTGCCCCAGTGGGACACCGCCCGGCCCGCCGTCGGCACCCACGGCGGCTCCACCTTCGCCGTCACCAAGGACAGCCGTCACCCCGAGGCCGCGATGGAGTTCATCGCCTGGCAGGTCGCCCACCCCGACGCCCTGCGCGCCCGCCTGTCCAGCGGCACCAGCAGCCAGTACCCGGCGGCCTCGGCCCTCGTCGCCGTCGGCCGGGACGCCTTCGACCGCTCCTACTACGGCGGCCAGGACATCTACACCCTCTTCGAGCAGGAGGCGGAGAAGATCCGCGACGGCTGGGTCTGGGGCCCGCGAATGACCGCCACCGGCCGGGTCATGCAGGACTCCTTCGCCCGGGTCCCCGCCGGCCGCGGCACCATCGTCGACGCCGTGCGCGCCGCCCAGGACGGCACCATGCCCGACCTCAAGGCCCTCGGCCTGTCGACCACCCAGCACAGCACCTGAGCCGCCCGAAAGGCAGGTGACACCCCTCATGACCGCGACGACCGAGCACACCGTGCGGGTCCCCGCCCCGCACGGTGTGCTCGGTCG
>MUNG01000531.1 GCA_002154585.1 Streptomyces pseudogriseolus
GTGTCCCCGCGCTCGGTCAGCACGATCGGGCGGTCCGGGGCGACGGCGCGGTCGACGACCGCGTGGTACTGGCCCTCCGTCGCCGCGATGTCCAGGCCGAACCGGCGCAGCGCGATCATGTGCGGCTCCACCGTGCGGGTGCCGAGGTCGCAGCCGCCGGCGTACGGCAGCATGAAGCGGTCCATGCGGTGCAGCAGCGGGCCGAGGAACATGATGATGGAGCGGGTACGGCGGGCCGCCTCCGCGTCGATCGCGGCGAGGTCCAGCTCGGCCGGCGGCACGATCTCCAGGTCGACGCCGTCGTTGATCCAGCGGGTGCGCACGCCGATGGAGTTCAGCACCTCCAGGAGGCGGTACACCTCCTCGATGCGGGCGACGCGGCGCAGCACCGTGCGCCCGCTGTTGAGCAGCGAGGCGCACAGCAGTGCCACGCACGCGTTCTTGCTCGTCTTGACGTCGATGGCGCCGGAGAGCCGGCGGCCGCCCACCACCCGCAGGTGCATCGGGCCCGCGTAGCCCAGGGAGACGATCTCACTGTCCAGCGCCTCGCCGATGCGGGCGATCATCTCAAGGCTGATGTTCTGGTTGCCGCGCTCGATCCGGTTGACGGCGCTCTGACTCGTGCCGAGCGCCTCGGCGAGCTGCGTCTGTGTCCAGCCGCGGTGCTGCCTGGCGTCACGGATGAGCTTGCCGATGCGTACGAGGTAGTCGTCTGCCATGAGGTTGAGGCTATCTCAGATATGAGATGGCACCTCTTGGGGGGTCCATTCGGGTGACAGTCGGGTGATGTGACGTCAATGTTCCCCGGTCATCCGCTGGTCCGACGGCTGCGGGTGGTGCGCCGCCATCCGAAAGGTCCGGGCAAATCCATCGATGTCGTACGACGTCCGGTGCTGCTCCGGGTGTGCCGGGGGCCGTTCTTCCCGCCGGTGGTGATGGACCACGACTTCTTGTTGATGTTCAGCCGCACCCCCGGAAGGATCCGGAAACTCTTGCGGAACGTGAGGGGCATCTCGCCTCCCTGCTCGGTGATCGGGCCTGCCGTGACTGACTGTGTCTCAGTCGGATACCCCGGTCCTCGGCCGTGATGACTCCGAGGCCGCGTCGGCCGCGTCGGCCGTGGCGCCGAGCCGCCCCTGGCGGGAGGCTGGGGGAAGGAAAGGTGGAAACGTGCCCGCGAGGCACGGAAAGGGCGCACCGGAACCCGGGCATGACCATTCCGCGCCCGTGTACTAGAGTTATCTCGACATCGAGATATCTGCCGAGGCGCACCGCGGTCGCCACACGAGTTAGGCATACCTAACTTAGCCTGACCTCACCGGAACGGCCAAGCCGGCGTGGCGGCACGATTGACGGTGGTACGCGCACATCAATGAAGGAGACTGTCGTGTCGGCGAACAGCTTCGACGCCCGCAGCACGCTGCAGGTGGGCGACGAGTCGTACGAGATCTTCCGGCTGGACAAGGTCGAGGGCTCCGCGCGCCTTCCCTACAGCCTGAAGGTGCTGCTGGAGAACCTCCTCCGCACCGAGGACGGCGCGAACATCACCGCCGGCCACATCCGCGCCCTGGGCGGCTGGGACTCCCAGGCGCAGCCGTCGCAGGAGATCCAGTTCACGCCGGCCCGCGTGATCATGCAGGACTTCACCGGCGTGCCCTGTGTCGTCGACCTCGCCACGATGCGTGAGGCCGTGAAGGAGCTCGGCG
>MUNG01000532.1:0-989 GCA_002154585.1 Streptomyces pseudogriseolus
TCGTCGAGGACGAGGAGTCCTTCTCCGACGCCCTGTCGTACATGCTCCGCAAGGAGGGCTTCGAGGTCGCGGTCGCGACCACCGGGCCCGACGGACTCGACGAGTTCGAGCGCAACGGCGCCGACCTCGTCCTTCTCGACCTGATGCTGCCCGGGCTGCCGGGCACCGAGGTGTGCCGCCAGCTGCGCGGCCGCTCCAACGTCCCCGTGATCATGGTGACCGCCAAGGACAGCGAGATCGACAAGGTGGTCGGCCTGGAGATAGGCGCCGACGACTACGTCACCNNCGCCGGCCGCCCTGGAGGCGGGCCCGGTGCGGATGGACGTCGACCGGCACGTGGTGACCGTCGGCGGCACCAAGATCGACCTGCCGCTGAAGGAGTTCGACCTGCTGGAGATGCTGCTGCGCAACGCGGGCCGGGTGCTGACCCGGATGCAGCTCATCGACCGGGTGTGGGGCGCGGACTACGTGGGGGACACCAAGACCCTCGACGTCCACGTCAAGCGCCTGCGCGCCAAGATCGAGCCGGACCCGGGCGCGCCCCGCTACCTGGTCACCGTGCGCGGTGGGGTCCCGCCCTTCGGCGTGCGTGCGGTGCGTGTACGGCCGCTCAGTGGCCGGACGCGTCCTGGCTGGCGGAGGCCGCGTCGGTGGGGGTGCCCGACGGGGCGCCGGTGTTCTCGCCGCCGGAGGTCTCCTCGCCCGACGGCTCGCCCTCGCCCTGGCCCTCACCCTCGCCCTGGTTCTCACCCGTGGCCTCGCCGGCCGGCTCGCCGGAGGCGTCCGCCGACGGCGACGAGGAGGCGCCCGCGGCGGGGGCCTCGCTCGGGCCCCAGCTCTCGAAGAAGTGCTCGGCCGGGAAGACGATGGCCTGGAGGCTCACGTCGCCGGTCTCGCTGAAGGTGAAGGTGATCTTCTGGGCGTTGCCGTCCTGGACGGCCTCGCGGCTGCTGGGCAGCGTGGCGGAGGCGTTGCCCTCGCCGCCGAGG
>MUNG01000532.1:1066-1367 GCA_002154585.1 Streptomyces pseudogriseolus
ACGGCGGGGCCCGTCGACTCCAGGTCCGGCTGGGTGATGACGGTGGCGTTCTGCACCTGGATGTCGCCGACCGTCGTCGACGCGTTGTCCGGCTGGATCTGCAGGGTCTGGGCGTTGTTGCCGNNGGCGGCGGCGAGGGCGCCGCGTCGAAGGCTGCTGCTCACGGCGGCGGCAACTCCTTGACTCGAGCGTGTGTGGCGACCCGGGTAAAGCCGCCCTAAGTGTCTGTCAGCGGCCTCAGGTTACCGAGCCTCCCGCAGGCCGCTGCACCCGACCCTCCCCACGCCTACCCAGGTCGTGC
>MUNG01000533.1 GCA_002154585.1 Streptomyces pseudogriseolus
GCCCGCCCCGCACAGCACGCACGACCAGGCGATGGAGGCCATGTCCACCGAGCAGGCCCTCGCCCTCGTGGGCGGGCTGCCCCGGGACCAGGCCGAGGCCGTGCTGCTGCGGGTGGTCGTGGGCCTCGACGGGCCCGCCGCCGCCCGCGTCCTCGGCAAGCGGCCGGGCGCCGTACGGACGGCCGCGCACCGGGGTCTGCGGCGCCTGGCGCGGCAGCTCGCCGCCGACGGTGTGACGGATGAGGCGCCCCGGACGCTGGGTGAGTCGACGTGACCGTGGGCCGGGACGGTGGTCACACCGGACGGCACTGCCGTACCGGGGGCTGAACGGGCCGGGCGGACGGGCCGTATCCGTGTGCTGGGGCCGGAACGGGCTCCCCGCTGGTGGAAGGGGGTGCGGCGAGCGTCGCGCCCCGGATGCCGGGCCGTGAGGGCCGGATAACGGAACCGGGCAGGGCCGGACAAGCCGGACAGGCCGGACGGGCCGGACACGATCGAGCAGGGACGGAAGCGGACATGGGTGAACGGCAGAGCGACGGCGGGCGGGCCGGCCGTCGGCGTGTGCACCCTGAGTGTCGTTCCGAGCGGGCTGAGCGGCCTGAGCGGCCTGAGCGGGCTGAGCAGGCTGTGGGCATAGCCGTTTCCGCCTCCGTTTCCGACGAGGGGGCGGTCGATGACACCGCCCGTCTGGAGGCGCTGCTCGCCGCCGCCCTGGTTCGCGACGGGGTGGACGCCACGGCCGAGCAGCGGGCCGTCGCCGCGTTCGTGGCCGCCCGGGAGTCGGGGGCGCGTGGCGCGCGCACCCGGCGCCGGGACGACTGGCGGGCCTCCCGGCGGCGGTTCGGGGGGCGGTCGCTGCGGGCGACGCTGGGGGCGTTGGTCGCCGGCTGCGCCCTCAGTGGGGTCGCCGTGGCCGGGATCAACGCGGCGGGGGCGTCGGGCGGGGAGCGGTCCGAGGACACGGGGCCTTCTCGGATGCCGTCCGCCGGCTCTTCCGCACCGGAGGTGTCGGCGGCTCCGGGGACTTCGGCGGCTCCGGACGCGTCCGGTTCTGGCGCCGTTGGGACTCCGGAGGCGTCGGCGTCCGCCGGTGCGGGGGGTGACGGTGAGCGGCGGCGCTCGGGGCGGGCTGAGGCCGTCGCGGGGGACGTCGAGGCGCACTGCCGGGCGTACGAGCGGGTCGCCGGGAAGGGGCGGGCGCTGGACGCCACTGCGTGGGAGCGGTTGGTCGCTGCCGCGGGGGGTGCGGAGCGGGTGGAGGCGTACTGCGCGGGGCGCGCTGCGACGGTGGCGCCGTCGGTTTCCGTGCCGGCGGTGCCGAGTGTTCCTCCGGAGGTTTCGGGGGGTGAAGCGGGTGTCGGCCGTCCCACGGGGGAGGCGGCCGGCACCGCTCTCTCTGGCGAGGGCGAGGGCGAGGGCGAGGGTGAAGGGAAGGGCGCGGGGGCTGGACGTAAGCCTTGAGTGTTGACGCGGCTCACCTGAACGGGGGGTGTTTCGCAGCCCGGCGATGCCGGGGTGCCGCCGTGCCCACCCGTGCCGCCCTGGGCGGCACGATTGCCCACGGCGGCGGCGCGTCTCGCCCCGGCGGCGCGGCAGCCCGTGGTGGCGGCGTGTCTCCCCCTGGCGGCGGCGCGTGTGCTGCGGCGGCGGTGTGTCCGCTCCCGACAGTGGCGCGGCAGTCCGTGATGGCGTGTGTTTGCGCGCGGCAGCGGGGTGTTTTTCGCGGCGGCGTCGCAGGTGCATGCGGCGGCGTGCCTGCCCGCGGCAGCGGTGGTGCGGAGACGGCCGGGGCCGCCACCCCCCACAGGAGAGGCCCCGGCCGTCGCGCGGTACGGGCCGCGCGCGACCCGTACCTTCTACAGCGCCGGGGATGCGTTTTCTGTCACACGTCCCGTGTCACGAGTTAGTTGCGTCTTGTACGGTCATGGACGGGGAGCGGTTTCAGGTCGTAACGTGCCTTTCGCGCCAGGCCGCGGGAGACAAACGACCACAACTCCGCGTGCGGCCTTGAGACCGCAACGACCGATTGAGCAATGACGACGGCGAGCAACCGGTCCGCGAGAGCGGCGCCGGCTGAGGCGCAGAAGGGCGCACGCGTGCTGGGGGACGACGCGGAGCTGACTGCCGCGGTGCGCGCGGCACAGGGTGGGGACGAGACCGCGTTCCGGACCGTGTACCGCGCCGTGCACCCGCGGCTGCTCGGGTACGTCCGGACACTGGTCGGCGAGCCCGACGCCGAGGACGTGACGTCCGAGGCCTGGCTTCAGATAGCCCGTGACCTGGAAAGATTCTCCGGCGACGCGGACCGCTTCCGCGGCTGGGCGGCCCGGATCGCCCGCAACCGCGCGCTGGACCACATCCGCATGCGCGGCCGCCGCCCCGCGATCGGCGGCGACGAGACCGAGCTGACCGGACGGCCCGCCGAGTTCGACACGGCCGGCGAGGCGATCGAGGCGCTGGCCACGGACGGCGCCTTCGACCTGATCTCCCGGCTGCCGCAGGACCAGGCCGAGGCCGTCGTCCTGCGCGTGGTCGTGGGCCTCGACGCCAAGACCGCCGCGCAGACCCTGGGCAAGCGTCCCGGCGCCGTGCGGACGGCCGCGCACCGTGGCCTGCGCCGGCTCGCCGAACTGCTCGCCGACGATCCGGACGGCCATCCGGAATCCGCGGGTGGGCTCGACGCCCTTCCACCCCAGAGAGAACCACGCCGTCGTACGGTGACGTCCGCGAGTGTGACGCAGTTGCGAGCGCGGACGCAGAAGGACTTGTGATGGCCGATGAGCGGTACAGGTGGCTGGACGCGGAGGCGGCGGAGCGCCTGTTGAGCGGTGAGTCACCCCAGGCTGCCGGTCCACCCCCCGGTGACCAGGCCGAACGGCTGGCCGGCGTGCTCCGCGCGCTCTCCGCGCCACCGCCCACGGACGAGAGTGAACTTCCCGGGGAGGCGGCCGCGCTGGCCGCCTTCCGCAAGTCGAGGGACGAACGGACAGGGCAGGCCGACTCGGCCCCGCACACCGGTGACGGCACCGGCCCCGGGGGCGCCGACGTCGGCCTGATCCGTCTCGGCGTCCCACGCCCCGGCCGTACCGGAACGCCCGGCGGAGCCCGCCGGCCGCGTCCCGCCCGGATGGCGCTGGCGGCCGCGCTGGTCGTCGGCATGGCCGGGGGCGCCGCCGTGCTCGCCGGGACCGGGCTGCTGCCCACGCCGTTCGACGACTCCCGCTCCGGCCCGGCGGGCGCCGCCACGCCCACGCACCCCTCGCGCCCGCTGATCTCCCCGCCCGCGCGGAGCGTCTCCCCGGACCGTCCCGAGGGCGACACCGCCGACGGGGGCCGCGACGGCGCGCAGGGTGGCGAGAAGCCCGGCCGCACGCCCACCGGCTCGCCGCCCGGCGACGGCAGGACCGCCCACGGCGCCCGCTGGAAGCTGGTCGTGTCCGCCTGCCGGTCCTGGCACCAGGGACGTCCGGTCGACGGCGAACACCGCCGCGCCCTGCACGAGGCGGCGGGCGGCGCCTCCCACGTCGCCGCCTACTGCCACGACCTCGCCACCGGGGCAGGAGCCGGCGGCAAGGACGGCGAGAAGGACAGCGACGACAGGGGCGACAGGGGCGCCGGGGACGGCGCGCAGGACGCCGAGACGCGCGTCGACCGCGACGAGGACGCGCCGCAGAACACCCTCCCCGGCCAGGGCGACGGCCGCCCGGACACCGGCGACGGCGGTCAGGACGAGGGCGGCGACGGAGGCGGCCAGGGCGACGGGAACGACGGCGACAGCGGCTCCGGCGCCGACGCCCGTCCGGGCAAGGGCCAGGGCAACAACGGCAACAGCGCCGACGGCAAGGGGAACGGGAACGGCAAGGGCGGCGGGAACGGGCACGGCAAGGGCGGCGGCACGCGGGACTAGGCAGCCCGACCTCCCGAAAGCCGTCTGACCTGCGGAAACGCCACCGCGCCACACGTCCGTACCGCCCGGTGTGACACTTCTGGCGCTTCAGACGCAGTACTGAGTGAGCCGACTGGTCATCGGCCGTAGCACTGAGCCGGGGTTCCCCCCGTACCCACGGCTCGTGCACATGGCGCGGGCGGGACACGTTCCCCCGGTCCCGCCCGCGCCCCTTTCCTCACGTCGTCGCAGGTCTCACCAGTGGACGACCACCTTGTCGCCGTCCCGCACCTGCTCGTACAGCGTGGCGATCGCGCCCTCGTCGCGTACGTTCACACAGCCGTGCGAGGCGCCCGCGTAGCCCCGGGCGGCGAAGTCGGCCGAGTAGTGCACCGCCTGGCCGCCGCTGAAGAACATCGCGTACGGCATCGGCGAGTCGTACAGCGTGGACACGTGGTGCCGGGACTTCCAGTAGACCTGGAAGACGCCCTCGCGGGTCGGCGTGTACTCGGAGCCGAAGCGGACCGGCATCGTCGACACCGTCCGGCCGTCGATCATCCAGCGCAGGGTGCGGCTGGACTTGCTGATGCACAGCACCCGGCCGGTCATGCAGCGCGGGTCGGGCGCGTCGGCCGGCTGGCCGCCCATCAGATACAGCTCCCAGCGTCCCGGTTCCCGCGTCATGGCGAGTAGCCGCTGCCAGGTCACCGTGTCCGTCACCCCGGTCCGCGGCAGACCACGCTTGCCCTGGAAGCCGCGGACGGCCCCCGCCGTCAGGTCGTCGTAGGTGCCGGTGGGGCCGTGGAAGATCCAGGCGATCTGCCGCAGCCGCGCCTGGAGTTCGCGTATGTCCCGCCCCACGTCGCCGGGCGACCACAGCACACGCGCCGGCGTCGGACTGGCGGACGGCTTCGCGGGCGGGGACGGTTTCTCGGGCGCCTCCGGGGTCCGGCTGGGAGACGCGGGCGGCCCTGGCGCGTCCGGTGTCCGGGACGGCACGTCGATCCGCACCGGCGGCGCGCCCTGCCCGTCCGCGCCGGCGGGCTGCACCGTGCATCCGGCCGCACCCACCGCCATCGCGCCCAGCGCCGCCAGGACGGCCATGCCGTGCCTGCTCCTGCCGCGCCCCGTACCCCTCCGGCCCGTACCCCTCC
>MUNG01000534.1:0-5029 GCA_002154585.1 Streptomyces pseudogriseolus
GGCGCGGCCGACCGCCCCACCCGCGCCGCCACGATCGACGCCGCCGCCTCCGTCCTGGCCGACCGCGCCGACGCCCTCGGCCTCACCGCCGCCCAGGACACCACGGTCCGGGACGTCGCCGTCGACGCGGACGGCAGCCGCCACGTCCGCTACGACCGCACCTACCGCGGACTCCCCGTCCTGGGCGGCGACTTCGTACTGCACCTCGCGCCCGACGGGTCCTACCGCGACGTCACCCGCGCCACCCGCGCCGCGATCGACCTGCCCACCGTCTCCCCGCGCCTCGCCGCGCCCCGCGCCGCCGGCCTCGCCGCGAACCTGCTGCGCGCCGCCCACCTCGGCGAGACCCTCGAGCGGCTCACCGCCCGCCCGCAGCTGGTGGTCGACGCCCTGCACGGCGCCCCGCGCCTCGCCTGGCGCACCGACGCCGCCGCCCAGGACTCCGCCGGCAACCCGGTCGCCCGCACCGTCCTCACCGACGCGCACACCGGCGCCCGCATCGACGCCTGGGACCGTCTGGAGAGCGCCACCGGCGACGGCAGGTCCCTCTACGGCGGCACGGTCCCCCTGGAGACCACGCGGACCGCGTCCGGGTACGAGCTGAAGGACCCCACCCGCGGCGGCACCTACACCGGCGACGCCGGCAACGGCACCGACCTGTGCGTCCTCGTCGTCTGCGTCGTCCGCGCCCCCGCCCCCGTCGTCACCGACGCGGACAACCACTGGGGCACCGGCACCACCGCCGACCGCGCCACGGTCGCCGTGGACGCCCAGTACGGCACGAACGTCACCTGGGACTACTACGAGGACGAGCACGGCCGCCGGNNTGCATGACCTACGGCGACGGCGACGGCACCCGGATGGGGCCGCTGGTCGCCCTGGACGTCGCCGGGCACGAGATGACCCACGGTGTCACCTCGAAGACCGCCGGGCTGACACTCCGGCGAGTCCGGCGGCCTCAACGAGGCCACCTCCGACATCTTCGGCACGCTGGTGGAGTTCCACGCGGCCAACCCCGAGGACCCGGGCGACTGGCTGATCGGCGAGGAGGTCGTCCGCGACGGCTTCGGCCGGGACGCCCTGCGGTACATGGACGAGCCGTCGAAGGACGGACTGTCGGCGGACTGCTGGGACGCCTCCGTCAAGGACCTCGACGTCCACTACTCGTCCGGCGTCGCCAACCACTTCGCCTACCTGCTCGCCGAGGGCAGCGGCGCGAAGAATCTGGGCGGCGTCGCCCACAACTCCCCGACCTGCGACGGCTCCACGGTCACCGGCATCGGCCGCGCCAAGCTCGGGAAGATCTGGTACCGGGCCCTGACGGTCCACATGACCTCGTCGACCGACTACGCCGGCGCCCGCACCGCCACGCTGAAGGCGGCGGCGGACCTCTACGGCGAGGGCGGCGCCGAGTACGACGCGGTCGCCGCGGCCTGGAGCGCGGTGGGCGTGGGCTGACCCGCCGGCGGTCCGAGAGGCGGTGCGCTCACGGGCGTACCGCCTCCAGGCGTACCGCGCACGCCTTGAACTCCGGCATCCGGGACGTCGGGTCGAGCGCGGGGTTGGTGAGGGTGTTGGCGCGTCCCTCACCGGCCCAGTGGAACGGCATGAACACCGTGTCCGCGCGGATCGCCGTGGTGATCCGGGCCGGGGCCACCGCCCGCCCGCGCCGGGACACCACGGCCACCGGGTCGCCCTCGGCGGCGCCGATCCGTTGCGCGAGCCGCGGGTGCAGCTCCACGAACGGGCCGGGCGCGGCGGCGTTCAGCTCGTCCACGCGCCGCGTCTGGGCGCCGGACTGGTACTGCGCCACGACCCGCCCGGTGGTGAGCAGCACCGGGTACTCCTCGTCGGGCTCCTCCGCGGCCGCCCGGTGCGACACCGGCACGAACCGCGCCCGCCCGTCCCCGGTCGCGAACCGGTCGAGGAAGAGACGAGGCGTGCCGGGGTGGACCTCCGCGACGGCGCGCTCGGCGGGCTCGGCGGACTCGGCGGGCGCTACGGGGGCGGGGCACGGCCAGAACACCCCGTTCTCCTCCGCCAGCCGCCGGTAGGTGATCCCCGAGTAGTCCGCCGGGCCGCCCGCGCTCGCCCGCCGCAGCTCCTCGAAGACCTCCTCGGGGTCGGTCGGGAAACGCTTCTCCGGGCTGCCCTCGCCGCCCAGCCGCGCCGCGAGCTCGTGCAGCACCTCCAGGTCGCCGCGCACGTCCGGCGGCGGGGCGACCGCCCGGCGGCGCAGCAGCACCCTGCCCTCCAGGTTGGTGGTGGTGCCGGTCTCCTCGGCCCACTGCGTCACCGGCAGGACGACGTCGGCGAGTTCGGCCGTCTCCGACAGCACCACGTCGCACACCGCGAGGAAGTCCAGCGAGCGGATCCGCTCCTCGATGTGCGCGGCGCGCGGCGCCGACACCACCGGGTTGGAGCCCATCAGCAGCAGCGCGCGGATGTCCGTGCCCAGCGCGTCCAGCAGTTCGTAGGCGCTGCGGCCCGGCCCGGGCAGGCTGTCCGGGGCGACGCCCCACACCTCCGCGACGTGCGCCCGCGCGGCCGGGTCGGTCAGCTTGCGGTAGCCGGGCAACTGGTCGGCCTTCTGGCCGTGTTCGCGCCCGCCCTGCCCGTTGCCCTGCCCGGTCAGACAGCCGTACCCGGACAGCGGGCGCCCGGGGCGGCCGGTCGCCAGGGCCAGGTTGATCCAGGCACCCACCGTGTCGGTGCCCTTGGCCTGCTGTTCCGGACCCCGCGCGGTGAGCACCATCGCGTGCTCCGGCGCGCAGAACAGCCGTACCGCCTCGCGCAGTTGAGGGACGGGCACGCCCGTGATCCGCTCCACGTACTCCGGCCAGTGCGCCATCGCCGCCGCCCGGGTGTCCTCCCAGCCCGTCGTGCGCTCCCGGATGTACTCCTCGTCGGTGCGCCCCTCGGCGACGACCAGGTGCAGCAGGCCCAGCGCCAGCGCGAGGTCGGTGCCGGGGCGCGGGGCGAGGTGCAGGTCGGCCTGCTCGGCGGTGCGCGTGCGGCGCGGGTCGACGACGATCAGGGTGCCGCCGTTCTCCTTCAGCTCGGTGAAGTAGCGCAGCGCCGGGGGCATGGTCTCGGCCGGGTTGGAGCCGACGAGGATCACACAGCCGGTCCGGGGGATGTCCTCCAGCGGGAACGGCAGCCCCCGGTCGAGCCCGAACGCGAGGTTGCCCGCCGCGGCGGCCGACGACATGCAGAACCGTCCGTTGTAGTCGATCTGCGAGGTGCCCAGCACCACCCGCGCGAACTTCCCCAGCGCGTACGCCTTCTCGTTGGTGAGCCCGCCGCCGCCGAACACCCCGACCGCGTCCGCGCCGTGGTGCGCGCGAGCGCCGCCGAGCCCCTCGGCGATCCGGTCCAGCGCCTCCTCCCAGGAGGCCGGCTCCAGCGTGCCCGCCGCCGACCGCACCAGCGGCGAGGTCAGCCGCACCGCCGAGGACAGCACGGCCGGCGCGGTCCGCCCCTTCACGCACAGCGCCCCCCGGTTCACCGGGAAGTCCGCGCGCTCGCTCACCTCGACGCCCCGCCCGTCGGCGGCCGGCGTCAGGTTCATGCCGCACTGCAGCGCGCAGTAGGGGCAGTGCGTGGACGTCACGGTGTTTCGCATACGGCCCAGGCTGCGGTGCCGGTGTTACGCACCACGCCGACCGCTGTTACACCCGGGACACGACGACCTCTCTGCCGCCGGACGACCCCGGTGAGGGACCGCCGCGCCTGCCTCGGATGCCGACGAGCCGGACACGGTCCCCGCACAGCCGCGCCATGTCGTCGATGTCGGAGGTCAGTACGACCACGGGGCCCGGCTGGCGCAGCGCCGTCTCGGCCACCGTCGCGTCGATCGCGTACGTGTGCCCGTGCAGGCCGGCCGCTTCGAGCAGCTCCGCAGCCGCTCTCGCCGCCTGCTCGGTCACCGGCTCGACCCTGACGCGGGACAGCGCCCACCGCATCCGGGCGGTGTTCACCCGTGCGTGACCCACCTCGACGATGGTGTTGGCTCCGACGACGAAGTCGGCTCCCGCCGAGTGGAACACCTGGAACATCGCGGCGATCTTGCGGTCCTGCGCGATCCAGGCGGAGAGCCCTTCGGCGTCCAGGACGACCGTCTCGACGTGCCCGCTCACGCCGCGCTCGCCGAGCCGCCGGCCTCGGTGTCGTCGAAGATCCGGGAGCGGGCCTCCGCCAGTTCCTCCTCGGTGAAGGCGCCGTGCTCCTCCTGATGACGCAGGAGATCCGCCCCGAGCATCTGGTACCGCAGCTGACGAGCCACGGCTTCGGCGACATAGCCGGAGACGTTGTCGGTGAGCTTCTTGAGCTCGGCGACCTGCTCCGTCGGGAGGGTCACCGTGATGCGCGTCGTATCCGCCATGGGTAAAAGCATGCTCCGGTATGCGCGCGGGAGCTGTCAGTCCGGCGTGCCGGGATCCTCGGCGTCCGCCAAGGCCCTGCGCACCCCCGGCTCCTCCGGCCCCAGGAAGTGCGGGTCCGGGCGGAGCGCCGCGTCCAGGGCCGCCTTGCCCGCCGCGAGGATCTCGCGGGCGCCCCCGTAGTACCAGGTGACGTCGTGGCGGTCGTCCACCCCGACGCCGTACGACGTGACCCCGGCCGCCTCGCACAGGGCCACCGCGCGGCGGATGTGGAAGCCCTGGCTGATCAGCACCGCGCGGTCCACCCCGAAGATCTTCCGGGCGCGGACGCAGGAGTCCCAGGTGTCGAAGCCCGCGTAGTCGCTGACGATCCGCGTGTCCGGCACCCCGTGCCGGGTCAGGTACGCGCGCATCGCGTCCGGCTCGTCGTAGTCCTCGCGGCTGTTGTCGCCGGTGACCAGCACCACCCGGACCCGCCCCGCGCGGTACAGCTCCGCCGCCGCGTCCAGCCGGTGCGCGAGGTACGGCGACGGCTCCCCGTCCCACAGGCCCGCGCCGAACACCACGGCCACCTCGGTGTGCGGCACGTCGGCGACGGTGCGCAGCCGGTCGCCCGTGCTCAGCCGCAGCCAGGTCGCCGGCAGCAG
>MUNG01000534.1:5055-5309 GCA_002154585.1 Streptomyces pseudogriseolus
GCGGGCGGCGGAGGGTGAAGCGGCGTGTCGGACGGATCGGACGGCCTTCCTCGGGTCGGTCCATGACCCGGTAGACGCCCGGCCGGGGCCCCTGGTTCGCGCCCTGTGACCGGGCTCACGTGAGGCGTCGCCTCACACCGCGCCCCGCCCCCGCGTGAACACCCCGCAAACACGCGTGACCCCGGCGCAACGGCAGGGCAACCTCGTCCGGTCACGCTCGCTGCATGACGGCGTACCCCTCGCAGTACCCCCTG
>MUNG01000535.1 GCA_002154585.1 Streptomyces pseudogriseolus
CGGCGGCGGCTCAGGCACACGCTCGTCGCTCTGACCGGCGCACTGGCGCTGGGCGCGGGCGCTCTGGCGCTCACCGGTCCCACCGCCAGCGCCTCCGCGCCGCCCCCGCCGTCGGGCTGGTCCCAGGTCTTCGCCGACGACTTCGACGGTCCCGAGGGCAGCGGCGTCGACACCGCCGACTGGCAGTACGCGACCGGCACCGGCTACCCCGGCGGCCCCGCCAACTGGGGCACCGGCGAGAAGGAGACGATGACGTCGAACCCGGAGAACGTCTCCCTCGACGGCAACGGCAACCTGCGCATCACCCCGCGCCGCGACGGCGCCGGCAACTGGACGTCGGGGCGCGTCGAGACCAACCGCGACGACTTCCAGCCCCCGGCCGGCGGCAAGCTGCGCGTCGAGGCCCGTATCCAGGTACCGAACGTCACGGGTGACGCGGCCAAGGGCTACTGGCCCGCGTTCTGGATGCTCGGCGCGCCGTTCCGGGGCAACTACTGGAACTGGCCCGCCGTCGGCGAGCTGGACATCATGGAGAACACCCAGGGCCAGAACACGGTGTTCGCCACGATGCACTGCGGCACCTCGCCGGGCGGCCCGTGCAACGAGACCAGCGGCATCGGCGGCCAGACCACCTGTCAGGGCACCACCTGCCAGGCCGGTTTCCACACCTACCGGATGGAGTGGGACCGCTCGTCGGAGGTGGAGGAGATCCGCTTCTACCTCGACGACACCAACTTCCACACCGTCCGGGAGAACCAGGTGGACGCGACGACCTGGTCGAACGCCACG
>MUNG01000536.1 GCA_002154585.1 Streptomyces pseudogriseolus
GGTTCACGCGGCTCCACCGGCCGCCCGGCCCCCGAACCGCCCACCGTGGAACGGCCGGTGGAGCCGCGTGAACCGCTGCCGCCCAAGCCCGACCAGAGCGGCCCCGCCACCGTCTCACCCACCGGCTCCCCCACGGGCGCCGACCAGGCGCGCATGGCCCAGTCCGGCGCGCATCTGACGAACGCCCAGGGCACCCGGCTCCCCGACACCGACCACTCGCTCAAGGCGGGCCCGCGCGGCCCGGTCCTGCTCCAGGACCACCATCTGCGCGAGAAGATCATGCACTTCGACCACGAGCGCATCCCCGAGCGCGTGGTCCACGCCCGCGGCGCCGGCGCGCACGGCGTCTTCCAGAGCTACGGCACGGCCGCCTCCGTGACCAAGGCCGGATTCCTCGCCCCGGACGTCGAGACACCGGTCTTCGTGCGCTTCTCCACGGTCGTCGGCTCCCGCGGCNNGACGCCATCAAGTTCCCCGACGTCGTCCACGCCGCCAAGCCGCACCCCGACCGGGAGATCCCGCAGGCGCAGAGCGCCCACGACACCTTCTGGGACTTCGTCTCGCTGCACACCGAGGCCACCCACCACACGATCTTCTTCATGGGCGACCGGGGCATCCCGCGCTCGTACCGGATGATGGAGGGCTTCGGCGTCCACACCTTCCGCCTGGTCAACGCCGAGGGCCGGACCACGCTGGTGAAGTTCCACTGGAAGCCCAAGCTGGGCGTGCACTCCCTGGTGTGGGACGAGGCGCAGCTCATCAACGGCAACGACCCCGACTTCCACCGCCGGGACCTCGCCGACGCCATCGAGGCGGGCGCCTACCCGCAGTGGGAGCTGGGCATCCAGACCTTCCCCGACACCCCGGACCAGACCTTCGAGGGCATCGACCTGCTGGACCCGACGAACATCGTGCCGGAGGAGCTCGCCCCGGTGCAGCCGATCGGGCTGATGACGCTCAACCGCAACCCGTCGAACTTCTTCGCCGAGACCGAGCAGGTCGCCTTCCACGTCGGCCACCTCGTGCCCGGCATCGACGTCACCGACGACCCGCTGCTCGCGGGCCGGCTGTTCTCCTACCTCGACACCCAGATCACCCGGCTCGGCGGCCCCAACTTCCCGCAGCTGCCCATCAACCGGCCGCACGCGCCCGTCAACGACATGCTGCGCGACGGCATGCACCAGACCGCCGTGCACCGGGGCGTCGCCCCGTACCAGCCCAACTCCCTCGACGGCGGCTGCCCGTTCACCGCGGGCGCGGACATGGGCGCCTTCGTCGAGACGCCGGTGACCGTCCCCGAGGGGCGCAAGGTGCGCGAGGCGCCGGAGTCCTTCTCCGACCACTTCAGCCAGCCCCGCCGCTTCTGGCTCTCCATGAGCCCGGTGGAACGCGAGCACATCATCGGCGCGTACGTCTTCGAGCTGGGCAAGTGCTACGAGGAGGCCATCCGCGTACGCACCCTCCAGGTGCTGGCCAACATCGACCCCGAGCTGTGCTCCCGCGTCGCCGACGGCCTCGGCCTGCCCGCGCCGGAACCGACGGTGCCGCTCGCCGACGTCGAGCCCAGCCCCGCGCTGTCCCAGATCGGCGGGACCTGGCCGGTCGACGGCCGCGTCATCGGCATCCTCACCGGCCCCGACGGCGACCTCGAAGGGGTGCACGCGGTGCGGGACGCCGTGCTGGAGGCGGGCATGATCCCGCTCGTCGTCGCGCCGACCGGCGGCACCGTGGGGGAGGGCGAGCGGGCCCTGACCGCGCAGCGCAGCCACGTCACCGCGCGGTCGATCGAGTTCGACGCGGTGCTGGTCGCCGGGCCGCCGGCGGCGGGTCCGGACGCCTCCGGGGCGACGGACGG
>MUNG01000537.1 GCA_002154585.1 Streptomyces pseudogriseolus
GGCCCCGCCCGCCCCCGAGTCCGGCCGGCCCGCGCCGCCCGGCCCCGCCGAGGACGATCACGACGCGCTGCTGCGCCGGCTGCGGGAGCTGGGCGAGCTGCACCGGTCCGGGGTCCTCACCGACGAGGAGTTCACCCTCGCCAAGCAGGCGATCCTGAAGCGCATGTAAGAGCCACCGGGCGGGGCATGTAAGAGCCACCCGGCGAGGCCTGCCCGAAATCGGGCACGTTTCTTGCGAAACCATCGCCGGTACTCCAGGATCATCGGGTGCACGACGAACTTGTCGATCATCTGACGCGGTCCACGCCCCTCAGCCGGGGCGAGGCGCTGCGTGTGATCCAGGACGTGCTCGCCTACTTCGACGAGACGACCGAGGAGTACGTCCGTCGCCGCCACCGCGAGCTCCAGGCCCAGGGCCTGGTGAANNACGGATCGAGGCGGACCTGAGATACCGCGCGGTGGCGCCGCCCGAGCTCTCGCTCCGGCAGCTGCGCCGCATCGTCTACGGCTAGGAACATACCTGTATGTGCGGAATCGTCGGTTACATCGGCAGGCGTGAGGTCGCCCCCCTGCTGCTCGAGGGCCTCCAGCGCCTGGAGTACCGCGGCTACGACTCGGCGGGCATCGCCGTGACCTCCCCGAAGACGGGGACCCTGAAGACGGTCAAGGCCAAGGGCCGGGTCCGCGACCTGGAGGCCAAGGTCCCGGCGCGCTTCAAGGGCACCACCGGCATCGCCCACACCCGCTGGGCCACCCACGGCGCCCCGTCCGACGTGAACGCCCACCCGCACCTGGACGCCGAGGGCAAGGTCGCCGTCGTCCACAACGGCATCATC
>MUNG01000538.1 GCA_002154585.1 Streptomyces pseudogriseolus
GCCATGACCCTGGTCTTCCAGAAGGGCATGTTCGGTCTGGAGCCGGGACCCATCGAGGCGTACCTGCCGATCATGATCTTCGCGATCGTCTTCGGCCGCTCCAGGGACTACGAGATCTTCCTGGTCTCCCGTATCCGTGAGGAGTGGCTGCGCAGCCGGGACGCCACGGCCGCGATCCGCGAAGGGGTCGCCCACACCGGCTCGGTCGTCCTCGCCGCCGAGGATGAAGGCGCCGAAGACGGCCACCATGATCGCGCCGGCGGCGAGGACGACCGAGCCGGTGTGGGCGACCCCTTCGCGGATCGCGGCCGTGGCGTCCCGGCTGCGCAGCCACTCCTCACGGATACGGGAGACCAGGAAGATCTCGTAGTCCATGGAGAGGCCGAAGACGATCGCGAAGATCATGATCGGCAGGTACGCCTCGATGGGTCCCGGCTCCAGACCGAACATGCCCTTCTGGAAGACCAGGGTCATGGCGCCCAGCGCGGCGCCGATGCTCAGCAGGTTGAGCAGTGCGGCCTTCAGCGGCACCAGCAGTGAGCGGAACACGGCGACCAGGATCAGCAGCGACAGACCGACCACGATGGCGATGAACAGCGGCATGCGCTCGGAGACGGTGTCGGCGTAGTCGATGACCGCGGTGGTGGAACCGCCGACCAGGTAGCGGGCGCCCGTCTCCTCCTCCAGGTCCACCAGGACACCGTCGCGCAGGGTGTGCACGAGTTCGGTGGTGTCCTCGTCCTGGGGGGAGGTCTCGGGGAAGGCGATGACGGTGAACGCCTTGCCGTCCTCGGCCGGGATCGGTCCGGTGGCGGCGGCCACGCCGTCGGTGTCGTTGAGCGTCCGGGAGAGGGCCGCGCCGGAGGTGGCATCGCCCTCGGTGACCACGACGAGCGGCCCGTTGAAGCCGGGGCCGAAACCGTCGGCGAGCAGGTCGTAGGCCTTGCGGCTGGTGGTGGCGGCCGGGTCGTTGCCCGCGTCGGCGAAGCCGAGGCGCATGTCCAGCGCGGGAGCGGACAGCGCCCCGAGCGCGGCGACCGACACGATCAGGAAGGCCAGCGGACGGCGCTGCACCAGGCCGGCCCAGCGGCGCCAGCGGGCGCCTCCCCCGAGTTCCTTGCCCTTGGCGGCCCGCTTCTCGGCCTTCGCCCTGAACTGCCGGGCGAAGCGCTTGCCGAACAGGGCGAGCAGCGCGGGCAGCAGCGTCAGCGAGGCGATCATGGTCACCAGGACGGTGAGCGCGACGGCCACGGCGGTGCCCTGCAGGGATCCCAGGCCCAGGGCGACCAGTCCGAGCAGCGCCACGATGACGGTGCATCCGGCGAAGAACACCGTGCGTCCGGCGAGGTCCAGGGCGCGCCGGCCCGCTTCGTCGGGGTCCGCCCCGCGTACCAGCTCGGCGCGGTAGCGGGCGAAGATCAGCAGCGCGTAGTCGATGCCGACACCCAGGCCGACCAGCATCATGATGTACGGGGTGTAGCTGGCGATCGTGAAGACGTGCGACAGCAGGACGATGGCGCCGAGGGTGCTGCCGACGGCGAACACGGCGGTGATGACGGGCAGTCCGGCGGCGATGACGGTGCCGAACATCAGGCCGAGCACGACGAGGGCGGCCAGCATGCCGATGCCCTCCGCGGCGCCGCCCTCGGGCTCGCCGAGCTTGCGGGCGGCGTCGCCGCCGAGTTCGACGTCGAGGCCGTCCGCCTGCGCGGTGCGGGCGGTGTCGAGGATGCGCCGGGTGTCCTCCTTGGCCATGTCCTCGGACGAGCCGTCGAGCACCACGGTGGCGTAGCCGACGGTGCCGTCGGAGGAGATCGCCTGTGCGTCCTCGTAGGGGCTGCGCACCTGGGCGACCTCGGGCAGGTCCGCCACCTTGTCCAGCATGGCGGTGATCCTGCGGCGGTTGCCGTCGTCCTTCAGGCCCCCGCCGTCGTGCAGCACGATGTCGAGGGTGTCGCCGGCCTGCGCCGAGCCGTGCTTCTCCATGCTTTCGAGCGCCTGTTGCGTCTCGGTGCCCGGCAGGGAGAAGTCGTCGCGATAGGCGTCGCCGGTGGCGGACGCGCCGCCCCAGACAGCGAACAGGACGACGACCCAGAGCAGCAGGGCGGTCCAGCGGTGCCGCTGGGCGAATCCGGCGGTGCGTTCCAGGAGGGAACGGCGGTGGGGGGGTGGCGGCGTGGTGGCGGTGTCGCCCCGGACCGGAGTAGTGGTCACCATGCACTCCTTGTTGAGACAGTGCGCCCAGTCGTGCCAGGACCGCGTCGGGCCCGGCTCGAGCCGGGCTCGAGCCCGGGGTGACGAGCCGCCTGTCCGGCGGTGCGGATCGACCGTGCGTCAGCTGGTGGATGTCGGTGCGGGTTGGGACAGGTGCAGCACGCGCAGGACCTGCTCGCCGCTCTTCGCCCGGGGCGCCTCGCTCCCCTCGCGCAGGAGCGTGCGCCGGGTGAGGGTCATGGTGGCGGAGTCGAGGTCCACGACGTGCGAGTGGACGGCCGGGTCGGCCAGGACCGCGCGGTGGCGTTCGGCCTCCGCGCGGGCCCTCTCCCGCAGGTCGGTGACGGGTCCGAGCGGCTCGGTCTCGCTGACGAGGTGTCCGGCGGGCCCGGTGCCGACGGTGCACTGCAGGATGGTTCCGGTGCGGACGGGCACCGGTCCGAAGGCGGCGCAGAGGCCGGCGTACTCGGCGCCGGTGAGGAACCGGGCGAACTCCTGCGGTGCGGCCCAGACGTAGAAGGGGGCGTAGCTGTTGTGCGCGGGTCCCGGGCCGCCGGCCTCGGTGATGCAGAAGGCCTTGAACAGCAGTCCGGTTCGCGCGTCCCAGAGGGCCGCGCGGTCCGCCACGCGTCGGACGACGATGTCCATGTCGTAGTCGGCGGGCAGCGGGATCGAGTAGTGGGCGGTCAGCACGGCACGTCACCTCTTCCGGTTCACGGTGAGGACACTGTGCCGCGGCTTGCTGGAGGGGCGCTGGACCGGGAGGACGGCGGGCGGCCGTCAGGCGCGCTCCTGGAGCCGCAGGGTCTCCGCATGGAAGATCTCGTTGCTGCGGTTGGTGAAGTCGAGCAGCAGTTCCTGCTGTTCGGGGGTGAGCCCGGCCAGCAGCTTGCCCAGTGCGGCGCGGAAGTCGGCGAAGACCGTGTCCACGTGTTCGGCGAAGGTCTCGGGGACCGTCTCGACGATCACGCGCCGTCGGTCCTCGGGGTCCGGCCTGCGGCGTACGAACCCTGCCTTCTGGAGACGGTCGATCACCGCGGTGATGGCCCCTCCCCGGCTCAGTCCGGCCCGCTCCGCGAGCCGGCCGGGTGTCATGGGGCCCTCCAGGTCCAGCAGACTGAGGCAGTTGAAGTCGGTGGCGTTGAGCCCGATCGACTGGGCCACCGCGGACTGGAAGAGGACCGTCCTGGCCGCCTGCACGCGCAGTGATGTGGCCAGCGCCAGGAGGGTGCCCAGGTTGTCCGGGGCCGGCGCCTCTTCACCGTGCGGTCGCATCGTCGGCCTGCCTTTCTGCCGTTCGGTTCCGGCCAGCGTACTGGCGCCGGCCGTGCTCCGTGCGCCCGCCGGCCGGTACGGGTCAGGCCGCACGGAGGGCGCGGTCGACCCTCATCCGGACGGCCCTGGCGGCGAGCGCGAACACCGGTCCGCTGGTGGGGAAGGGCTTGATGCGGGCGTTCTGGAAGCCCGCGACGAGCCAGCGGCCGTCCACCCGCTCCAGGATGAGGGTCTGCCTCGACAACCGCTTGGGCGTGACCTCCTTCTGCCAGGGGTAGAGCGCGGCCCCGGTGGAGACCACGACGGCCTGGTCCTCGCCCACCGTGCGCACGCTCTCGATGTCGTGGGTGACCAGCCGGGTGCCGTAGAGCATCGTCCGGAACATCAAGTCGTGCATCTCGGCGATCTCCCTGCGGCCGCTCAGCAGGACGCCGTTGAACTGGACATAGGTGGCGTCGGGGGTGAACAGCTCGCCGTATCCGGTGCCGTCGCCCGCGTCCCAGCGGGCGGCGAGAGCGGACAGGACGGCGCGGGCGTCGGTGGTGGAGAACAGGTGGGTTCGGGTGGCGTTCATGGCGGTGCTCCCTTTCCAATTCACTCGGATTTCGTTCTTCTCACTTTCCGTGTGTCTCTAATTTAGAGAGAGCTGTCCGGGGTGTCAAGCGCCCGGTGGGTCCCGCCAGCCGCCCTTGAGCGCCCGTCTAGCCGTCGTCAGGACCATGCGCCGCAGCCCGACGACGCTCACGGAAGAGGTGCATTGCCATCGACACCCACACCCAGCACACCCAGCAGCCCTCGCGCGGCCCGGGCGGACGGCCGGCCTTCGTCGACGTGTTCACCCCCGTCGCGGTGCGCGTGGCGGCCACGCTGCGCGTCGCCGACCACATCGATGCGGGCGTCCGCACCCTGGAGGCGCTGGCCGAACGCACCGGGACGGACCCCGACGCGCTGGGACGTCTCATGCGGTTCCTCGCCTGCCGCGACGTCTTCGGCGAGGACCGACCCGGTGAGTACGGTCTGACCGCCACCTCACGGCTGCTGCTCGACGGCCACCCGTCACGGATGCGGCACTGGCTGGACCTGGAGGGCGCCAGCGGGCGGATCGACCTGGCCGCCTGCGGAGGCCTGCTGCACGCGGTGCGCACCGGCGAACCCGGCTACGACGCGGTCTTCGGCGTCTCCTTCTGGGAGGACCTGGAGGCGCACCCGGAGCTGGCCGACTCCTTCAACGTCCAGATGGCCGCCGTCCAGGGCCGGCTCGCCCCCGAGGTGGCCCGGGCCCGTCCTTGGCACGAGGTGCGCCGGATCGCCGACATCGGCGGCGGCACGGGCGCCCTGCTGGAGGCGGTCCTGCGGGCCGCCCCGGACACCCGGGGCACGCTCGTGGACCTGCCGGGCACGGTCGAGGGCGGCTCGAAGCGCTTCGCGGCGGCGGGGCTCGCCGAGCGGACCGAGGTGATCGGGCAGTCGTTCTTCGACCCGCTGCCCGCCGGAGCCGACGTGTACCTGCTCAGCCAGATCCTGCACGACTGGGACGACGAGAAGTCCGTGGCGATCCTGCGCCGGTGCGCCGAGGCGCTGCCGGAGGGCGGCCGGGTCGTGGTCGTGGAGCGGGTCGTGGCCGAGGACGCGGGCAAGCAGCTCAACACCGAGTACGACCTGCGCATGCTCGTGTTCAACAAGGGCCGCGAGCGGACGCTGGAGGAGTTCACCGCCCTGGCGGCCGAGGCCGGGCTACGGCCCGCCGGAGTCACCGCGCTGCCCTCGCACCACTCCTTGCTGTTCTGGGAGCGGGTGTGAGCGGGGGCGCCTCCCCGGCCGGGGACCCCGAGGTGCTCGTGGTCGGCGCCGGACCGGTCGGCCTGTGCACGGCGATCGAGCTGGCGCGCAGAGGCGTACGGGTACGGATCGTCGACCGGCGGACCGAGCCGCGCACCGGCACACGGGCGTGCACGGTGTGGCAGCGCACGCTGGAGGTCTTCGACCTCATGGGGCTCCCGGTCGGCGACTACCTGGACGCCGGGGTGCCCTACACCCACCGGGTCCACCACTTCACCGGACTGCCGCCGGTGACCAGGCCCGCCGACCAGCCCGGGACACGGTATCCCCGGCCCCTGCTGATCGGTCAGCCGGCGACCGAGGAGATGCTCACCCGCCACCTGGCCGGACTCGGCGTGCGGGTCGAACGAGGCCTCACCGCCGTGCAGCTGACGCAGGGCCCGGCCCGGGTCACGGTCCGGCTGGCGGGCGCCGACGGTTCCGTGCGGGACGTGCGGGCCGAGTGGGTCGTCGGGGCCCAGGGTCCGCACAGCAGCGTGCGGGACGGGATGGGGGCGGCATGGGAGAAGACACCGTGCCCCGGCACCCAGCTGCTGCAGATCGACGCCCGCTGGACCGGCTCGCTGCCGGGCGACCCGGCGCACTGCCACCTGTTCCTGACCGAGGCCGGCTCCCTGGGCACCGCTCCCCTGCCCGACGGCCGGCACCGCTTCTACGCCGGTGTCGCCGACCCCGACCCGTCGCGGACCGGGGACCCCGGTGTGGCGGAGGTGCTGGACGCGGTACGCCGGGTCAGCGGGGTGCCGGACCTGGAGTTCCACGACGGGCGGTTCCACTGGCGGGTGCGGCTGTACAACGCGGTGGCCGGCACCTACCGGGTGGGGCGCTGTCTGCTCGCGGGCGACAGCGCACACACCGTGATGCCGGTGACCGCGCAGGGCATGAACACCGGTGTGCAGGACGCGTTCAACCTGGGCTGGAAGCTGGCCGCCGTGGTGCACGGACGGGCTCCCGCGCGCCTCCTCGACACCTACGAGGCCGAGCGGCGGCCGGTCGCCCTGGCGCTCGCCGAGCGCAACGGCCGTACGTACTGGGGCGGAGTGGGGCCGGTACCGCCGTTCGCGCTGCTGCGTTCCCGGCTGGCGGACGCGGGTGCGGGGCACACGGGTCTGACGCTCGGCTATCCGGAGAGCGCGCTGAGCGCGGGCCCCGGCGCGGGCGAGCGGGTTCCGGACGCCGAGTGGGACGGCGGCCGGCTGTTCCGGCTGCTCGGACGGGGCGACTGGACGGTGCTGGCGTTCCCCGAGGACCCGGCCGAGGCCTCCTTGCCGGCGAGTTCGGCCGCTGCCGGATCGGCCGGGTCCTCGGCGAAC
>MUNG01000539.1:0-6403 GCA_002154585.1 Streptomyces pseudogriseolus
GCCGCCGTAGGGCCCAGGGGAAGGGCCAGGGCGGCGGCGCAGGTCAGGGCGGTCAGCAGGGTGCGGACACGTCTGTGTCCGAGCGGTCTCGTGCGCACGTTGCTCTCCAGGGCATGGGGGGTGGCGGCGGGCCCCGGGCAGGGGTCCGCCGTGACAGAGCACAGGCGCGCGCCGTCGCGCCGTGGAGCATCGGCCGGTCGGCCCGTGGGCCTCAAGACCGGTGTGCAGCAAGGAAGTTAGCGGCAGCGACGCGAACGCGTAACCCCTTTCGCACGACATCCCGCGTCTTCTTCCTCCGCTGGGACAAAGTGCCGGGGGCGCATACGGGGCGAGCCGTGAGGGATCGCGTTGCGGCCCTGCGGGGGCTGCCGGAGACTGGCCGGGGGCGGCGGCCGTCCCGGAGAGGGCCGGAAGGCATGGGCGACTACGCGAACCTGCCCGGGGTCAGGACCTGGTACGAGACCGAGGGGTCCGGCGATCCGCTGGTGCTGCTGCACGGCGGCTTCTGCACCAACGACACCTGGGGCGCGCAGCGGCCCGACCTCGCCGCCGCCTACCGTCTGCACCTGCCGGAGCGGCGGGCACACGGACACACCCCGGACGTCGGGGGGCCGCTCACGTACACCGACATGGCCGGCGACACGGTGGCGTACCTGGAGTCCGTGGTGGGCGGACCGGCCCATCTGGCCGGCTGGAGCGACGGCGGCGTCGTGGCGCTGCTGACCGCCCTGGCCCGGCCGGACCTGGTCCGCCGGCTGGTGCTGATCGGGGTGAACTTCCGGCCCGCGGCGGAGGCGTTCGTGGCGCCGGAGATGCTCGACGCGATGACCCCGGACAGCGACGACATGGCCTTCTTCCGTGAGCTGTACGCCGCCGTCAGCCCGGACGGGCCGGAGCACTGGCCGGCCGTGGCGACGCGGATGATCGACATGTGGCGCACCCAGCCGGCGCTCGATGCCGGGGACCTGGCCGCGGTGCGGGCCCCCGCGCTCGTCATGACCGGCGACGACGACCTGATGACCCTGGAGCACACCGCGGACCTCTACCGCGCGCTGCCCGACGCCCGGCTGGCGGTCGTCCCGGGCGCGTCCCACCTGGTCCCGCTGGAGAAGCCCGCCGAGGTCAACCGGATGATCCTCGAGCATCTCGCGGGCGGCGAGGTCGAGACGACGATGCCGGTGCTGCGCGCCCGGACCCCGGCGACACCCGGTCGGGGCGCCACCGCCTGACCCGCTCCGGCCGCCGGGGTGCTGGATGCCTCCGGTACGGTTTCGGCGTACTGTCCCGATATGGGAGCACCGCGGGCGCATCCGGGTGAGCGAGCGGCACTCGCCCCGCCGGAACGGGCGGGTGACTGATGGACACCGCCGTGGCCGCCGTCGTGCGCGCGACCGGCGCGTCCGGCGCCCTGCTCTACATCCTCACCCCCGACCGCGAGGCCCTGTGGCTGTCCCATGTGTCGGGCGTCCCGCGTGAGGTGGCCGCCCCATGGAGCAGGGTGGCGCCGGGCGATCCGATGCCGGTGGCCGACGCGGTGCGCGAGGAGCGCCTGGTGTGGGTGAGCGGCCAGGTGGAGATGGCGCGCCGCTATCCCCGGCCGGCGGTGGTGCTCCCGTACGACTTCGCGCTGGCGGCCGTGCCGGTCGCGTCGGACTCCGGGGTGCGGGGCGGACTGGTGCTGTTCTGGCCCAGCGGGCACCCGCCGCAGCTCAGCCGCGTGGAGCACGACGCCCTCCGGGCGGGTTCCCGGCGCCTCGGCCATCTCATCGAGCAGGCCGCCCGGCGCGGTGAGCCGGTCGTCTCCCCCGGCCGGCCGCGCGTCCTGCCGCCGGAACCGGGACGCACGCCCACGGCCGAGGAGGCGTGGGCGGGCACGGCGCTCCTCGACCGGCTGCCCGGCGGGTACGTCGGCCTGAACCTGAACGGCCGGATCACCCTCGTCACCCCGGCCGCCGCCGAACTCGTGGACGCCGCACCGGAGCGGCTGCTGGGCTCCCTGCCGTGGGAGGCGCTGCCGTGGATGGACGTCCCCCATGTCGAGGACCGCTACCGCGCGGCGCTGATCAGCCGTACCCCGCAGACGTTCCGGGTGGTGCGCCCGCCCGACACCTGGCTGTCGTTCGAGTTGTATCCGGATCCCTCGGGCATCAGCGTGCGCATCGACCGCGCCGCCGACGGCCGGGAGCCGGACCCGCTCTCGGAGACGGCGCACGGCCCCGGCCGGGCCACGGTGCTGTACCACCTGATGCACCTGGCGACCACGCTGACCGAGGCCGTCGGGGTGCAGGACGTGGTCGACCAGACCGCCCAGCAGCTGCTGCCCGCGCTCGGCGCCCAGGGCATGGTGCTGATGACCTCGGAGGACGGCCGGCTGAGAATTCTCGGCCACCGCGGTTACAGCACCGAGCTGCTCGGCCGGTTCGACGGCGCGCCGCTGAGCCGGGACATCCCGGGGGCGGCGGTGCTGGCCACGGGCGAGGCGGGCTTCTTCCCGAGCTTCCGGCAGATGGTGGCCGCGTACCCGAAGATGACGCACGAGGACGGGATGGCCGCCTGGGCGGTCCTGCCGCTGATCGCCTCCAGCCGCCCGATCGGTTCCGTGCTGCTCTCCTACGACCGGCCGCGCGCCTTCCCGCCCAGCGAACGCGCCGTCCTCACCTCGCTGGCCGGGCTCGTCGGCCAGGCCCTCGACCGGGCCCGGCTGTACGACAGCAAGGACCGCCTCGCCCACCGGCTCCAGTCGGCGCTGCTTCCCCACGGCCTGCCCTCCGTCCCGGGGCTGCGGGTCGTCGCCCGCTATCTGCCGGCCGCCCGTGGCCTGGGCATCGGCGGCGACTTCTACGACCTGATCCGCCTCGACGAGAACACCGTGGCGGCGGCCATCGGGGACGTGCAGGGGCACAACGTGGACGCGGCGGCGCTCATGGGGCAGGTCCGCACCGCCGTGCACGCCCACGCCACCGTCGGCGCTCCCCCGGACCACGTCCTCGGCGGCACCAACCGGCTCCTCACCGACCTGGACCCCGGCCTGTTCACCAGCTGCCTCTACGCGCACCTGGACCTCGGCCGCGGCCGGGCCTGCCTGGCCACCGCGGGGCATCCGCCGCCCCTGATACGGCACAGCGACGGGCGCACCGAGCTGCTGGACATCCCGCCGGGCCTGCTGCTCGGCATCGACCCGACGGCCCGCTACCCGTCGCTGGAGTGCGCCCTGCCGCCCGGCTGCGTGCTGGTCTTCTACACCGACGGGCTCGTCGAGGCGCCGGGCGTCGACCCGGACGACGCGACGGCGGCGCTGGCCGGGCTGGTGGAGCACTCCGACCCGGACGACCTGGAGGCCATGGCCGACACGCTCGTCCGGCACGCCCCGGCGCCCGGCGACGACATCGCCCTGCTGCTCCTGAGCCCCACTCCGGGCGGCGGGTGAGCGCCCGCCTCGGGGTGACCGTCCGCCGGCTCATCCGAGGGCGTCGACCGCCGCCGCGAACAGCCGGGGCAGACGCGCGGCCACGGGCACGATGTGCGGGGCGAGCGCGGGCCTCTGGCGCGCCCTGACCAGCAGTTCGGTCAGGACGCGGTGGCGGCGCGTGGCGCGGGCCCAGTCGGTGGCGTAGCGGGCGGGCGTGCCCCGGCGGAGGTTGGCGACGAGGGCGCGGGCGCCGTCGAGGGCGAGGCAGACGCCCTCACCGGTCAGCGCGTCGACGTATCCGGCCGCGTCGCCGACGAACAGGACCCGGCCGTGCACGCGGGTGCGGGAGCGCCGGCGCAGGGGGCCCGCGCCGCGGACCGGGGTGACGGCCGTGTCGGGCGGGAGGCGGGCGGCCAGCTCGGGGAAGCCGGCCAGCTGCGTGTCGTAGGGCGCCCGCCGGGAGGTCAGCAGGGCCACGCCGACCAGGCGGGGGCCGAGCGGGGTGACGTACGCCTCCGCGTCCGGTCCCCAGTGCACCTCGACGTGCGACGTCCAGGGCGGCACGGCGTAGTGGCGGCGCAGTCCGTAGCGGGGCGGGGTCCGGGCCGGGCGGTCCAGGCCGAGGGAGCGGCGCACGGGTGAGTGGAGGCCGTCGGCGGCGACGAGCCACCGGGCGCGCAGGCCCGCGCCGGGGACGCTCACGCCGTCCGCGTCCTGCCGTACACCGTCCACCCGCAGCGGGAGGACGGGCACGCCCGCGTCGAGGACCGCCCGGTGCAGGACGGTGTGCAGGTCGGTGCGGCGGACGCCGAGGCCCTGCCCGCGGCGGAACGCGGCCTCGGCCTGGCTGGGTCCCTGGACGTAGCGGATGCCGGTGAGGGGGTGGCCGGGTGCGTGCAGGCCGAGGGCGGTGAGGGCGCGGACGGCGCCGGGCATCAGGCCTTCGCCGCACGCCTTGTCGACCGGGGCGGGGCGGGGTTCCGCGACGACGGTGTCCAGGCCGGCGCGGGCGGCGTGCAGGGCGGTGGCGAGGCCCGCGGGACCGCCGCCGACGACGAGGAGGTCGGGGCGTCTCACGCGGGCACCGCGCGGGTGAGGGCGGCGTTCTCGCAGCGGACGCGCACGGTCAGCAGCACCGCGTTGGCCAGGGTGAACACGGTCGCCGTGAGCCACGCCGAGTGGACCAGGGGCAGGGCGACGCCCTCGACGACGACGGCGACGTAGTTGGGGTGGCGCAGGAAGCGGTAAGGGCCGCCGCCGACCAGGCGGACGCCGGGGACGACGATGACGCGGGTGTTCCAGTAGGGGCCGAGCGTGGCGACGCACCACCAGCGCAGGGCCTGGGCGAGCAGGGCGAGCGCCAGCGCGGGCACGCCGAGGGCGGGGACGAACGGACGGTGGGCCAGGAGGGGTTCGAGCAGGCAGCCCGCGAGCAGGCCGGTGTGCAGTACGACCATCACCGGGTAGTGGCCGCGGCCGTGCTCCACCCCGTCCCGTGCGCGGGTCCACGCGGCGTTGCGGCGGGCCACGACGAGTTCGGCGAGGCGTTCGACGGCCACGGCGAGGACGAGCAGCGTGTACCAGGTCATGGCGGCCACCTCACCAGCGCAGCAGGACGAGTTCGGACGCGAACCCCGGACCCATCGCCAGCACCAGTCCCCAGGTGCCCGGGGCGGGCCGGTGGGCCTCCGTGAAGCGCTGGAGGATGTGCAGGACCGAGGCGGAGGACAGGTTGCCGACGGCGGCGAGCGACCGCCGGGACGCGGTGAGGGCGTCGTCGGGCAGGGCGAGCGCGTCGGCCACGGCCTCCAGCACCTTGGGGCCGCCGGGGTGGCACACCCAGGCGCCGATGTCCCCGGTGTCCAGGCCGTGTTCGGCGAGGAAGCCGCGCACCTGGGCGCCCAGGTGGCGGCGGACCAGGGCGGGCACGCCGGGGTCGATCACGACGCGGAAGCCGCCGGCGCCGACGTCCCAGCCGAGGAGGTGCCCGGTGTCCGGGTAGAGGTGGCTGCGGGTGGCGACCACGGCGGGCCCGGGGGGCGCCGCCGGTTGCGCTTCCGTACCGGTGGCGGCGCGGGCGACGAGGGCCGCCGCTCCGTCGCCGAAGAGGGCGCCGGCGACCAGGTTGGCGCGGGAGTCGTCGCCCTTCTGCAGGGTGAGCGAGCACAGTTCGACGGTGAGCAGCACGGCGGTTTCGCCGGGGTGTCCACGCAGGTAGTCGTGGACGCGGGCGAGGCCCGCGGCGCCCGCCGCGCAGCCCAGCCCGAACACCGGCAGCCGCTTGACGTCCGGCCGCAGACCGACGCGTCCGGCCAGCCGGGCGTCGAGGGACGGGGCGGCGACGCCGGTGATGGAGGCGCACACCAGCAGGTCGACGTCGGCCGGGGCGAGCCCGGCCTGGTCCAGCGCGGTGGTGAGGGCCCGTCCGGCGAGGTCCAGGCCCGCCGTCAGCCACGCCTCGTTGCTCTCGCGGAAGCCGCGCAGTGCGGCGTAGCGCTCGATGGGCAGGGCGAGATGGCGGGTGCGCACGCCGGAGGACGCGTGCAGACGGCGGAGCACGGCGCGGTCGGCGCCCGGGGGCAGGCACAGGTCGCCGATGGGCTCGGTGAGCCGGTCCTGGGGGTAGCGGTGCGGCGGCAGCGCGGTGTGCACGGCGGCGACGGTGGTCACCGGCGCCGTGTCCGGGGGCGGAGGGGCGGCGGGCGCCGGTTCGGTGGCCTGTTCGACGGCCCGTTCGGTGACCGGTTCGGCGGCCGGTTCGGCGATGAGGGGGACACGCATGTCCGTAATGACTTCCTCGCCGGAGCCGTCCGGCTACCTTGCACGCGTGTCCCACCACCCGTCCGGGGTTCTTCCGCGTACGCCGCTGCGCCGTCTCCCGGCCCTGCTGCGCTGCTGCCACCCCGAGCCGGCGCTGGCCGTCACGGCGTTCGTGACCGCGCTGGCGGTGGCGGCGGGGCACGGTCCCGCGGGGGCGGCGGCGGTGGGCGCGGC
>MUNG01000539.1:6514-7010 GCA_002154585.1 Streptomyces pseudogriseolus
GGCCGGGCGCCGCGGCGGCGCATCTGACGGGCGTGGCGGCGGGCTGGTGCTACAACCTGCGGCTGAAGCACACGCCGCTGTCCCCGCTCCCGTACGCCGTGGGGTTCGCCTCGCTCCCGGTGTTCGTCACCCTCGGACTGCCGCGGCCGGTCTGGCCCGCCTGGTGGGCCGTGGCGGCGGGGGCGCTGCTGGGCGTGGGGGCGCATCTGGCGAACGTGCTGCCGGACATCGAGGACGACCTGGCGACGGGCGTGCGGGGGCTGCCGCAGCGGCTGGGCCGTACGGTCTGCCGGTGGCTGGCGCCGCTGGTGATGCTGGCGGCCGTGGGCGTGGTCGTCGCGGGGCCGCCCGGCCCGGCGGGCACGGCAGGGCGCTGGCTGGCGATCGCGGCGGGAGCCGTGGCGGTGGCGGGCACGGCGGCACGGTCGGCGGGGCGGCGGAGCCGGTGGCCGTTCCGGGCGGCGATGGTGGTGGCGGGGCTGGCGGTGACGGGGCT
>MUNG01000054.1 GCA_002154585.1 Streptomyces pseudogriseolus
CCTTTTGTGCGATCGCCCGGTCGGACACGTCCGGCCGGGCGGTCGCACAAAAGGCCTACGGCCTTGTCACCCCTCCGTCGTACCCTGGGAGTCGCGAGGCCGCCCTCAGCTACGCGGCCGTGACGAGGAGGATCCGCAGGCCTTCAGGCCGGCCCATGACTCAGACACCCACAGCTCACACCCCCGCGCAGGGGCAGGCGAGAGTGCAGTTCACCGTCCCCGCCCAGCACCCCATGGTGACCGTGCTCGGGTCCGGCGACTCCCTCCTGCGTGTGATCGAGAAGGCCTTCCCGGGGGCCGACATCCACGTCCGGGGCAATGAGATCAGCGCGGTCGGCGACGCCACGGACGTGGCCCTGATTTCGCGCGTGTTCGACGAGATGATGCTGGTGCTCCGCACCGGGCAGCCGATGACGGAGGACGCAGTGGAACGCTCGATCGCCATGCTCAAGGCGAGCGAGAACGGGGAGAGCGACGGCCAGGAGACCCCGGCCCAGGTGCTCACGCAGAACATCCTGTCCTCGCGCGGCCGCACGATCCGTCCCAAGACGCTCAACCAGAAGCGCTACGTGGACGCGATCGACAAGCACACCATCGTCTTCGGCATCGGCCCGGCCGGTACCGGCAAGACGTACCTGGCCATGGCCAAGGCGGTGCAGGCCCTGCAGTCCAAGCAGGTCAACCGCATCATCCTGACCCGGCCCGCGGTCGAGGCGGGCGAGCGGCTGGGCTTCCTGCCGGGCACGCTCTACGAGAAGATCGACCCGTACCTGCGCCCGCTGTACGACGCGCTGCACGACATGCTCGACCCCGACTCGATTCCCCGGCTGATGGCCGCGGGCACCATCGAGGTCGCGCCCCTGGCGTACATGCGCGGCCGCACGCTCAACGACGCGTTCATCATCCTGGACGAGGCCCAGAACACGAGCCCCGAGCAGATGAAGATGTTCCTCACCCGCCTCGGCTTCGACTCGAAGATCGTGATCACCGGTGACGTGACACAGGTGGACCTGCCCGACGGCACCAAGTCGGGCCTGCGCCAGATCCAGGACATCCTGGACGGCGTGGAGGACGTCCACTTCTCCCGGCTGTCGTCCCACGACGTCGTCCGGCACAAGCTGGTGGGCCGTATCGTCGACGCGTACGAGAAGTACGACAGCCAGCACGGCACCGAGAACGGCACCCACAAGGGCGGCCGCGGCCGGTCCGGGCACAAGGGGAAGTAGACCGAGCACCAGATGTCGATCGACGTCAACAACGAGTCCGGCACCGAGGTCGACGAGCAGGCGATTCTCGACATCGCCCGCTACGCACTGGCCCGGATGCGCATCCACCCGCTCTCCGAGCTCTCGGTGATCGTGGTGGACGCGGGCGCCATGGAGCAGCTGCACATCCAGTGGATGGACCTGCCCGGGCCCACGGACGTCATGTCCTTCCCCATGGACGAGCTGCGGCCCCCGTCCAAGGACGAGGAGGAGCCCCCGCAGGGGCTCCTCGGCGACATCGTGCTCTGCCCCGAGGTCGCCGCCCGGCAGGGCGCCGAGGCGCCGACGCGGCACACCATGGACGAGGAGCTCCAGCTGCTCACCGTCCACGGTGTGCTGCACCTGCTCGGCTACGACCACGAGGAGGCGGACGAGAAGGCCGAGATGTTCGGCCTCCAGGCCGCCATCGTGGACGGCTGGCGCGCGGAGAAGGGCCTCACCGGCCCGTCCCCGGCCCCGACCGTGTCATGAGCGCGCAACTCGTCCTGGGGGCGCTCGCGCTCGTCGTCGTCGCCTGGCTCGCCGCCTGCGCGGAGGCCGGCATCGCGCGCGTCTCCAGCTTCCGCGCCGAGGAGGCCGTACGGTCGGGCCGCCGGGGGAGCGCCAAGCTCGCCCGGATCGCCGCCGACCCCACCCGCTACCTCAACGTGGCGCTGCTGGTCCGCATCATCTGCGAGATGTCCGCCGCCTCACTGATCACCTACGGCAGCCTGCGCGAGTTCGACGGCACGGCCGAGGCGCTGCTGATCGCCATCGCCATCATGGTCCTCGTGTCGTACGTCGCCGTCGGCGTCTCCCCGCGCACCATCGGCCGCCAGCACCCGCTGAACACGGCCACCGTCGCCGCGTACGTGCTGGTGCCGCTGGCGCGGATCATGGGCCCGATCCCCTCGCTGCTGATCCTCATCGGCAACGCCCTCACGCCCGGCAAGGGCTTCCGGCACGGCCCGTTCGCCTCCGAGGCGGAGCTGCGCGCGCTGGTGGACCTCGCGGAGGCCGAGTCGCTGATCGAGGACGAGGAGCGCCGCATGGTGCACTCGGTCTTCGAGCTGGGCGACACGCTGGTGCGGGAGGTCATGGTGCCGCGCACCGACCTGGTGGTCATCGAGCGGTACAAGACCATCCGGCAGGCCCTCACCCTCGCCCTGCGCTCCGGGTTCTCCCGCATCCCGGTGACCGGCGAGAGCGAGGACGACATCGTCGGGATCGTCTATCTCAAGGACCTGGCCCGCAAGACGCACATCAGCCGGGACGCCGAGAGCGACCTCGTGTCGACGGCGATGCGGCCCGTGTTCTTCGTGCCCGACACCAAGAACGCCGGCGACCTGCTGCGCGAGATGCAGAAGGAGCGCAACCACGTCGCCGTCGCGGTCGACGAGTACGGCGGCACGGCGGGCATCGTCACCATCGAGGACATCCTCGAGGAGATCGTCGGCGAGATCACCGACGAGTACGACCGCGAGCTGCCCCCGGTGGAGGACCTCGGCGAGGGCCGCCACCGGGTCACCGCGCGCCTCGACATCACCGACCTGGGCGAGCTGTACGGCCTGGAGGAGTTCGACGACGAGGACGTCGAGACCGTCGGCGGACTGCTCGCCAAGCGGCTGGGCCGGGTGCCGATCGCGGGCGCGTCGTCGCTGGTGGAGCTGCCGGACGGCCGCGAACTGCGCCTGACGGCGGAGGCGGCGGCAGGGCGCAGGAACAAGATCGTGACGGTGCTGGTGGAGCCGGTGGCCCCGGCGCGCGCGCCGTCCGGCGAGGAGGAGTCGCAGGAGTGACCCCGGAGCGGCTGCGGACCCTCTGCCTGTCCTTCAACGCGGCGGTGGAGGAGTTCCCCTTCAACCCGGAGACCTCGGTCTTCAAGGTCCAGGGCAAGATGTTCGCCCTCACGGCCCTGGACGCGCGCCCCCTGAAGGTCAACCTCAAGTGCGACCCGGACGACGCCCTCCGCCTCCGCGCCGCACACCCGGATGTGATCGTCCCGGGCTGGCACATGAACAAGCGGCACTGGAACACGGTGACGGCCGACGGCACCCTCCCGGACCGCCTGATCACGGAACTGGTGGAGGACTCCTACGACCTGGTCGTCGCCGGCCTCCCCCGAGCGGCCCGCCTCCGCCTCGACCGCCCATGACGCGCGTGCACGCGCTCGGGGCGCACCCCGACTTGTCCTGACTGCCCCTCGCCAACACCCCGGCGCGGCGCCGGGAACGTGCCCGCGGCGGCTCTCGCCGCCGCCGCTCCGGGCACCTGCCAGGGCATGGGGGGACGCCCCGACCGGGCGGTCACTGCCGAGGTGGAGGTCGAGGATGACTCAGGCACGGGCGTGGGCGTGGCGTAAGAGCAGCAGGTCCGTACAGACGGACAACTGCGTCGAGGTCGCCTGCACAGGTACGGACATCCGTGTCCGCGACTCGAAGCGCCGCAGAGACGCCGTCATCGCTCCGTCTCCCGCGGCCTGGACCTCGTTCCTTCGCGCTGTCGACGACCCGTCGTCCGCGAGCCGTACGGAGGCAAGGTAGAGGCCGCCCCGCCGCACGATGATCGCCCGGTCTTTCCTTATGCTCGGATCATGACCGAGACTCCCGACCTCGACCCCGAGGACCGCAAGATCGTCACCCTGGCCCGTTCCGCGCGGGCCCGCAACGGTGTGCCCGAGGGCGCGGCCGTACGCGACGAGACCGGCCGTACGTACGTCGCCGGCACCGTCGCCCTGGACTCGCTGAAGCTCAGCGCGCTGCGCACGGCGGTGGCGATGGCGGTGGCGTCCGGCGCGACCTCGCTGGAGGCGGCGGCGGTGGTGACGGAGGCGGAGTCGGCCTCCGACGAGGACCGCGCGGCCGTACGGGACCTGGGCGGGGCCGAGACGCCGGTGCTGGTCGCCGGGCCGGACGGCACGGTCCGGGAGACGGTCACGGCGGGCTGAGGACCCCGTTCGCACCACCCCGCTGTTACCTCCGGTAATTAGGCCAGATCTCCACCTTGTCGCGCGGCGCCTCCCGCGCATCAATGGACACGCAGCGGGTCCGGACCCCCATCTGCCCCCCACACCGAAAGGGAGCCGGGATCCAATGAGAGGCAAGCGATTCGGAACAGGTCTGTCCCTGGCCGCGGGCGCACTGGCCGTCTGCGGCCTGGCGTTCGCCCCCACCGCCGCCGCCGTCGCCCCCGGGACGGCGACCGTGAACGCCGACTGCGGCAGCTACGGCGGCGGTGACGCCACCCTCACGGCCACCCAGAGCGGCACGTCCGCGACGATCACGCTCACGACCTCCTCGGTCACCGCGCCGCTCTCCATCAGCCAGGACTCCCTGGTCTCGGAGCTGACGATGGTCAAGGAGGGCGGCGGCATCGTCGTCTTCAAGGGCACGAAGAACCCGGCGATGTCCACGGGCGACGCCCTCGAGGTCGGCCCCCTCTCCGGCACGGTCGCCTCCGGCGACAGCCTGGAGGCCTTCGGCGGCACCCTCAAGGTGACGGCCTTCGGCTTCATCACGATCACCTGCACGGCAACGGGACCGCAGGCGCCGGGGCCGTTCGTGTTCGACTGAGCCTCCGTCCGACTGCCTGGGCCGGCCGCCCCACGGGTCGGCCGGCCCAGGTCGGTGACGTCGGGCCCGCCGTGCTCAGCCGTCCTCCTCCCGCAACGCCACGCAGTCCCCGGCCAGGGCGTGCAGCTCGTAGGCGGCCCGCATGATCCGGTCCGCGGCCTCACCCTGGTAGAGAGCCGCGTTCGCCTCGGTCGCAGGGAAGAGGTCCACGAGGACGTTCGCTCCCAGGCGCGGTACCGCGTCCCGTCGCGCCCACTCGGCCGCGCAGGCGCGCAAGGCGGCGGTCAGGGCGTCGTACGCCCGGTCGTCGAAGCCGCCGCCGCTGCGCAGCGACCCGTCGAACGCCGTCCACGCCCGGACCATCCTGCTGACGGGATCGTTCGTCGTCACGGTCCTTCTCCCCGGTCGGCGGGCACTCCGCCGGTCCCCGGGACGAGGGTAGGGGGCGGCCCGGGCCCTCCTTGGTCGGACCCGCACCGGCGATCAGGGACAATGGGCGGCATGAGTGTTCGTACCCAGTCATCCGAGCAGCCGGCCGACGCCGTTCACCGGGCCGGTTTCGCCTGCTTCGTGGGCCGGCCCAACGCGGGCAAGTCCACCCTCACGAACGCTCTGGTCGGGCAGAAGGTGGCGATTACCTCGAACCGGCCGCAGACCACCCGGCACACCGTGCGCGGCATCGTGCACCGGCCGGACGCGCAGCTCGTGCTGGTGGACACCCCGGGGCTGCACAAGCCGCGCACCCTGCTCGGGGAGCGGCTGAACGACGTCGTACGGACCACCTGGGCCGAGGTCGACGTGATCGGGTTCTGCCTGCCCGCCGACCAGAAGATCGGCCCCGGCGACCGCTTCATCGCCAAGGAACTGGCGGGGATCAAGAAGACTCCCAAGATCGCCGTCGTCACCAAGACCGACCTGGTGGACAGCAAGGCGCTCGCCGAGCAGCTGATCGCCGTCGACCAGCTCGGCAGGGAGCTGGGCATCTCCTGGCAGGAGATCGTCCCCGTGTCGGCCACCGCCGGCCGGCAGGTCGACCTCCTCGCCGACCTGCTGATCCCGCTCATGCCGGAGGGCCCCGCCCTCTACCCCGAGGGCGACCTCACCGACGAGCCCGAGCAGGTCATGGTCGCCGAGCTGATCCGCGAGGCCGCCCTGGAGGGCGTACGCGACGAACTGCCGCACTCCATCGCCGTGGTCGTCGAGGAGATGCTGCCGCGCGAGGACCGCCCCGCCGACAAGCCGCTGCTCGACATCCACGCCAACCTCTACATCGAGCGCTCCAGCCAGAAGGGCATCGTCATCGGCCCCAAGGGCAAGCGCCTGAAGGACGTCGGCATCAAGTCCCGCAAGCAGATCGAGGCGCTTCTCGGTACCCCCGTCTTCCTCGACCTGCACGTCAAGGTGGCCAAGGACTGGCAGCGGGATCCCAAGCAGCTGCGGCGGCTGGGCTTCTGACCTTCGCGTCAGCCGCGCTGCTCCCGCAGGAGCGCGCGGTACCAGCCGTACGACGCCTTCGGCGTGCGCCGCTGCGTGTCGAAGTCCACGTGGACCAGGCCGAAGCGGCGCCCGTACCCCTCCGCCCACTCGAAGTTGTCCAGCAGCGACCACACGAAGTAGCCGCGGACGTCCACCCCCGCCTCCACCGCCCGGTGCAGCGCGCGGACGTGGCCGTCCAGGTAGGTGATGCGGTCGGTGTCGTCCAGACCGTCGTACGCGCAGCCGTTCTCCGTGACGACCACCGGGGGGAGACGGTCGCCGTACCGGTCGGCAAAGACCGTCAGCACCTCCGTCAGCGCCTCCGGCACCACCGGCCAGCCGAAGCCCGTCACCGGGTGACCCTCGATCTCCCGTACGGAGAAGGGAAGTTCGGCCGGCATGCGGACGCCGCCGAACTCGATCTCGCCGCCCTGGGGCGCGCCCACCCGCGTCGGCGCGTAGTAGTTGATCCCGTACCAGTCGATCGGCTCCGCGATGATCTTCAGGTCCGCCTCGACGTCCCCCGGCATCAGCCCACCGATGCCCTCCGGGTAGCGGCCGAGCAGCAGCGGGTCGGCGAACAGCCGGTTCAGCAGCGTGTCGTAGAAGTCGGCCGCCGCCACGTCCGCCTCGTCGTCCGAGGCCGGCCACGTCGGGCCGTGCGAGTTCGCGATGCCGATGTCGAAGGTCCCGGCCGCGCGCAGCGCCCGTACCGCCAGGCCGTGCGCCAGCAGCTGGTGGTGCGCCACCGGTAGCGCGTCGAACAGCAGCGTCCGGCCGGGGGCATGCACGCCCAGCGCGTGGCCCAGCAGAGTGTGCTCGGCGGGCTCGTTGAGCGTGATCCACTTGGTCACCCGGTCGCCGAGCCGTGCGACGACCCGCGCCACGTGCTCCGCGAACCGCTCGGCCGTGTCCCGCTCCAGCCAGTCCAGGTCCGCCGGCAGGTCCCAGTGGAACAGCGTCGGCACCGGCCGCACCCCCGCCGCCAGCAGGTCGTCGACCAGCCGGTCGTAGAAGTCCAGGCCGCCCTCGGCGCGCACCCGCGGCCAGGACACCGAGAAGCGGTACGCGTCCACGCCCAGGTCCGCGAGCAGCGCCACGTCCTCGCGATGGCGGTGGACGTGGTCGCAGGCCACCGCCGCCGTCGAGCCGTCCCGCACCCGCCCCGGCTCGGCCGTGAACACGTCCCACACCGACGGTCCGCGCTCGTCGGCCGCCCCCTCGATCTGATGCGCCGAGGTCGACACACCCCACAGGAAGCCGGCCGGAAGACGGGGCATCGGGTTCGTCGTCGCCATGCCCCGGATCATCCGCACCCCACCCGAACGACGTCAACGCCCGTACGCGACGCGCTGGTCACGCCCCCTCCTTCAGCACCCTCCTGATCAGCGTCCGCTGCTCCTCCGTCAGCCCCGGGTCCGCGCAGTGGACCGTTCTGCCGTCCACCGTGATCGTGTAGCTGAAGCCGTCCGGGACGCCGGCCGGCGGGGTGGGGCCGCCGGCCGTCAGGGCCCGCTCGGCCAGGGCGTGCCACTCGGGCGCGTCGGGCCGGCCCGAGGTGTCCACCTCGGCCTGCCGTTCGATGCCCGCGAAGCCGCCCGTGCGCCGTACTCGAATACGCATGGTCCGTGTCTAGTACGGAACTACAGCGTGCGCACCCCCACTCGCTCCCACGCCTTGGTGACCGCCACCAGCTCCGCGCCCTCCCCGTACCGGGCGCGTGCCGCCTTCACCGTGAGCGTCGCGAAGTCCGTGAACTGGGCGTTCTGGTCCAGCTCCCCGCCGGTCAGCACGTCGTACCAGATCTGCCCGGCGCGTTCCCAGGCGTGCCCGCCGAGGGTGGTGGCCGCCAGGTAGAACGCGTGGTTGGGGATGCCGGAGTTGATGTGCACGCCGCCGTTGTCCCGGCCGGTGCGGACGTAGTCGTCCATCGTCGCCGGCTGCGGGTCCTTGCCGAGCACGTCGTCGTCGTACGCCGTGCCGGGCTCCTTCATCGAGCGCAGCGCCGTGCCGGTGACGCGCGGGGCGAGCAGACCCGCGCCGATCAGCCAGTCGGCCTCCTCGGCGGTCTGGCCCAGCGTGTACTGCTTGATGAGCGCGCCGAAGACGTCCGACACCGACTCGTTGAGCGCGCCCGACTGGCCGAAGTAGTCGAGGTTCGCGGTGTACTGCGTGACGCCGTGGGCGAGTTCGTGGCCGATGACGTCGACGGCGATGGTGAAGTCGAGGAAGATCTCGCCGTCCCCGTCGCCGAACACCATCTGTTCGCCGTTCCAGAACGCGTTGTTGTAGTCGCGGTCGTAGTGGACGGTGGCGTCCAGCGGCAGGCCGCTCCCGTCGATCGAGTCCCGGCCGAACTCCTTCAGGAACAGGTCGAAGGTGGCGCCGAGCCCCGCGTAGGCGCGGTTCACGGTCGCGTCCTGGCCGGGCTCCTCGCCCTCGCCGCGCGCCTTCTCGCCGGGCAGGTCGGTGCCGTGCCCCGCGTCGTACACAGTGCGCCGGGGCTTGCCGGGCTCGGCGTCCGCGAGCGTGGCGACGGCGGGTGCGCCGACCACCGTGGTCAGCCGGCGCTGGGTGCGTTCGTAGGCGTCGCGGCGCAGGGTGCGGCGCGCGGGGCCGTGGACCAGCGGGTCGTCGGCCTGGGAGAGCCGGTCGAGGACGTGCGGCGGGACGATGGTGCAGAAGACGGGCTGGAAGCCCCCGTTCGTCGTCATGCCGGAACCATCGCACTGCGTGACCGTTCTGTCACTACTCGCGACCATGACGGGTGAATTCCCCCGCGACAACCGCCCGCCGCCCGCCCCGGGAGTGGTATACGGCACTACTTGTCCCGTTCGTCCCACCGATCCCGCATACTGATACGCAACCCCGCACGGTGGGCGACTCGGTTAAGCTGCGGAGCATCATGAACTTCGGGCTGCTTCTCCTTAGCTGCCGCGGTGAGGGTCTGCGTTAGAGGCCGACCCCCTCCCCGCGGAGTCTGGCGCTGCGCCGTCGGCCGTCCCCCAGGACACCCCGCGGACCACCGAGGAGCCCCCGCATCATGGCGAACCGCCAGCAGCCCAGCCCCATGCCGATCCACAAGTACGGCCGGTACGAGCAGGTCGACATCCCCGACCGCACCTGGCCCGAGAAGCGGGTCACCACCGCGCCCCGCTGGCTCTCCACCGACCTGCGCGACGGCAACCAGGCCCTGATCGACCCCATGTCGCCCGTGCGCAAGCGCGCGATGTTCGACCTGCTGGTACGGATGGGCTACAAGGAGATCGAGGTCGGCTTCCCCGCCTCCGGCCAGACCGACTACGACTTCGTCCGCTCCATCATCGAGGACCCGGACGCCATCCCGGACGACGTGACCATCTCCGTGCTGACCCAGGCCCGCGAGGACCTGATCGAGCGCACGGTGGAGTCCCTGAAGGGCGCCAGGCGGGCCACCGTCCACCTGTACAACGCCACCGCGCCCGTCTTCCGCCGCGTGGTCTTCCGCGGCTCGAAGGACGACATCAAGCAGATCGCCGTCGACGGCACCCGGCTGGTCATGGAGTACGCGGAGAAGCTGCTGGGCCCCGAGACGGAGTTCGGGTACCAGTACAGCCCCGAGATCTTCACCGACACCGAGCTGGACTTCGCCCTGGAGGTCTGCGAGGCGGTGATGGACACCTACCAGCCCGGTCCCGGCCGCGAGATCATCCTCAACCTGCCCGCCACCGTGGAGCGCTCCACCCCCTCCACGCACGCGGACCGCTTCGAGTGGATGCACCGCAACCTCTCCCGCCGCGAGTACGTCTGCCTGTCCGTGCACCCGCACAACGACCGCGGCACCGCCGTCGCCGCCGCCGAGCTGGCGCTGATGGCCGGCGCCGACCGCGTCGAGGGCTGCCTGTTCGGCCAGGGCGAGCGCACCGGCAACGTCGACCTGGTCACCCTGGGCATGAACCTCTTCTCCCAGGGCGTCGACCCGCAGATCGACTTCTCCGACATCGACGAGATCCGCCGTACGTGGGAGTACTGCAACCAGATGGAGGTCCACCCGCGCCACCCGTACGTGGGCGACCTGGTCTACACGTCCTTCTCCGGATCCCACCAGGACGCCATCAAGAAGGGCTTCGACGCCATGGAGGCCGACGCGAAGGCCAAGGGCGTCACCGTCGACGACCTCGAGTGGGCCGTGCCGTACCTGCCGATCGACCCCAAGGACGTCGGCCGCTCCTACGAGGCGGTCATCCGGGTCAACTCGCAGTCCGGCAAGGGCGGTGTGGCGTACGTCCTGAAGAACGACCACAAGCTGGAACTGCCGCGCCGGATGCAGATCGAGTTCTCGAAGATCATCCAGGCCAAGACGGACGCCGAGGGCGGCGAGATCACCCCGGCCGACATCTGGGCCGTCTTCCAGGACGAGTACCTGCCCAACCCGGACAACCCCTGGGGCCGCATCCAGGTCGCCGGCGGTCAGAGCACCACCGACCACGACGGCGTGGACACCCTCACCGTCCAGGCCACGGTCGACGGCCAGGAGACCACCCTGGTCGGCACCGGCAACGGTCCGATCTCGGCCTTCTTCCACGCCCTCCAGGGCATCGGCGTCGACGTCCGCCTGCTGGACTACCAGGAGCACACGATGAGCGAGGGCGCCTCCGCGCAGGCCGCCTCGTACATCGAGTGCGCCATCGGCGACAAGGTGCTGTGGGGCATCGGAATCGACGCGAACACCACCCGCGCCTCGCTGAAGGCCGTCGTCTCCGCGGTCAACCGCGCGGCGCGCTGAACAGCCGGTCGGAGTGAATCCGGGGCCCCGCCCGCCGACACCGGCGGGCGGGGCTCCGGCGTCGGTTACCGGCCAATCGCTGTGGAGGTCACGGAAAGGTCTCGTCCCGGGTACTGACTCCACCTCCAACATGTGGCTAACATCACGCAAGCGCGGCGACGGTGCTGTGTGGCGTTGATGGAGGTGCGACGTGCTGCCAGAACGGGGACCCGACGGCCGTACCGCTGCCGCCGGGCGTACGCGCCGCCTGGTCGGCACCCGCACCGCGTGGACCGCCGTCGGCGACGGGGAGTTCTTCTGCCCGAGCTGCGGCGGCGACCGCAACTACCAGCGGCTCACCGGACGCCGCCGGTTCACCGTGCTGGGCCTGCCCGTGCTGCCGCGCGGGGTGTGCGCCCCGACCGTGGAGTGCGCCGCCTGCCGCGGCCACTTCGGCACCGACGTGCTGGACCACCCCACCACCACCCGCTTCTCCGCGATGCTGCGGGACGCCGTCCACACCGTCGCCCTCGCCGTGCTCGCCGCCGGCGGCACCTGCTCCCGCGCGGCACTGGAGACCGCCGCGGCCGGGGTGCGCGCGGCCGGCGTCGAGGACTGCACGGAGGAGCAGCTGGCCGCGCTGGTCGAGGCGCTGGAGGCGGACACCGGCCGGTTCACCGGCGAGCCCTGCGCGGCGGGGCTGTCCATCGAACTGCACGAGGCCCTGGACCCGCTGGCCCCGCACCTGGCCGGACCCGGCCGTGAGTCGATCCTGCTCCAGGGCGCCCGGATCGCCCTGGCCGACGGCCCGTACACCCCCGCGGAACGGGACGCCCTCGCCACGGTGGGCGCGGCCCTCACCATCTGCTCCGACGACGTCGGCCGCCTGCTGGCCGCGGCGCGGACGCCGTCCTGAGCCTGCGGAACCCACGGGTCCTCCGGGGCTCGCCGGGTGCGAGGGACGCGTCTAACAGAGCTCCAGCCGCATGATCCGCCGGTGCTCGCCCGGACCGAAGTAGTCCGGGCGCAGCCCCCCGTCCGGCTCCTCCGGAGTGAAGCCCAGGGAGCGGTAGAGCAGGATCGCGGCCCGGTTCGCGGGCTCCACGGTCAGCCGTACCGTCTCGATCCCGTCCCGGCTCAGCCGCTGGAGGATCTCCGTCATCAGCTCCCGGCCCAGCCCGTGCCGGCGGTCCCCCTCGGTCACGCACAGGCCGAGGATCCAGCTGTCCCGGCTGAACGCGGTCGTCGCGGCGAGGACGTAGCCGCGCAGTCCGCCCGCGCCGTCGTCCAGCACCAGGAAGTGCTCGGCGTACACGTCGAACAGCTGGCGCAGCAGGAAGGCGGGGTACGCCACCTCCTGGAACACCTCTTCGTCGAGCCGGCGCAGCTCGGGCAGATCGGACTCGCGGACCCCCCGCAGGACCAGCTGCCCGGGCTCCGGGAACCCGTCGGGTCCCGCCAGTCGCCCGTGCCGGTCCAGAGTGCGCTCCAGCGGTTCGGCGGTCATGCCACCCCCCAGTCGGGAATGCGGATGTCGTCAACGTGAAGACACCGGCGTTCACCCGGAAGGAGATGCTGCTTCCGGTGGCGGCCGGTGGCGTCTTCTGGCTAGAGTGAGCCGTCAACTCACCGCGTGCAAGGGCGAGTTCAGGGGTGCACGGACAACCGGCGTGCGCCTTCCGTGCGCCCGTCGGCGAGAAACGGCGTGTTCCTGGCTGTCTGCGCGTGCCCCTTCGGCCTACCGTGCGAGAACCGGAGATGCTGCTTCACCTGCCGACGTTCAGCGGAACGGCGCAGACAGGGCACACGGTCTTGTCCGACACTGAATGGAACGCGGCAGGGTGATGATGGACCGTAACGCCGACGCCCCGTGGTCGAAGTTCGATCCCGAGGCCTATGTCGACGCCAACTACCGCAGCCCTCTCAAGGTCGATCTGCTGATCGTGCGGCTGATGCGCGACTACTTCGGCGCGTGCTTCGCGGACGGCGTCCGGCGCCCGGGCCGCGGGGTCGACGTCGGCGCCGGCGCCAACCTCTACCCGGCGCTGTCCATGCTCCCCTGGTGCGAGAAGGTCCTGCTGCTGGAGTACGCGCAGCCCAACGTCGAGTACCTGGAGAAGCAGGCGTCCCCCGCCGGGTTCGACACCGTCTGGGACCCCTTCTGGGACCAGCTGCGCGAGCACCCCGCCTACGCGGCCGTCGAGCCCCGCGGCCGGTTCGGCGAGATCGTCCGCGTCGAGCGGGCCAACCTCCTCGACCTCGACGGGCAGCGCCGCTGGGACATCGGGACCATGTTCTTCGTCGCCGACTCCATGTCCGAGTGCCCCGAGGAGTTCCGCCGCGGCGTCACCTGCTTCATGGGCGCGCTGAACGAGGGCGCGCCGTTCGCCACCGCCTTCATGAAGGAGTCCGTCGGCTACCAGGTCGGCGACCACCGCTATCCGGCCTACCGGGTCAACGAGGAGCGGGTCCGCGAAAGCCTCGCCGACTGGGCCGACGACCTCGAGATCCACGATCTGCACCACATGGTGCGCGAGGGGCACGAAGGCATCATTCTCGCCCTGGGACGGCGGAATTCGGCGATTGCGGACACGTAGGAACGGGGACCATGTCTGCACACGGTCTGTACGAGGGGTAGGGGGATGCAGATCAAGCCACGCCAGCATCTGCTGGACATCTGGCGGGCCGCGGCCCGCCA
>MUNG01000540.1 GCA_002154585.1 Streptomyces pseudogriseolus
GAGGAGCCGCCAGGACTTGAGGGTGGCGACGGCCTGCTCGACGAGGGCCCGGATCTTCGCGTGGGACCGGTTCACCGCCTGCTGGCCTGAGGAGAGGGTCTCCCACCGCCCCCAGCACGGGACGCGGACCGTGCCCCCGGCACCTCGGTATCCCTTGTCGGCCCAGCACGAGACGCCGGCCTCTGCCAGGGCGTCGATGATGCCGTGTTCGCGGGCCGCGCGGATGTCGTGGACGGCACCGGGCAAAGCCGGTGATGCCCACAGCAGCCGACCGAAGGGATCGGCGATGACCTGCACGTTCATCCCGTGCTTCTTGTGTTTGCCGGAGTAGAACGGCCGGTCCGCAGCGATGCGGTCGATCGGCAGGAGCGTGCCGTCCAGGATCAGATACGCCTTTGCTGAAGCTGTCCGTACCGCGTCGGCCAGACTGGGGGCGAGAGCGGCCAGGATCTCGACCGCCTCGGTGACATAGCGGTAGGCCGTCGTGGTGCCGACGCCGAATCCGGCGGCGAGCTGGGCATAGGTGTGTCCCACCCGGAGATGGGCGAGGGTGAGCAGGGCCTGGCGGCCGGCGGTCAGGCGCCGCCACCGGGAGCCGATCACGCGGCGGTGGCGCCGCAACTGCTGCGCGAGGAAGCGGAGGGCGGAGCTGGACACGTCGACGCCCGACGGGTAGACAAGCACGTGAAGCCTCTGGTGGAGACGGTTCTCTTGGTCGAAAACCCATCTACCAGGGGCTTCACCTCGTTGTCAGCCCAACTGGCCAGCCTGAGCGCCAGGTTGGAAAACGCTCA
>MUNG01000541.1 GCA_002154585.1 Streptomyces pseudogriseolus
GGCCCGAACCGGGACGCGCCCGCCGCGCCCGCTCCGGGGAAGGCACGGAGCCCGGCGCGGCCGGACCGAAACCCTGAGGCGGCGCACCGTAAGCGGCGCCGGGAGCGGGCGGCGCGGAGGGCGCGTCCCGGTTCGGGGGAGTGGGCGGGGCATCGTATGCGGAACCGACCGTGACCGCGGTGTCCTCGAAGGCACCGCCCGCGACCCACCCGCCTGCCACCAGGTGATGGGCGGGCTCCGGCCGAGGGCCCGCCGCGTCGTACCCGGCGAACAGGTCGGCCAGCCCCGTCGGAGGCTCCCGCCAGCCGGACGGGGCGGGCGGGGGCTGGCTGCGGCCGATGCGGACCGACCGCAGCCGCGGCAGATCCGTACGGCGGCGCAGATCGGCCGTGGCGAACGCGATCCGCACGCCCGTCCAGTCCTCACCGGACCGCTGGGCGACCGAGGCGCGCAGCACCAGCCGTCCGGTGTCCTCGCCCTGACGGTGGGTGAGACGGTACGTCGGCACCCAGACCGCGCCGGGCACCCCGTACTCGACCTCGACCTCCGCCTCCGTCCCGGCCGCGCCGCGCACGGTCAGCACCGCCGTGTACGAAGAGGTGACCGGGGAGGCGGGGGCGTCGGTGCTCACGCGGGCCAGCCGGTCCTGCGCCACCTCCATCTCGTGGTCCAGGCGCTTCAGTTCGTCCTCCAGTTCGCGGAGCCCGTCGTGCAGCACGGTCAGGCGCTCGTCGACGAAGTCGGCCAGCTCCAGCCACGCGTCCACCGGGGTGCGGCGGTGCGGGTCGTCCCGCTTGCGGCCGGGCGGCACCGGACGCAGTGCGCCGATCTCCTCGATCCGCCTCAGCTGCCGGTCCCGCCGGCCCGCGGCGACACCGTACGCCTCCGTCAGCCGGTCCACCTCGCGGCGCGCCTCGTCGACCGCGTCCGCGTCCACCGGCTCCGCGTCGACCTCCGCCCGCGCCTCGGTGACCCGCACACCCGGCGCGCCGAGGACGCGGGCACGCAGCGAGTGGGGGTCGAGCGAGCGCGGCAGTCCAGGCACCCGTACCTGTCCGTCCGCCGGGACCGGGCCCCGGGCGACGCGGCGGCACAGCGCGCCCTGCGCGTACACCGTCACCGATGCGAGTGCCGAGGCCCACCTCGGTGCCGTCCCAGCCGTCATGTGCTCCCCCGCGCAGCCGTGTTCGTGCCGAGGGCAGCCTACGCGCTCACCGCCCGCCGCGGATCACCAGACGAGACACCAGTACCTGCCGTGCTGCCCGATCCCGATCCGGCTCTCGTGCGGCACCAGGGCGGGGTCCGGCCGCCCCACGGCTGCCAGGGTGCAGGCGCGGTCGCCCACGGTGCCGGAGGCGGACATGCGGCGGGCGGCGTCCGTGGCGGCGGAGGAGGTGTACCAGGTGGTGGTGGGGCCGCTTCTGTTCGGTTTCGGGGTGGGCGAGGGCTTCGCCGGTGGTGTGGGCCGGGTGGGGGTG
>MUNG01000542.1 GCA_002154585.1 Streptomyces pseudogriseolus
TAGCTCCTCGCCGGCGATCTGCCGGGCGAAGCGGTGCGTCTTGAGGATGCTGACCACCGACTTGTTCACCAGGGAGCGGCTGTGCAGCAGGACGGTGACGTCACGCTCCCGGTGCAGCTTCCCGATGATCGGGATCATCGACTCCGCGATCTCCTCGCGGTGCTTCCAGTTGGTGAACGAGTCTTCGTTGACAGTCACAGCATCATCTTTCGAGCTAGAGGGTGCTCATATGATAGCCATGCCGCTCGGAGGGGTCGGAGGGGGTCCGTTCCGCGGGTGAGGCGGGGGTGCGGCAGGGTCCGGCGGGCGGTGCGGGACGGTCGCGCGTCGCAGGGTTGCCCGACATGCGAACGGGTACGCGTCCCTCACTGTGCCCGGGGTCGGAGTGTGTCCCGGGCGGGCCGACAACCGCCGCTACCAGGGAATTCGTCATGGAAACACCCGCGCACGAGAACAACGCCCCCACGCCCGCGCAGCGGGCCCTGGACGCACTGTCGGAGAACACCGAGGACACGGCCGCGCTGGACGCCCTGGCCAACAGCGACGTGCTGATCCCGGTCCCCGACGACGCGGGCGACGAGGAGGCCGCCGACCCCGGCGCCGTCGCGCTGCCCGTGCTGGAGCAGCCGGGAGGCACCCAGGTGGTGCCCGTGTTCACCTCCGAGCTGGAGATGGCCGGACTGCTCCCGTTCGTGTCCCGCTACCGTCTGGTCCCGCTCGGCGCCCTCGCCGCGCAGTGGCCGGCCGACGACCTGTCCCTCACCATCGACGGCAGCTCCGAACACCGCCTGACCCTGACCTCGGAGGGGGTCCGCACGCTGCTCGCCCGCCCCTGAGGCCGGCGGTGACCGTCGGCCCGTACCTGTAGGGGGCACGGGCCGATCGGTGAGGTCGGTAGGTCAGTCCCCGAGCGCCCGCGCCAAAGCGGCGCGCTGCACCGGCAAGGTCTCGGCGTGCAGGTCGCGGCCCCGCGCGGTGAGCTGCACATAGACGCCGCGCCGGTCGGTCGGGCAGGTGCTGCGCTCGACCAGGCCGTGCCTCTCCAGCCGGGCGATCAGCCGGGACAGCGCGCTCTGGCTCAGATGCACCCGGCCGACCAGGTTCTGCACCCGGCACCGCTCGTCGCGTGCGGGAGCCGCCGACGCGAGCAGGTCGAGGACCTCGAAATCGGAGGCGCCCACCCCGTACGGGTGCAGGGCGCGGTCTATCTCGCCCTGGGTGCGGGCGTGCACGGCGAGGATGTCACGCCACCGTTCCTCGAGCCGCGCCTCGTCGGTCGTCCCTGCCATACGGGAACCGTAACATTTGTTCGATATTCAAAGAACGGCCCGGCGGCCTCGCCGCCGACGGGGCCCGCGCGCCGACCGCCATCGCTGTACCGTTCAACCTCCGTGCCGCGCAAGGGCGTTGACTCCGGACAAGCTGCCCGTGGAGCGGGACAGGGGGACCCCGGGCGCGGCACAGTGGGAGGGCGCCGGAGATGAGGACGCCCGGCGGGGAGGTGGACGACATGCTGAGGACTCCCGCCGACGGGACACGACTGCGCATCCTCGCCTGGCTGGGCGAGCCGGACACCGCCGAACGCGGCCTCACCGCGGACGACGTCGCCGCCCGCCTCGGCGTCCCCCGCCCCACGGCCCTCACCCACCTCCGCCTGCTCACCTCCCTCGGCCTCCTCCACCCCACCGGCCAGGACGACACCCCGCGCTACCGCCGCGACGAGATCCGCCTCGCCGAGGTGACGCAGCTGTTCGAAAAGGGCTGGTGAGGGGCGGACCGCGGGCCGCGCCGCGGCCCCGGGCGCCGGACTAGACTGATCACGTGCCAGTGGGAGACGTGCGACCGTGACGACCCCGGACACCGGGCGACCCCGTGCCCGCAGCACCGTACGCTCCCAGGCGCCGGTCGTCGGCGCGGTCGCCGTGGGCGGCGGCGTCGGAGCGGCGGCCCGGTACGCGGCCCTCGTGTGGTGGCCGACCCCGGCGGGCTCCTTCCCCTGGACGATCCTCTGGGTCAACGTCCTCGGCTGCGCCGTCATCGGCGTCTTCATGGTGATCGTGACCGAGGCGCGCACCGCGCACCGTCTGCTCCGCCCGTTCTTCGGCACCGGCGTCCTCGGCGGTTTCACGACGTTCTCGACGTACGCGGTGGACACCCGCGGGCTGTTCGAGGCCGGCCGCCACGCCCCCGCGCTCCTCTACCTGGCCGCCACGCCGGCCGTGGCCCTGACCGCCGTGTGGGCGGCCACCACGGTCACCCGCCGGGCACTGATCAGGAGGCAGCCATGACCACTCCGGCCCACAGCGCCCTGCGCCTCACCGTGCTCGTCGGCGAATGCGACACCTGCCACCGCCGGCCCCTCTACTCCGAGATCGTCCATCGGGCCCACGCGGCCGGACTCGCGGGCGCCAGCGTGTTCCGCGGCATCGAAGGCTTCGGCGCCTCCTCGCTCGTGCACACCTCCCGGCTGCTGTCGCTGAGCGAGGACCTGCCGGTGGCGGTCGTCGTCGTCGACACCGAGGAGCGGGTACGGGCCTTCCTGCCCGAGGTCGACGCGCTCGTCCCGGAGGGGCTGGTGTTCCTCGAGCGCTGCGAGATCGTTCCCCGGCGCGGGACCGGCTCGGACGCGGCGGGGGAGAGGCGCGCGTGAACTGGCTGTACGTCGTCCTCGGCGCCATGGCCGGGGCGCCCTTGCGGTATCTCACGGACCGGGCGGTGCAGTCGCGGACCGGATCGGCGCTGCCGTGGGGGACGTTCACCGTCAACGTCGCCGGGAGTCTGGTCCTCGGCCTGCTCGCCGGGGCCGCCGCCGCGGGCGTCGCGGGATCCGGCACGCAACTGCTGCTCGGCACCGGCCTGTGCGGCGCCCTCACCACCTACTCGACGTTCTCCTACGAGACCCTCCGGCTGGCCGAGAGCGGCGCCCTCGGGTACGCGGCCGCCAACGTCCTGGTGAGCACGGCGGCCGGCCTGGGCGCCGCCTACGCGGGGGCGGCGCTGGCCGGGACGGTGTGGCCGTAGGATCAGCGCCCCGCCGCACGCAGGGGCTCGCCCACCTGCCGCAGATGGCGCAGCGCCGTACGGTACGAGGCGACGAGCCCCGACCGGCAGTACGGGATGCCCAGCTCCGCGCAGTACCGCTCGGTGATCACCTGGGCCTTCGCGAGGGCCGGCGTCGGCATGCTGGGGAAGAGATGGTGCTCGATCTGGTAGTTCAGGCCGCCCATGAACACGTCGGTCAGCACACCGCCGTCGACGTTGCGGGAGGTCAGCACCTGGCGGCGCAGGAAGTCCGGCTCGCTCCCCTCCTCGATCATCGGCATGCCCTTGTGGTTCGGGGCGAACACCGAACCGAGGTAGAGACCGAACAGCCCTTGGTGCACGGCGATGAACGCGAGCGCCTTGCCGGGGGAGAGAAGGGTGAAAAGACCCCCGAAATAGACGGCGAAATGCGCGACGAGAAGGGTGCCCTCCAGTACGGGCCGTTTCATCGACAAACTCCGCAGCGCCTTGAAACTGCTGACACTCAGATTCAGGCCCTCGAGGGTCAGCAGCGGGAAGAAGAGCGCGGCCTGGTGTTTCCCGATGAACCGGGCCGGCCCCCTGGCCCGCCGCGCCTGACTGCGTGACCACACGATGATGTCGGGGGCGACGTCCGGGTCCTTGTTCTCGTGATTCGGGTTCGCGTGGTGGCGGGTGTGCTTGTTCATCCACCAGCCGTAACTCATGCCGAGCAGCACGTCGGCCACCACCAGGCCGCCGATCTCACTGGGGCGCCGGCGGGAGAACACCTGGCGGTGCGCCAGGTCGTGCGCGGCCAGCCCGAGCTGCCCGAACACCACGGCCAGCGCGGCGGCGACGAACAGCTGGCCCCAGCTGTCGCCCAGCACCAGGAACGCGGCGACGCTCCCGGCGAGCGCCAGACCCACGGTGGTGAAACGCACCGTGTAGTACAGCGGACGGCGGCGCAGAAGTCCCGCATCGGATATGCGCCGGGAAAGCTCCGAGAAGTCACTCCCTCTCGCGGAATTCCCCTCCCGCCCTCTTTTCGGTCCGTTCCCCTGAGGGTTGGTCTGCTTTTCGTCTCCGCCCGGGGAACGAGTGCCGGTCAGTACCGTCGAATTGGCCATGCGTTTCAGTATGGGTGCGGGGTGAGGCGCGAGAAATGGCGGTGGCCCCCGCATGCGCGGGTGTGGGTAGCCCCAGGACAGGGGGGTGGTGTCCCCCGGGCGGGGGTGTGGCCGGCACCACCCCGGAGCGGTCCGCGCTTGACAGTGCGCGCGGCCTGCCCGCACGATCGGCCCGTGAACCTGTCAGACAGCCAGACAGGTGGTGCGGGACCGCGGCGCGTCAGCGCGACGGAGGCGGTGCTCGGCCACCTCCGCGACGCCATCGAGCGCGGCGACTACGCCATCGGCGACAAGCTCCCCTCGGAGGCGGAGCTCTGCCGTGAACTCCAGGTGTCCCGGCCGGTGCTGCGCGAGGCGCTGCGGGCCCTGCAGACCATGGGCCTGACCGTGTCCCGTACCGGCAAGGGCACCTTCGTGGTCGCCGACGCCGTGCAGGATCCCACCTTCGGCGACTACACGGCCGGACACCTCATGGAGGTCCGCCGGCACGTAGAGATCCCCGTCGCCGGGTACGCCGCCCGCCGCCGCACCCCGGAGGACCTCGACCGGCTGCGGGACCTGCTGGAGCGGATGGAGCGGGAGACCGACACCACCGCCTGGGCGGCCCTGGACACGCTGTTCCACCTCGCCGTCGCCGAAGCCGCGCAGAACCCGGTGTTCCGGCGGGTCATCGAAGAGATCCGGGACGCGCTGGCCCGCCAGTCCGCCTTCCTCAACGAGCTCGGCGGCCGCCGCACCCACTCCGACCGTGAGCACCGGGCCCTCGTCGAGGCCCTGGCCGCCGGCTCCGAGGAGGACGCCGTACGGGCCATGACCCACCACCTCGACCGGGTCGAGGCCACCCTCGCCGACATCGTGCGCCCCCCGCGCACACCGGGCCCGCGCACCACTTCCGAGCAGGCCCGCCACGACAACCCGCAGGCAGTGTGATGCACAGCAGTCTCCCCGCGGCCGCACCCCCGGTCCGCGCACCCCGACACGCCCCCGTCGCCCACCTGATACGCGGCGGGGTCGTCGAAGGAGTCCACTACGGCTCCGTCGTCGTCCTCGACGCCGGCGGCGAGGACGTCTTCCGCCTCGGCGACCCCGAGGCGGCGTTCTACCCGCGCTCCGCGCTCAAGCCCGTCCAGGCGGTGGCCATGGTCCGCGCCGGCCTCCCCCTCGACGGCGCGCTGCTGTCACTCGCGGCGGCCAGCCACTCCGGCGAGGAACGCCACCTCGTCGGGACCCTGCGCATCCTCCAGCACGCCGGCCTCACCGAGGACCACCTGCGCAACGTCCCCGACCTGCCCCTCGACCCCGCCGTCCGGGACACCTGGGTGCGCGCGGGCCGCGGCCCCTCCCGGCTCGCGCAGAACTGTTCCGGCAAGCACGCCGCCATGCTGTGCACGGCGAAGCTGAACGGCTGGCCGGTCGACGACTACCTCGACCCGTCCCACCCGCTCCAGCAGCTGATCGCCGAGACCGTCGAGGACCTCGCCGGACGCCGCGTCGCCACGGTCACCGTCGACGGCTGCGGCGCGCCCCTGTTCGCGGTGTCCCTGGAGGGCCTGGCCCGCGCCGCCGCCCGGATCGCGAGCGCGGCGCCCGGCACCCCCGAGGGCCGGGTTGCCGACGCGATGCGCACGCACGCCGAAATGGCGTCCGGCACGGGCCGTGACGTGGCCGCGCTGATGCGCGCGGTGCCGGGGCTGCTCGCCAAGGACGGCTTCGAGGGCGTCCAGGTCGCCGCGCTGCCCGACGGCCGCGCCGTCGCCGTGAAGATCGCCGACGGCGCCGCCCGCGCCCGTGTCCCGGTCACCGCGGCGGCCCTCACCCACGCGGGTGTGGACCCCGTCCTCCTCACCGCGTTCGCAGGCGAAACGGTCCTCGGCGGAGGCCGCCCGGTCGGCGGTATCCGCCCGGTGACGGGCCTAGGCACGGCGGCGGAACCGGCCGGAGTCTGAACGACGGGGCCCACCGCGCCGGGCCGCTCCCGGGCGGCGGGTGCCGGCGGTCGGTGCTTCTGGGCCGGCGGCCGGCTACTTCGGTGACGCGGTCGGTGTCTCAACGGCGGGCCGGTTCGCGGGACCGGGTCCGTCTGGGGCGGAGGCGGTGTGGATGGGGCGGCGGGTGCCGGCGGTCGGTG
>MUNG01000543.1:0-160 GCA_002154585.1 Streptomyces pseudogriseolus
CGCGGGGTGAGGCAGCCGCTGTCGATCGGATAGGCGTCGGCGGTCAGCCAGGCGGCGAGGGCGGCCTTGTACGGCTCGATGTGGTCGTACGACCATTGCCGGACGCGTATCTCCCCGTCGGGGGAGTCCGCCGGGACCTCGCGGGCGGCTATGCGCTCGC
>MUNG01000543.1:168-771 GCA_002154585.1 Streptomyces pseudogriseolus
CTCGGCGAGGCGTTTGGGCGGGAGCAGCCTTTCCAGCGCTCCGCCGATGACTTCGGGGTCGAAAAGCGTGCTGTTCGGGATCAGCTCGATCAGTTCGTGCGCGGTGGTGGTCTTCCCCGCACCGAACGCGCCGTTGACCCAGACGATCACGTTTCCCCCTCTTCCGTTGGCCCCCTGTGGCTTGCCCGTTCCACCCTGCCACGGAAACCACATCGAGCGGAGAACACGTGACGGCGGCGCCGGCGCCCTGGTGTGGAGGGCGCCGACGCCGCCGTCGACGCGTCGAGGGGCCCGTCAGGCCGTGCCGTCCCGGTCGACGTCCAGCTCCAGCGTGTTGTTCTCGGCGACCGTGCGGTCGAGGGAGCTGAGCGTGTCCTCGACGTCGAGCGTGCCGAGGGCGGGGGCGTCGGTGAGCGCGTGCGACGGGCTGACGGCCGCGACGACGAAACCGGTGGCGAGGGAGGCGATGGCGAGCATGCTGCGCTTCTTCATACCCGGCACAACGCCGAAACGGCGCGAGGGGTCACGCCCGGCTTCGGTCCGGCCCCTCGCCCGATCTCGGCCGAGTCCCGGGCCCCGGCTCGCACCAGTCCCGCGGCCGGG
>MUNG01000544.1 GCA_002154585.1 Streptomyces pseudogriseolus
CCCCTCCCCACCGCCGACTCCCTGCGTGCCGCCCTCGGGGGGATGCTGGACGGGGTTCCCGCGCGGCAGGCCGCTCAGGCCGTCGAGCGGCTGATCGCGCACTACCGGGGGGCCACCCCCACCGACGCCCCCATCCTGCGCGACCGCGCCGACGTGGCCGCGTATGCCGCGTACCGCATGCCCGCCACGTTCGAGGCGGTGCACGCGGCGCTGCGTGCCTTCGCCGATGCCGTGACCGGGTGGGTGCCCGGGAGCCATGTCGACGTGGGCGGCGGCACCGGCGCGGCGGCGTGGGCGGTGAGCGCGACCTGGGACGGGGAGCGTCCGGTGACCGTGCTGGACTGGGCCGCGCCCGCGCTGGACCTCGGCCGTGAGCTGGCCGCCGGTCACCCCGCCCTGCGCGCCGCCCGCTGGGAGCGCGCCCGGATCGGGGCCTCGCTCACCCTGGAGCCCGCCGACCTCGTCACCGTCTCCTACGTGCTCAACGAACTCACCGCCGCCGACCGCGCCGCCCTCGTCGACGCCGCCGCCGGGGCCGCGCAGGCCGTGGTGATCGTGGAGCCCGGCACCCCCGACGGTTACGCCCGCATGATCGAGGCCCGCGACCGGCTGATCGCCGCCGGCTTCCACCTGGCCGCCCCCTGCCCGCACAGCGCGGCCTGCCCCATCGTGCCCGGCACCGACTGGTGCCACTTCTCGGCGCGGGTCAGCCGCTCCTCGCTGCACCGCCAGATCAAGGGCGGCACGCTCGCCTACGAGGACGAGAAGTTCGCTTACGTCGCCGCGACCCGCCGGCCGGTCACCCCGGCCCCCGCCCGCGTCGTCCGCAAGCCCCAGATCCGTAAGGGCCAGGTCCTCCTCGACCTCTGCGAGACGGACCCGGCCCTGGACCGCGCCACGGTCACCAAGCGCCATGGCGCCCTCTACCGCGCCGCCCGCGACACGGACTGGGGCGACCCGTGGCCGCCGCCGTCCGTGAGCGACTGACCGACCGGTCTCAGTCGGATTCCTTGTGCGCGTCGCCCTCCCGGCGGGCCTCGCGCCGTTCTTGGAGCGTGCGCAGCAGCGCGCGTTTCTGGGCCTGGGGGTCCGTGCCGCCGCCGATGCGGTCGGCGGGGCCCCCGCCGCGCAGGGCCTTGCGGCCCAGGTGCTGCCGGGTGCCGCCGACGCCCAGCATGTTTCCTCCGCCTCGGGTCATGAGGGGCTCCCTTCCACCATCAACGGTACGAGACGGTTCGTCTCGCGTGCTCCACCAGCATCCGGCGAGACGCCGCGTCTTGTCAACCTGATAAGTTGGGGCCATGGCCCAGAACCAGTCGTCGTCGTCCGCCCCCGACACCTCGCGCCGCAGCGAGCGGTCCCGTCGCGCCATCTACGACGCCGCCCTCGCCCTCGTCGCCGAGGTGGGGTATCCGAAGACCACCATCGAGGGGATCGCCTCCCGCGCCGGCGTCGGCAAGCAGACGATCTACCGCTGGTGGTCGTCGAAGGCGGACGTGCTGCTCGACGCGTTCCTGGACCTGAGCACCCAGGCCGCCGAGGCCGCCGGACAGGTGCCGTACAGCATCCCGGACAGCGGGGACCTCGCCGCCGACCTCAAGTACGTCCTGCGCGCCACGGTCGACGAGCTGCACGACCCCGCCTTCGAGGCGCCTTCCCGCGCCCTGGCCGCCGAGGGCCTCGTCAACGAGGAGCTCGGCCGCCGCTTCGTCGCCCAGCTCCTCGAACCCCAGCTCCAGCTCTACGTCGACCGTCTGCGCGCCGCGCAGGAGGCCGGGGAGGTCCGCCCGGAGGTCGACCCGCGCATCGCCCTGGAGCTGTTCGTCTCCCCGCTCGCCCAGCGCTGGCTCCAGCACACCGGCCCGATCACCTACGAGTACACCGACACCCTCGTCGACTACGCCCTCCACGGCCTCGCCCCCCGCTGAAGCGGAACCCGCCGGCCCGTAACCCGCTCAGCGCCCCGTCACCGAGCTGACCGGCCCCGGCACCCGCGCCCGGTACCGCGCCAGCCGCCCCGGCGCGTCCGTGAGGACGCCGTCGCAGCCGAGCGCCAGGGCGCGGTCGCGCTGGGCCGGGGTGAGGACGGTGTGCGCCCACACCCGCCCGATCCCCGACCGCACCGCCCGCCCGATGTCCGCGTCCCGGGCGCGGATGTCGACGTCCAGCAGGTCGACGAAGGAGCGCCACCGCTCCGGCCGGTCGGCGCGCATCTGGTCGGCCGAGCGCCACAGCTGGGTCAGCAGGCCCAGCCGGTGCACCCGCAGCGCCACCCGGGGGTCGTTGGTGTTGACGAACACCGACCGGGTCAGCCCCCGCGCCCGCAGCATCTCCGCCACCCGGTCCAGCCCGGCCGGGTCCTTCAGCTCCAGCATCAGCAGGATCCGCCCGCCCAGCCGGTCCAGCACCTCCGCCACCGTCGGCGGCCGCTCCGAGCGCCAGCTCCCCGGCAGCCGGTCGCGCGGGCGCAGCCGCACCCCCTTCCACTCCTCCGCGTCCAGCTTCCGCACCTGACCGCCCAGGAAGGTCGTACGGTTCAGGGTCGCGTCGTGGAAGACCACCGGCGTGCCGTCCCGCAGCACCCGCGTGTCGAAGTCCAGCACCTGCGCCGTACCGCGCCGGTATGCCGCCATCAGCCCCGACATGCTGTTCTCCGGCACCTCGCGCGCCCCGCCGCGGTGCGCGACGTACGTCACCCGGGGCAGCGAGTCCACCGTGAGCGGCCCGTCGCCCCATTCCAGCGGGGGAGAGCCGCCGTGCCCGGTGAGCGTCAGCGCGGCCAGGGACACCACGGACACCAGGGCGGCCGGCGCCGACGACGCGATCCACGTGACCATGGAGCCCACGGTAGGCGGGCCCGTCAGGGCGGGCCGTGCAATGACACCCGGTTCCGCCGCGCCCCCACGGATGTCCCCTTCGCCCCACCGGTCAGCTTGCGCCCTGTCGTGTCACCCTCGCCCCACCTGCGGTGATTACTCGCTCCGGGCCCCCGATGCGCACGATCGTGGGACCATAGGGCATGCTGGGGCGCACGACGGCGAGGCGAGGGGATCGATGAGCGCGGAGTTCGACGGCCCGAGCGGCCGGCAGGGCAAACTCTCCCAGTGGCTGCGAGGACGCCGCCCGAAGCAGGCTGCCGGCGACGGCGGCCGTGAGGCCCTGCTGCTCGCCGCCGTCGAGGCGGGACTGCCTCTGGCGCCCGCCGCGCACCCCGCCGGCTATCGCTGTTCCTGTGACCGCGTGGGCTGTCCCACCCCCGCCCGGCACCCGGTGTCCTTCGCCTGGCAGACCCAGTCGACCACCGACCGCGGCCAGATCGAGCGCTGGGCCCGCCACCAGCCGCAGGCCAACTTCATCACCGCGACCGGCATGGTCCACGACGTCCTCGACGTCCCCTTCGACGCGGGCCGCGAGGCCCTGGGCCGGCTCCTCGAGGCCGGGGTCGAGGTCGGCCCGGTCGCCGAGAGCGACGACGGCCGCATGCTGTTCTTCACCCTCACCCGCGGCACCCCCGAGGACGAGGACGAGTGGTGGCCCTGCGAGCTGGACTGCCACCCGGAGACCATGGACGAGCATCCCGGACTGCGCTGGCACTGCCGGGGCTCCTACGTCCTCGTCCCCCCGGCCCGCCTCCCCGGCGACGACGACCCGTCGGTCCGCTGGGTACGCGGCCCCGAGCATCCGCTGCCCGACCCGCTGAGCCTGCTGGAGTACCTCACGGACGCCTGCGCCCGGTACGCGGACGGCCGTCCCGACCCCACCGGGGCCGCCTGGCCCCTGCACCACTGACCGCCGCGCTCACCGCTCCCGGTACCGCTCCCGCTCCCGCGCCGCGGTTCCGCCCCCGCTACTCGCCCTTCGCGGACGTCAGCCCCTGGATCCGCCCCAGCACCTGCACCGGACCGTCCGCCGGGTCCAGCGCCACCTCGTTGGAGACGAACTCCATCGTCAGCGACCGGCGTATCTCCCCGCTGGTCAGCGCCAGCACGTCCTCGTTCGGCGTCGGCACCGTCGCCCCGGCCGCCGCCGTCTGCTTCTCGAAGTGCCGGGTCGTGAAGAACACCAGCGCCCCGCCGTCCGCCGTGCGCAGCGCCAGCGGCGCGTAGTCGCCGTTCACCATCGGCTCGTCGATGTACTGCGTGGCCAGACCCGGCCGCACCGACTTCTGCTTCCGCGAGTCCCGCCACGCGCTGGTGTGCGGACCGTCCGCGAAACCGTCCCCGCCGTCCTTCAGGTACGTGGTGTACTTCCGGCTCAACTCGCCCGGCGGGACGGCGACATCGGCGGAGTTCGCGGGGACGGCCTCCGCCCAGCCGTCCTTGTCCGTCTTGAACTCGGGTATGTCGTCCGGGGCGACCAGCGTCAGGTACGCCACCTCGAACGGGTCGTCCAGCGCGTCGCGGGTGAACACCAGCAGCCAGCGGACGTCACCGCCCTTGTTGGCGGCCGCGTCGGCGAGGAACCAGCGCGGCCAGCCGGCCTTGGCGGGGATGGTGAACTTCGCGTCGGTCAGCTCCAGGGGCGCGTGACCCGGGTTGCCGTCCGGGTGGTTGACCTTGCCCGCCTTGAGCCGCGCCGCGTCGATGTCGGCGAGCGCGCCGGTGGTGCGGTCGGCGTCCAGGGAGGAGTCGTACGCCTTGTCGGCCTTGTTGTACGCGGCCGTGAACTCCTCGAGCGCCTTCGCCGCTTCGGCGCGTGTGGTCGCCGGGAGCACCTCGCGTTCGCCGTGCACCACCACGCAGCCGCTCGCCGTAAGCGACAGCGCGGTCGCGGAGGCCGCGATCAGCGCGGTACGGCGAGGCCCGCGGGGCCCGCGGAGTCCGTGGAGCCTACGAAGACCGAGATCCCTGCTCATCCGGTTGCTTCACCTTCCCCTTCCCGGAGGCGAACCCTACCGGGACGCCCGCACCGGCGGACGCGGGGACCGTGCTCAGCGGCCACACCGTGACCTGACCCTCACCGCTGCCTGACGGGAAGCACCAGCGGCGTCCCGCCGCGCGGGTGGGGCAGCACCTCGACCGGCTGGTCGTAGACCCTCGTCAGAAGGGATTCCGTGAAGACGTCCTCGGGCGGCCCGTCCGCCTCGACGCGGCCCGACCTGAGGACGGCGAGCCGGTGGGCGTAGGCGGCGGCGAGACCGTCACGGGGACCGCCCATGAGGGGCGCCTCCCCGGGGGAGGCGCCCCTGCGTGTGTCCGGCCGGGCGGTCAGCTCGCGAAGGCCGGCAGGGCGAACCGTTCGACGAGCGGGAAGGCGTCGTCGCGGGCGCTCTTGGCGTTGACCGAGTAGACGACCGTGCGGGACAGGTCCCGGGTGGCGCCCAGCACCGTGTGGTAGCCGGGCCGGGAGCCGGTCTTGCCCCAGACCTCCCGGCCGTCGACCACGAACCGCTGGAGCGCCATCCCGTAGGTGGCGCCGTCGACGTTCGGCACGGTGAGCATCTGGTCCAGCAGCGGCCGGGGACATGATCTCCACCACCGCCGACCTGGAACGGCTGGTGTTCGGCCTGTTCGGCGGCGAGGTGGTGCCCCGGCCGCTGCTGGACCAG
>MUNG01000545.1 GCA_002154585.1 Streptomyces pseudogriseolus
GGGTGCGGAGGGCGTGCGGGTGTCGGTCACGGCGGGGACGGTAGCCGCCACCGGGGCGGCGGCGACACCGGTTTTCCGCCCGCCGCCGGGTCCCGCCGCGTCCCCGGTCACACCCCGCCTTCGGTCACGGCGTGACCGCGAAGTGGCGGAGGATCGCCGCGGCCAGGTCCTGGTCGCCCTCCGTCTTCACGCGGTCCGCGACCGACTCCGCCGTCACGCGGCCGCAGGCCAGGCGGACGTAGGTTTCCCAGTCGAGGGCGAGGGCGGCGGCGGGGCCGAGGGCCGGGGCGGTCTCGAGGGTGCCGCGGCCCTGGATGTCGACGCGGACGGTGCGCAGGAACTCCACCGGGCCGTGCACGTCGACGACCACCGCGGAGCTGCGCGGCGCCTGCGCCAGGTCGGCGACGACCCGCGGCAGTTCGCCGAGCAGGACGTCACGGGCGACGTGGGCGCCGGGGGAGTCGAGGTTGCCGGGGCGGCCGAGGGCGGTGCGCAGGTCCTGCTCGTGCGCCCACACGTCGAACGCGTGCCGGCGCATCGACTCCTCCAGCGTCAGCTCCGTGCCCAGCGGACCGCGCACCTTGGTGCCGGGGTCGCGGGACTCGTTCCGCAGCTGCCGGTTGCGCCGGATGATCATCAGCTCCAGCTCGGAGGTCATCTCCGGCGCCGTGTGGTGGCGGCGCACGTCGACCTGCATCTCCATGTACCGCTGGTGGTCGTTGGTGACGTGGAACAGGTCGCGCGGCAGCGTGTGGATGGGCCGGGGGTCGCCGTACATCTCCGAGTCGAGGCCGATGACGTGCGAGACCACGTCACGGACCGACCAGCCCGGGCAGGGCGTACGCCGGTTCCAGTCGGCCTCCGGCAGCGGCTGCACCAGCTCGGATATCGCCTCGATGGAGTGGGACCAGGCGTCGGCGTAGGGCTGGAGGGCGGGATGCAGACTCACGGAACGGGACCCCTCGGCGGTCGGTACACGGGCAGGTTGTGGCGGCGGTGCCAGTGGGCGATGGCTGCACTGCGCGGGTGTCTCGGGTCTCCCCCGGTTCTCGGCTTCACTCGAACCGGCGGGACCCCCAAGTTACGCTGCTGACAGGCACCCCGGCAGTGCTTTCGTGTGACGATCGTAGGCCCGTGGACGCGGGTCGAATGCCAGGACGGTGGTAGTGTGCGCGCTTCCTTGCTGCAAGTCGCCGTGAACGAGGACGAACCGGTCGAATCGCGTCGGCGCCGGGTGGCCGCGCTGGTACGGGATCAGGCCGGGGCGGACCTCGTCGTCCTCCCCGAGCTGTGGACCACGGGAGCGTTCGCCTACGAGGCGTTCGGGACCGGGGCGGAGCCGCTGGAGGGGCCGACGCACGAGGCGATGGCCAAGGCGGCGAGCGAGGCGGGCGTGTGGCTGCACGCGGGGTCCGTCCCGGAACGGGCCGCCGACGGCACCCTCTACAACACCTCCCTGGTCTTCTCCCCCTCCGGCGAACTCGCCGCGTCCTACCGGAAGATCCACCGCTTCGGCTTCGACAAGGGCGAGGCCGTGCTGATGGGGGCGGGCGAGGACCTGGTGACGGTCCGTCTGCCGGACACCGTGGTGGGCGTGGCGACCTGCTACGACCTGCGCTTCCCCGAGCTGTTCCGCGGCCTGGTCGACGCCGGCGCGGAGACCTTCGTCGTCCCGGCCGGCTGGCCCGAGCGGCGCCGCGCGCACTGGACGCTGCTGGCGCGGGCGCGCGCGGTGGAGAACCAGGCGTACGTCCTCGCCTGCGGAACGGCCGGAACGCACGCGGGAGTTCCGCAGGCGGGCCACTCGGTCGTGGTGGACCCCTGGGGCGAGGTCCTCGCCGAGGCGGGGTCCGGCGAGGAGGTCCTGACGGTCGACTTCGACCCGGCGACGGTGGCGGGCACCCGGGACCGCTTCCCGGCCCTCAAGGACCGCGTCCTGGGCCTGGACCGCCCCCGCCGCTGACCCCGGCCGCCGGTCCGCCTCCAGGGGGCTACTCCTCCCGCTCCTTCTCCGCCAGGTGGATCACGCACACCGCCACCGCGATCAGCAGCGCCGGGTCGGCGTCGTCACGGACGACGTCGACGCCGTAGGTGTCGTGCAGGGTGAGCAGGCGGCGGGAGATCACGGCGAGGAGTTCGCCGTCGTACTCGACGGCGAACTCCCGGTCGAGGATGCGCCCGCTGACGTCCAGTTCGGTGCTGCCGTCCGCCAGCGACACCCGGTAGTGGTTGCGCAGCAGCGACAGCCGCTTGCGCCGCACCGTCGCCAGCGGCTCCCCGCCCCGCTCGATCACCATGGTGTCCCGCAGCGCGAGCATCTTCTTGTGGATGTCGATGACCACGCGCCCCTCGGCGTCCTTCAGCTCGAAGGTGTCCCGCAGCCGCATCGCCTTGCCGTCGACGAGGAAGACCTTGCGGCCGCGGTCGTCCTCGATCCAGTAGTCGTCCCCGATGCCGAGGATCCGGTCCCGTACGAGAAATCTCATGGGCCGAGGGGTTCCCCGCCCCGCCTCCTCCGACGCCGCCACTAGGCCGACGGGCGGAGTC
>MUNG01000546.1:0-370 GCA_002154585.1 Streptomyces pseudogriseolus
GAGGTGGGTGGCGGCGCGCTGGTAGAGGGTGACGAGTTCGTCGGCCTCCGCGCCGGTGAGCCGGCGGCGTCGACCGAGCAGGGCGTCGAGGCGGTCCCACTCCGCGCGGTGGGCGGAGACGAAGACGTCGAGGTCCATCGGTGTGCCTGCTCCTCGGCTGATCGTCGGCGGTCGTGCTGTCGGGCTGCTCGTACTGCTCGTACTGCGGTGCGATGCGGCTTCAGCTTGGCAGACTGGCGGTGTCCCGGGCAGACCAGGAAGGGCGGCGGGCGTGAGTGAGCTGGTGACGGGCGAGGCGGTGGCGTTGGAGCTGCGCCCCGCGAAGCTGCCCAGCAGAGGGCTGGCGGTGCTGCTGGACCTGGCGGCGGCC
>MUNG01000546.1:387-705 GCA_002154585.1 Streptomyces pseudogriseolus
ACGCGCTGGTGCGGGGGCTGCTCGGGGTGATCGAGATCCTGATGACGTTCGGGGTGGTGGCCTGTGTCGCCTCCCTGGTGTCGGCGCGCGGCCGGCGGCTGGGGGACGTGTTCGCGGGGACGCTGGTGGTGCGGGAGCGGGTGCCGGCCGGGCAGGGCGGTTTCGTGCCGCCGCCCCCGCCGTGGCTGATGGGACGTTTCTCCGGGCTCGACCTGTCGGCGGTGCCCGACGGTCTGTGGCTCGCCGTCCGTCAGTACCTGACGCGGATGCGGCAGCTCGATCCGCGGGTCGGCTCGTCGATGGCGGAGCGGCTGGCGG
>MUNG01000547.1 GCA_002154585.1 Streptomyces pseudogriseolus
CGCCGTCAGGACGCGCGGCCCCGCCTGTGTGATCGCGACCGTGTGTTCCGTGTGGGCCGCGCGGGTGCCGTCCGTGGTGCGGAGGGTCCAGCCGTCCGGGTCGGTGCGGTAGGCGTCCCCGCCGCCCGCGATCAGCATCGGCTCGATCGCCAGGACCATGCCGTGCCGCAGCGGCAGTCCGCGTCCCGGCCGGCCCTCGTTCGGCACCGGCGGGTCCTCGTGCATGCGGCGGCCGATGCCGTGACCCCCGAAGTCCTCCATGATCCCGTAACCCGCGCCACGGCACACCGTGCCGATGGCATGCGCGATGTCGCCCATGCGGTTGCCGACCACGGCCGCCTCGATGCCCGCCGCGAGCGCCCGCTCGGCCGTCTCGACCAGCCGGACGTCCGCCGGGCGCGCGGTGCCCACGACGAAGCTGATCGCCGAGTCGCCCGCCCAGCCGCCCCGTTGGGCGCCGCAGTCGATGGACACGAGGTCCCCGTCATGCAGCCGGTACTTCGTCGGGATGCCGTGCACGATCGCGTCGTTCACCGACGCGCAGATCACGGCGGGGAACGGGGTGAGCGCGAACGTGGGCCGGTACCCGAGGAACGGCGACGTCGCGCCGGCCGCGTTCAGCACCTCCCGGGCCACCTCGTCCAGCTCCAGCAGGGAAACGCCCACGTCGGCGGCCTTCCGTACAGCCGTCAGCGCCTGGGCCACGACCTGGCCCGTCTCGTACATGGCATCGATCGATGCGTCGGTCTTCAGCTCCACCATGCCAATTACTATACCGGTATTAGAATGGTGTCATGGTGCGCACCCCCTTGACCCCGGAAGAGCGCGAACGCGGCGAGCGGCTCGGCCGGCTGCTGCGCGAGGCGCGCGGAGCCCGCAGCATGACCGACGTCGCCGCGAACGCCGGCATCTCCGCGGAGACCCTCCGCAAGATCGAGACGGGGCGGGCGCCGACCCCCGCGTTCTTCACCGTGGCCGCGCTGGCCGGGGCGCTCGGGCTGTCGATGGACGAGCTGATCGGGCGCTGCGCGCGGGAGGCCACGGGCGCGCCGGGCGCCCCGGACGCGACGATCGCCGCCTGAGCGGGGCGACCGGCCCGGTCCGGGCCGCCCCGCACCCCCGCCGGAAAACTCTGCGTAGCGTCGCTGTAACACGCCAGGTGTTATCTACGGAGTCGAGTACTCCGGGACTGGCGGGAGTTGGCTATGGCGACGGAGCAACTCCCGGACGGCGTCCGGGAGTTCACGGACCACCTACGAGGTCTCCTGGCGCGTCTGGACCGGTACACGGGCTGGTGTCTGGTGTTCTGGCAGCGCGACCCCGACGGCATGCGCGCGTGCGCCGAAGGGCGGGAACTGCCGCCGTGGGACGTGGTGGAGTCGCTGCTCCAGGACCTCGCCGCCGTCCACGGCCCCGCGGCCGCCGAGGCGGAGCTGCCGCGGGCGCGCTTACTGCACGCCGGGGCGACGGCGGCGTACGACGCGCGGCCCGGCGCCCGGCAGGCACTGCGCGACCGCCTCGACGTGATGCTGCGCGAGCAGCGGTACGCGGCGGACCGCCGGGCCGATCTGACACACCGCCTCGCCTCCGCGGCCGGGCAGGAGGACGCGGACGTCCTGGCCGCCGACCTCGCCTGGGCCGAGGACGACCACCGCCGAGCGACCGCCCGCTGCGCGGAACTCACGGCCCGCGTGAACGCCCTGGACGCGGCCACGCAGGGGGCCGCCTCCCCGCACCCCCAAGGCCGCTACGCCCCCC
>MUNG01000548.1:0-5461 GCA_002154585.1 Streptomyces pseudogriseolus
GGCGGCGCTGGTCGCGGCGGGCCCGAGGGACACCGACCGGTCGCGGGGACATCCCGAGCCGGTCAGGGCGGCCGGGACACCCGTGGCGTCCGGCGGTGACGACCGCCCCGTACGGCAGCGGCGCGCGGCCGGGAAGGTCACCGCGCCGGTGCGGATCGCCGACGCGGCCACGGTCCGGCTGCTGCGGCCCGGTGACCGGGTGGACGTGATCGCGGCCGAGGAGACGGCGTCCGGCGGGCGGGCCAGAGTGGTCGCGCGCGGGGCGCGGGTCACGGAGGTGCCGGAGCCGGCGGGCGGAGACGGGGGCGCGCTGGTCGTCCTGTCGGTGCCGCGGGGCACGGCGGCGGAGCTGGCGGGCGCGAGCGCCACGGCACGGCTGGCGGTGACGCTGTGGTGACGCCTTCGTCCACGTCCGGCGCGTCCGGCGAGTCCGGCGGTCGGCCCCGCCGGCCGTCAGCTCCTTCCGTACAGCTCCCCGTACGACGGCCAGGCGCCGCCCGGACCGTCCACCGGGGTGGCGGCCCGTACCGCGCGGACGATTGCCCGGGTCACCAGGTCCGCGCCCGCCGCGAGCACCTCGTTCAGCGCGAGCGGATCCTTCACGTCCAGCGGGTGCGTGCCGGTGGCCAGGGTGAACACGGTGTCGCCGTCGTTCAGCAGGTGCACCGGGCGGACGGCGCGCGCGATGCCGTCGTGCGCGGTGCCGGCCACCTTCTGCGCCTGTGCGCGGCTCAGGTCGGCGTCGGTGGCGACCACGGCCAGCGTGGTGTTCATCGGCGGCGGGGCGTTCCGCTCGGCCGCCTCGGCCAGCCGGCGCCGTGCGGCCCGGTGCACGTCCGGGTCCGGCAGCCGGGGCCGCCCGCCGAAGTACTCCCCGTAGGGAACGCCCGTCTCCAGGTCCAGCGCCGACCCGACGGCGTTGGCCACCACCAGTGCGGCCACCGTCACCCCGGACGGCAGGACCGTGCTCGCCGAGCCGACCCCGCCCTTGAGTTGGCCCACCACGGCGCCCGTCCCCGCGCCCACGCAGCCCTGCGGCACCGGCGCCCCGGTGTCGGTGGCCGCGGCTGCCTCGACCGCCTCGCGGCCCAGGGCGGCGTCGGGCCGGGCCCGGAAGTCGCCGCCGCGGCCCAGGTCGAAGACGCAGGCGGCCGGCACCACCGGCACCACGTGCGCCGGCTCCGGGCCGACCCGCACCCCTCGGCCCCGCTCCTCCAGCCAGGCCATCACCCCGGACGCCGCGTCCAGGCCGTAGGCGCTGCCGCCGGTGAGTGTGACCGCGTCCACCCGCTGCACCACGTTGCGCGGGTCCAGCGCGTCCGTCTCCTTGGTGCCCGGGCCACCGCCGCGCACGTCCACCGCGGCGACCGCGCCGCCCTCCGGGGCGAGCACCACCGTGGTGCCGGTGAGCCATCCGTCGCCGGTCCGCGTCGCGTGTCCCACGCGCACGCCGGGCACATCCGTCAGAGCGTCAGCCTTCATGGAGGCAGTCATGCCCGCACGGCCCCGGCCGTACCCTGGAGCCATGAGTACCGCCCCCGAGCCCCCGCGCGAGCCGAAGCCCGCGCTGGTCTTCGACGACCCGCTGGACCAGCAGACCGCCGACGACACGGACCGCGGATGGGGCGAGCGCCCGTCCGGGGACAGCGCCGCCGACCTGAAGCGCTTCCTCGACGAGAAGCCGCCCCACCACATCTGACCGGGCGGCGGGTCCTACCGCCCGCCGTCGCCGGTCCGCCCGGACCCGCCGTCGGCCCCCGGGCCGCTGCCCTCGCCCTGCGCACGCTGGGCCAGCAGGGCGTCGCGGATGTCCTTCAGCACCTCAAGCTCGGTCACCTCGACGACCTCGTGGGCGCCTTCCTTCGCCTTGCGGCGCGCCTCCACGCGGGCCAGGTACTTGGCCATGGGCAGCACCATCAGGAAGTAGACGACGGCCGCCGTGATGAGGAACTGAAGGGTCGCGCCGAGGACCGAGCCCCACAGGATCCGCACCCCGGTCGCCGCGTCCCCGGTGCCCTCGCAGGGGCCCTTGAGACAGGACGTGTAGCTGTCGAGGTTCTGCGTGCCGAACGCGCCCACGAGCGGGTTGATGACGCCCTTCACGACCGAGTTGACGATGTTGGTGAAGGCGGCGCCGATGACCACCGCCACCGCCAGGTCGACCACGTTCCCGCGCATCAGGAAGGCCTTGAAGCCCTGCCACAGGCTGGTCTTCTCCGGGTCGCTCACTGCGGGGCCTCTTCTCTCGTGCGTAGGGTGCGGAGGGAAACGCTCCGCAACTTACGTCACGACCGAGGCGACGTGTCCAGTCGTGCCGGACGGCGGGACGGAGGACGGGCGGGCTTCACGGGGAACTGCCGTGTGTGGTCCGCTCGTCGTCGGGGCATACGTTTTCCCGGTTCCCGGACACGACGTCCGGGCGAGGGGCTACGGTATGCACCCACAAGGTGACATGCAGCAACGCCGGGAGAAACCTTGAGCGTTCCGTACGGGACGGCAGCGTGCGAACCGCCTGACTCGTCCGACTCACCGGAGGAGCATCTCGCGCGCCTTCTGGGCCGCGCCCTGAACTCCTTCGAGCTGCCGGACGAGTCGGTCCGCCGGCTGGACTGCGCGCTGGCGCACGACAGTTCCCTGCACTCGGCGCACCACGGCGGGGGTCTGCACCGGGAGACGTACCGGCACACGTGGCTGCTGGCGGACGGTTCGGCGCTGACGCTGTGGGAGTTGGCGCACAACACGGCACCGGGCGGCGAGCCGCAGCACGAGGTGTACGTGGACGAGGAGGAGTTGCGGACGGCGACAGCGCGGCTGCCGCTGCCGTCGGAGGCGCCGGAGTTCGAACTGCCGGTGACGGCCGTCGCGTTCCCGCTGCCCGCGGTGCGGCAGACGTACGCCTCGGACGACTCCCCCGACCACGCGCGCCGTTTACTGCGCCGGGCGGAGAACGCGGACCGGCCGGGCGCCGAGACGGCGGCCCTGCTGTCGACGGCGTGCGCGCACCGCATCACCCAGGCGTTCGGCCGCCCGTCGCGGTCGGGTCGTACGGCGCTGTGCATCTCGCTGTACGAGCACGCGTTCCTGCTGGGTGACGGCGGGGAGATCTCGCTGTGGGAGGTCGAGCACACGGTGACTCCGGACCGGCGGCACATGTGCGAGGTGTACACGAGCGAGGACGCCGCACGGCGGGCGATGGAGCGCCGGGCGGCCCAGTCCTGCTGACCCCGCCCGTCCGCCCCGCCCGACGGCCCCGAGCCAGGCGCTCTTCGCCTGCGCCCCCTCGCCTAGTCCCCTTCGGCCAGGCGTCGTACGAGGACGGCGAACGCGTCGCGTTCGGCGTCGGTGAGGCGTACGGTCTCCGCGCTCGGGCCCGTGGCCCGCTGGCGGGGGATGGTGGGGCCGCCGTGGCGGGTGTGGGTGTGCGGCGCGGTGGGCTCCGCCCCGGCGTGGGGGCGGGCGCGCCTGCGGAGGCGTACGCGGCGCCGGAGGGCGTCGGCCAGACCGGCCGCGCAGGCCACCACCACCAGGGTGACGACGGTGGCACCCGTCGTCCGCGAGAGGGTCTCGTGCTCAGCCATGCGCCCCAGTACACACCACGGTCCGGGGAGTTGTACCCCGGATCGTGATGATCGTGATCTATATCGCACTAGGCATGAACTGCCCACACACCCCCAAACGGACGCATCGTCACAGCGGCTGTGCGGCGACCGTTTCCTTGCCGGCTCCCGTGCTCCCGGCCGGGGTCGGGGCGGTGTGCGCGTCCGGGGCCGGGGCGATCGGCTCGGTGGTGCGGCGCAGGCCCTTGAGGACGATCACGAGGGCGGTGGTGACGCCGACGCCGGCGGCGATGGCGACGAGGTAGAGCAGCGGGTTGCCGATGAGGGGCACCACGAAGATGCCGCCGTGAGGTGCGCGCAGGGTGGCGCCGAACGCCATGGACAGGGCGCCGGTGACCGCGCCGCCGGCCATCGAGGCGGGGATGACGCGGAGCGGGTCGGCGGCGGCGAACGGGATGGCGCCCTCGGAGATGAAGGAGGCGCCGAGGACCCAGGCGGCCTTGCCGTTCTCGCGCTCGGCGCGGTTGAAGAGCCGGCCGCGCACGGTGGTGGCGAGGGCCATGGCGAGCGGCGGGACCATGCCGGCGGCCATGACCGCGGCCATGATCTTCATCGCGGAGTCGCCAGGGTCGGCGACGGCGATGCCGGCGGTGGCGAAGGTGTAGGCGACCTTGTTGACGGGGCCGCCGAGGTCGAAGCACATCATCAGACCGAGGAGGGCGCCCAGCAGGACGGCGTTGGTACCGGTGAGGCCGCCCAGCCAGTCCGTCATGCCCTTCTGCGCCTCGGCGATGGGCTTGCCGATGACGACGAACATCAGGAACCCGACGACCGCCGAGGAGATCAGCGGGATCACGACCACGGGCATGATGCCGCGCAGGGCCGCCGGGATGTTCACCTTCTGGATGGCGAGCACCACCCCGCCGGCGATCAGTCCGGCGGCGAGACCGCCGAGGAAGCCGGCGTTGATGGTGAGCGAGATGGCGCCGCCGACGAAGCCGGGCACGAGTCCGGGGCGGTCGGCCATGCCGTAGGCGATGTATCCGGCGAGGACGGGGACGAGGAAGCCGAAGGCGACGCCGCCGGTCTGGAAGAGCAGCGCGCCCCAGCTGCCGGCCTGGGTCCACACGAAGTGGTCCATGACCGACGGGGCCTCGTTGATCTCGTAGCCGCCGATCGCGAAGCCGAGGGCGATGAGCAGTCCGCCGGCGGCGACGAACGGGACCATGTAGCTGACGCCCGACATCAGCCATCGGCGCAGGCGGGTGCCGTAGCCCTCGCCGTCCGTGCCGGCGCGTTCCACGGGGGTGGCGGCGGAGGCGGTCCCGGTGGTCTCGCCGCGTGCGGCCTTGTCGCGGACCTCGGCGATCAGGGCGGCGGGCCGGCTGACGGCGGCCTTGACGCCGGTGTCGACGGTGGGTTTCCCGGCGAAGCGGTGCTTGTCCCGTACGGGAACGTCGTGGGCGAGGATCACGCCGTCCGCTGCGGCGATCACGGCCGGGTCGAGCCGCGTGAAGCCGGCGGAGCCCTGGGTCTCGACGACGATCTCGACGCCCGCCTCACGCCCGGCGTTCTCCAGGGACTCGGCGGCCATGTAGGTGTGGGCGATGCCGGTGGGGCAGGAGGTGACGGCGACGATCCGGAAGGGGCGGTCACCGGACGCCGCTCCCGCGCCCCCGGCGGCCGCCTCCGCGCCCTCGGCAGCCCCCTGCGCGCCCTCGGGGGCCGCCTCACCCTCGGCGCCGGTGCCGCCGGTAGGCGTCTCCTCCCCCCGGATCAGCGCCGCCGCGGCCTCCGCGTCCGTGGCGGCGCGCAGGGCGTCGGTGAACCCGGTGCTCATCAGGCGCCGGGCGAGAGCGGACAGGAGGGTGAGGTGGGCGTCGTCGGCGCCGGCCGGGGCGGCG
>MUNG01000548.1:5536-5681 GCA_002154585.1 Streptomyces pseudogriseolus
GGCGCGGGCCGCCGCTTCCTTGGTGTCGGCGGACAGGTCGAGGTCGACCAGGTCCGCGGTGATGGTGTCGCTCATCGCGGGCTCCTTCGCACGCGTATCGCCCGTGTGGCCCGTACGGCGGGGCAGGCGGGGGTGGGGACGAGAG
>MUNG01000549.1 GCA_002154585.1 Streptomyces pseudogriseolus
GTGCGTGGGGGAGGTCCCGGGGTGGTGTGACACATGGGATCGATCCACAAGGCGTACACGACCGCACGTGTCCGGCCGTCACTCGGCCTTCCTGAACAACGCCGACATGTCGTCCCCCGTGTCCGGGGTGAGCCGTCCCGGCGTCTCGGGAGAGACAAGCCCGATCCGGGTGGCCAGCTCGCGGCCGTGTACGTCCACGGCGGCCTCGATGAGCCCCGCGAGTGCTGCCAGGGCGCTACGGGCACGGGACCGGGCAACAACCGCGCAACCGACGGCGGCGAGCGCGGCCGGCCACCACCAGCAGGCGAGCAGGGCGTACCCGACGGCCCAGGCGGTGAGGCGGCCGGCGGCACCGAAGGAGTCGCGGGCCGACTGGATCTGACGTACGGCGGGTTCCGGAAGCAGCAGCCACAACCGGGGCCACAGGACGGCGAGATCCACCCCGTAGGCGGCCTCGACGCGGTCGGCCGCCGCCTGCATGCGGTCGCCGTACCAGGTGGGGCGGACCGGTTCGCGCAGCGCGACACGGTCGCGGGTCTCGGTCAGGGCCTGGATCCGGGCCAGAGCGCCGTCGGGGCTCGTCCCCGCACCGCCGGATCCGGTGGTGCCGCCGACGGCCTGCTCGATGGCCAGGGTCAGTTCCGCGTCCCGGTGTCGCCACTGGCGGGCCCGGCGTGCTGTCCGGGCACGCGAGAGGGGGTCCCGGCCGAAGCGCAGCCGCCACCGCTCGATCGCACCGCCGAGGAACTGCGTGGCCAGTGAGGCCGCGGTCGAGGCGAGCAGGATGAGAGCGACCAGCAGCGCGGCGGTGCCGGTGCTGTCCAGGGCGGGGCGGGCGGCGAGTTCGTCCAGGGCAGTGCGCAGTCGGTCGACGTCGTGCCAGTGGCGGTGCCCCAGAACGGAGCCGACGGCGGACGTGGCGAGGAACAGGGCACCAGGAAGGACCAGCGAGTTCAGCCAGCGTTCGGTGAGTTTGCCGCCCAGGGTGGCGAGGAGGGGGTTCATGGGGGCGGGGTCACTGCGCCGAGCCCAGCCGGCTCTTGCGCATGCGGGTGCCGTGCACGGCGCAGTGTGGGGCGGGGAGCAGGTCGCGGGCCCGCTCCACGCGGGCGCAGAGGGGCGACCCGGGGCAGACGGCCACCTTGATGTGGGGTGCGACACCGGGGGCCGTGACGCTGCGGGAGCCGCCGGCCAGCCCGCGCGCGTCCCCGCTCCGGCGCAACGCCGTGTCCAGCGCGGCGTAGCAGTCCGCGAGTTCACCGGCGTCGGCACCGGACCGCAGTAGGTCGCGCGCACGCTCCGCCGCTTCCCTGACTCCCGGCTGCCGCAGGTCTTCGGGCGAGCCGAGCAGGGTGCACAGCGCTGCTGCCGCCCGGTCGGGGCGGGGTAGGTAAGGAGAGGCGGTCATGGTCCAAGTGTGCCCTGAACATGCCGAGTTGAGAGCATCTTCAACGTGCCGATGACGTCTGTGGTGGGGGAGTGACGGAATGGCGTACGACCGGGACGAGTACCTGAGAGCGCTCCAAGCGCGGCTGAGCCGGGTCGGGACGGCGGACGGCCCAGCGGGCGCGGAGGCCGTGTCGGGCCCCGGAGCGGTTGCCGAACTCCGGGGCCTGCTGAGGACCGCCGACCCGACAACCGACATGGAGGCCCGGCACGCGGCCGGCTGGCTCTGCCTCCTGCGGGGGACGACCGCCCCACCGGAGCACGGTCCCGTGTACGGGGCGATGGCCGGGGCGCTGCTCTTTCCGGTGTGGGTGGCTGATCCGGCGTCCGTCCCGCCGGAGCTGGCGGCCCGCTACGCGATCACCGAGCCGGTCGCACGCCCCGACCCGGCAGCCGCGGGAGGACCCGCTGAGTGGTCGGCCCTGTGCGTCGCCGCCATGATCGCGGCGGAGGGCAGGCAGCACACCCCGCCGCCGGACGCTTCCGACACTCTTCTCCGACTCCACCAAGAGGCCGCACGGGTGGCCGCGTGGACCCCCTCCCGTGAGTTACAACTGGCCCAGGCCGTAGGGCTCGGCAGCCTCGCCGTCCTCGCGACCTGGGAGTACGACAGCTCGTTCGCCGAACGGCTGGAAGAGGTGTTCCGCGCTGTTTCTCTCGCCGGGACGACCTGGCCGTTCGGGGACCTGATGGGCGGGGACCCGGTCCGGTTCATCCACCGTGCGGTCAAGCAGGCCCCGGCTGCTTCGCCCGCGCGGCTCCTCGCCCTGGACGGCTTGGCCCGCCGGCTCAAGGAACGCTACCTGAAGTCCTCCGACGTCGAGGACCTGCGTGAGGCGGTCGGTATCGCCCGTGACGTGGTGGCACAACTCCCGCCTGGGCACCCGCACCTCGTCCACGGACTGGCCGCGCTGGGGCGCGCCCTGCTGGTCTCGCTCCAGGCGGAAGGGGCCACGACGGAGGAGGACTACGACGAAGTGGTCGACCTGTGCCGCCGCGGATTCCTCTTTCACCCGCAGGGGCCCGCAGGGGCGGGCCACGATCTGGGCACGGCGCTCGCCCTGAGGGCGCAGTACACCGGCCGGGTGGCGGACCTCGACGATGCGGCCCAGGTCCTGGAGGAGGCGCTGCGGGCCGCGCGGCATCCGGGGGAGCGGGCAGCCCTGCACAACGCACTCGGCAGCGTGCTGCGCTTCCGTTCCGTCCGGACCGGGGCTGAGGCCGATCTGGAGGCGGCGCTGGCCCTCACCGACCCCGCGACGGAGGGCACGACGGGTGACCCGCAGCCGGCCTTCCTCGCCGGGGCGTTGGCCCTGTACACCCGTTACACCCGTGATCCGGAGAGGAACGGGGCGGACCTGGACGGGGCACTGCGCCGGATACAGGAGGGCGTGGCGTCCCTGCCGCCGGGCCACCTGGACCGTCCCGGGGCCCTCACCTATCTGGGCCTGGTGTTGAGGGCCTCCTACGAACGCTCAGGACGGGCGGAGGATCTGCACGCGGCGGTGGATGCCCATCGGGAGGCGGTGGCGCTCACCCCCGAAGGACATGGAGTGCTCGGACTGCGGCTGATCAACCTCAGCGCCGTGCTCATACTGCGTCACCATGTGACCGGGGACGGCGAGGACCTCCGGGAGGCCTGGGAATGCCGCCGCCGGGCCGCCGCCCTGCCCGGTCTGGGCCGGACCCACCGGGCAACGCTGCTCAGCTCGATGGGAAGCAGCCGGTTCACGGGGTACGAACGCGCCGCCGACCCGGTCCGCCGGCTCGAGCAGTCCGTGGACCTCTTCCGCCAGGCCCTGGCACTGACGCCGGAGGACGACCCCCAGGTGCTTCGCCGGCGGCTCAACCTCGCCATCGCCCTGCTCACACTCGACGCGTGGACCGCGCGGACCGGCACGCTCCGTGAGGCGCGCGAGCTGGCCGACGCCGTGGTTGCGGCACTGCCCGCGAACTCGCCCGACCTGCCGGGCGCCCTGATGGCGGCTGCGGGCGCACGCATGGCGAACCCGCGCACCCTGCTGACGTCGGCCGCCCGGCAGGAGGTGGTCGCGCTGCACCGCCGGGCGGTCGATGCCACTCCGCCCGGCCACCCCAGACGCGCGTCCCGCCTGATCGCCCTCGCCGGCCACCTGCGCGAGCTGGCCTTCGACCGGCGTCGCCGCCGGGCCGATCTGTCCGAGGCCGCCGACGTCTTCAGGGAGGCAGCACTGCAACAGCAGTGCCCGCCCTCCGAGCGGCTGGACGCGGCACTGGGCTGGGGCCTGGTCCGGACAGAGCTGGGCGAGTGGGACCGCGCCCTGGACGGCTACGAGGCGGCGGTCGATCTGCTGCACTCCGTAGCCCCGCGCCAGCTCCTCCGCGACGACCAGGAGTTCCTGCTGAGTCGCGTCGTCGGCCTGGGCGCCGCCGCCGCTGCCTGCGCGGTGCGCCGCGGCCGTCCCGGGCTCGCGGTCGGTCTGCTCGAACAGGGCAGGGGTGTGATCCTCTCCCACGCCTTCGACGCCGACAGCGACCTGACCCGGCTGCGGGAGACCGCCCCCGGTCTGGCCGCCCGCTTCGAGGAGCTGCGGGACGCCCTGGACACCGCGACCGTCGGCGAACCGCTGCCGGAGGAGGAACCACCCGGCCGTGCATCCCGCGCCGATCAGCGGCAGCGGCTGGCCGAGGAGTGGAGGAACCTCACCGACCGGATCCGCGCCGAGCATCCCGGACTGGGCCTGCTGCGCCCGGTACGGGAGTGGGACGAACGCGAGCTGCGCGCGACGGCCGCGGCGGGCCCGGTGGTCCTGGTCAACGTCTCCCCGTACGGCAGCGACGCCCTGATCGTCACCGAGCACGCCATTGACGCCGTGCCCCTCCCAGGTCTGGACCCGCGGACGACCGAGAGACGCCGGCGGGCCTTCGAGAACGCGTTGGTCCGCATCGAGACGCCCGGGATTTCACGCAGACAGTCGCAGCGCGCCCAGCAGGTCGTCCGGGCGACCCTCGCATGGCTGTGGCAGGAGGTCACCGGCCTGGTCCTCGACCGCCTCCCCGGGGCCACCCGCGTGTGGTGGTCACCCGGCGGCCTGCTGGGCACACTGCCCCTGCACGCGGCGACCCCCGCCGACGGCGGCCCCGGCGCCCTCGACCGGGTGGTGTCCTCGTACACGCCGACGTTGCGGGCACTGCACCACGCGCGCCTGCGCGCGGCCCGCCCGGCGGGCGCCGGCACCCTCGTCGTCAGTGTTCCGGAGCCCGCCGGACAGGCTCCGCTCCCGGGCGCCCGCAGCGAGGCCGGGCACCTGGCCCGACTGATCCCCGGCGCCACGCTGCTGGCGGACGGCTCCGCCACGCACACCGCGGTCGCGACGGCCCTGCACCACCACGCCTACGCGCATTTCGCCTGCCACGCTCTGGGCGACGTGCAACGCCCGTCGGGCAGCCGGCTCGTCCTGCACGACCATCGCGAACGACCGCTGACCGTGCGCGACCTGGCCCGGCTGAGGCTCCCGTCGGTACGGCTCGCCTACCTCTCCGCCTGCGCCACCCTGCGAACCAGCCCCGAACTCGCCGACGAGGCCGTCCACATCGTCAGCGCCTTCCAGATGGCGGGCTTCCCGCACGTGGTCGGCTCTTTGTGGCACGTCGACGACGCGATCGGGGCGGAGGTCGCACTCAGGGTGTACGAGGAGCTGAACACGGGTGACGGCACACTCGACGTCTCCCGCACGGCAGAGGCGCTGCACCGTGCCGTACGCACCCTGCGGGACACCTACCCGGAAACCCCGAGCCTGTGGGCGTGCCAGGTGCATGCCGGACCCTAGCAGCGCACGGTCGAGTGTCAGTGGGCGATGTTACGTTCCGTGACATGACCGATCACGCCCTGCGGCTGCTGCGGCAGGACCGCCGTCTGGCCGAACTGGCCGCCTTCCCCTTCGGCTTCGACCTCGGCCGTGCCGAACACGGCCATGTGGAGGAGGTCCGGCTCGCCTCGGGCGGGCCGCTGGACGTGGTGGCCGGGGACGACAGCGGCGGTACGTACTTCGTGTGCGCGGACGGCTCGGTGCTGTACGCCGACTCGGAGGGCGCCGCGGGGATCATAGGCTCCAGCGTCGACGAGGCACTGGAGCTCGTGATCGGCCTGCCCGGCTGGCGCGACTGCACGCATCTGTCGCCGGACGACGGCGAGGAGACCATCCTGGCGTGCGTCGCGGAGACCGAGGACGACATCCGTGAGTGCTACGGCATCGACGAGGAGCGGATCGAACTCCGCGCGGCGCTGGGCTTCCCGGAACGCTCCCCGGTCGAACTGGTGGGCAGACTGCGTGCGGCGCTGCTGCGCACCGAGCCGGACTTCGTCCTGCTCAATGCGGAGGAGGGGTGCGCGTACGACCGGTTGGGCCCGGCCGGTCCGCCGCTGTGGGAGCCCGTGCTCGCGGCGGGCCGCGCCGATCTCGCCCGATTGCGGAAGGGCGACCTCACGGCATGGCGTGAGGTCGCCGACGACCCGGTCCGGCGCCGGATCACCCTGCGGGCCGCGCAGTTCGACCGCTCCGAGGACGATCTGGACCTGCTGCGGCATCTGCTGCGGCACGAGGCGCGGTCCTCGATGACGGACGAACTGCGGCTCGCCGCCGTACTGGTGGGGCTGCACGGGAACACCGCGGATCTGCCGCTGCTGGCCGAGGTCCGGGAGACGGACTGCGACACGGCGTGCGGCCTGGGCGGTGTGCCGGGGCCGGGTGCGAGCGCGGCCGAGTTGCGGCAATGGGCGTGGGAGCTCGACGACTCGATGTTCGGGACGGACCCGTCGGACGAGCCGTTCTTCACATGGACCGACCTGGCGTCGGACCAGGGGATGACGGAGCTCGCGAGGGTGGCGCTGATCCGGGAACTCGACAGCATCGTCATGGACCGGAGCAGACTCCGGCGCCCCGACGCGCCCCATCTGCTGGACACGACTCCCCTCGTCATGCTCGTCCAGGGCTTCGAACGACTCGCCGACCTCCCCCAGGCGTTGCGCGCCCAGCGTCTGTACGCCGCCCTTCAGGAGAGGGCGTGGGACCGGGTCTCGGCTCGGCACACTCTCGCCCGCCTGGAGCGGGAGGCGGGCAGGCCGGCGCAGGCGGTGACCGCCCTGGCCGCCGTGCGTGAGGCCCTGGCCACCCCGGGCGACGACTCACTGCGTCACTGGCGGCGGGTGAACCTCGGCCGGTTCGTCGCGGAGGAGCACTACCGGCTCACCCTCGCCCTGGCCGACGCGGGCCGGCCCGAGGAGGCCCGTGCCCTCCTCGCCGCCGCCGACGCCCTCCTCG
>MUNG01000055.1 GCA_002154585.1 Streptomyces pseudogriseolus
ACCTGGCCGCCCTCGCCGAGCCGCTGCTCGGCGAGGGCGGCCAGGTTGACGTCGTTCTCGTACTCGCACGGCATCGGCAGCGCGGCCGCCAGCTCGTCCAGCAGCGTCGGTGCGTGCCAGCCGGGCAGGTGGGACGCGTAGCGCAGCCGGCCGGTGTTCGGGTCGAAGGCGCCGGGGGTGCCGATCACCGTGCGGTGGATGTCCGCGCGGGTCAGCCCGGCCGCCTTCACCGCCCCGTCCAGGGCGTCGGTCACCTGCCGGACCACGGGTACGGTGGGGCGGCGGCCGGGGGTGGGCAGTTCGTGGCGGCCGACGGTACGGCCGGTGAGGTCGGCGACGGCCGCGCGGATCCGGTGCGGGTTCACGTCCAGCGCGGCGGCGTACGCGGCGGCCGGGTTCACGGCGTAGAGCTGGGCGCTGGGTCCCGGGCGGCCCTCGGTGGTCCCGGTGGCGAGGACCAGCCCGGCCGCCTCCAGACGGGCCAGGAGCTGGGAGGCGGTCGGCTTGGACAGCCCGGTGAGCTTGCCTATCCGGGTGCGGGACAGCGGTCCGTGCTCCAGCAGCAGGTCCAGGGCGGCCCGGTCGTTCATGGCGCGCAGGACGCGCGGGGTGCCCGGCGTGCCGGCCGTTCCTGCCATGAGTCGCGCCACCTGCCCTTCGTCGACTGCCCAGCCTCTCAGCGGGCGGTCCGGGATTCCATCCCAGGGCTGCCTCAAGGGATTGTTAGGAAAGTTTCCTGTCGATGAGAAGGAAGGTAAGCCCGCCGTGGAACAGGCGTCAAGGGTCAGCACCCCTCAGGGGCCCCGGCGACTCGGTAGCCCACAGGGGCGCGGAGGACGAGGCACCTCAGGGGCACGGGGAACTGCGCGACGGGGGCCCGGGGGCGGAGCCCCCGAACCACCGACACGGGGTCACTTGGCCGTGTTGCCCCCCGGCAGGGGCGACGCGGCCATCGACTGCGGCGACACAGAACTCGCGTACGCGGACGGCGCGGCCACCCCCGCCGCAGGATCGGACGCCGGCGCGTCCTCCGTAGCCGTCGCACCCCCGACAATACGAATACCGTGCGCGTCGAACGCCCGCTTGATCCGCCACCGCAGCTCCCGCTCCACGGTCAGCGACTTCCCGGGCATGGTCTTCGCGGAGACCCGCACCACCATCGAGTCCAGCAGCACCGAGTCCAGGCCGAGCACCTCCACCGGGCTCCACAGGAGCTCGTTCCAGGGCTCCTCCTTGCTGGTCCGCTCGGCGACCTCGCTCAGCACGGTCTTCACCCGGTCCAGGTCCTCGTCGGAGCGGACCGTGACGTCCACGTTGGCGGTCGCCCAGCCCTGCGAGAGGTTCCCTATCCGCTTGACCTCGCCGTTGCGGACGTACCAGATCTCGCCGTCGGCGCCGCGCAGCTTCGTCACCCGCAGTCCGACCTCGATCACCTCGCCGGTGGCCACGCCCGCGTCGACGGTGTCGCCGACGCCGTACTGGTCCTCCAGGATCATGAAGACGCCGGAGAGGAAGTCCGTGACCAGGTTGCGGGCGCCGAAACCGATCGCCACGCCGGCGACACCGGCCGACGCCAGCAGCGGCGCGAGGTTGATCTGGAAGGTGCCCAGCACCATCAGCGCGGCCGTGCCCATGATCAGGAAGGACGCCACCGAGCGCAGCACCGAGCCGATCGCCATGGACCGCTGCCGGCGGCGCTCGGCGTTGACCAGCAGGCCCCCGAGCCCGCCGCCCTCCAGCGCCTGGCCGGTGCGGGACATGCGGTCGACCAGCTTGGTGATGGCCCGCCGCACGAGCACGCGCAGCACCGTCGCGATCACCAGGATCAGCAGCACCCGCAACCCGATGGCGAGCCACGTCGACCAGTTCTCCTCGACCCAGCCGGCGGCGCTCGTGGCGCTCTCCTGGGCGTCCTGGAGCGACGGGACCCGTGGGGTCCCCGACTCCGCGGGGGTCGGCGAAGGGTCGGCGGCCCACAGGGCGGCGGACAAGGACACGGCGGGTACCTCCAGGTGCACGACCGTCCCCGGTGCGGCCGTCAAGGCCTGCGAGATCACGAACAGGTCACCGGTGGGGACGGAACCACCACACTAACGGGGCATTGTGAGCGGATCGCCGGGATGTGAGAAGAAGAGACCGCGCTCACCCGCGCGTGAACAGGCCATGATCCTGGGGATGTATCGGGTGTGGTCGAAAACACTCCCAGCCCGTTACCGGGACATGGTGGCGCGTTCACCAGGCATGAGGGGAAACTGACTACGGATCGTCCCGGCGCGAGCCACGCGCCGCCGGCGTACAAGGAGGCCGTCCGTGCCGCATGTCCTGGTCCTCAACGCGTCGTACGAGCCGCTCGGCGTCGTACCGCTCCGCCGCGCGCTCGTGCTCGTCCTCGAGAACAAGGCAGTCTGCCTCGAGGAGACCGGCGCCTATCTGCACAGCGCGACCGTCACCGTCCCCGCACCCAGCGTGGTCCGGCTCAAGCGTTTCGTGCGGGTCCCCTACCGGGGGCCCGTCCCACTCACCCGCAGGGCGCTGTTCGCCCGTGACGGGGGCCGATGCATGTACTGCGGTGGCGTCGCCACCAGTGTCGACCACGTCATCCCGCGCAGCCGCGGGGGCAAGCACGTCTGGGACAACGTGGTGGCGTCCTGCCGCCGCTGCAACCACGTGAAGGCCGACCGCCACCTCTTCGAACTGGGCTGGCGCCTGCGCCACAAGCCCGCCCCGCCGACGGGCCTGGCCTGGCGCATCATCGGCACGGGCCACCGCGACCCCCGCTGGCTGCCCTACCTCCAGCCGTACGGGGCGGACGACGCGCTGGCCCGGATCGACGGGATCTCGGCCTGACGGGGTCTTCCGGCCCCGGCCCCGTGAGGGCGGTGCCGGGAGGCCTCGTCAGGCGGCCACGCCGTTGTCGCGGAGCAGGGCCGTGTACGCCGCCTCGGCCGCGTGCCCCTCCAGGGTGCCCGGCGGGGTGTGGCGCAGGACCGCCCCGGTGTCACCGTGATGCGGGATGCGACCGCCCTGCGCCGGCGCCTCGGCGACGCCCGCGCGCCTCAGCCGGTCCCGGACAGCTGACCGGCGCGTTCGTCGGCCTGATCAGTCCGCGACCGCGTACGCCTCCACCGACCACAGCGAGTACCCGTACCGTGTGGCCCGCTGCTCGCCCTGGACGCGGATGTGGCGGACGCCCGGCTCGTCCATGCGGACCGTCTCCCGGCCGCCGCGGCTGTCGTGGACCTCCGCCGCCGTGCGCCAGGCGCGGCCGTCCGCGGAGACCTCGACGCGGTACGCCGAGGCGTGCGCGTCCTGCCAGTGCAGGTCGACCTTGCCCAGGCGCACCGGGCGGTCCAGCTCCACCTGCCACCACGCGTCGTCCTCGGCCGGCGACGACCAGCGTGTGGCGGGGTCGCCGTCGTTGGCCGCGGAGGCCGGGAAGTCGGGCGTCTCGTCGGCCGAGGACTGCGCGCGGCCGGTGCGGGCCAGGTCGGGTCCGCCGACGGGCGGGACCGCGTCGACGGTCAGCGTGCGGGCCGCGTCGCCGAAACCGAGCCGTACGTCGTAGGAGCGGGTGGGGGAGCCGGGCTTCACGGTCACCTCGACCGGCACCCGCACCGGCGTCCCGCGCGGCACGGACAGCGGCGTCCTCGGCACGCGCACGTCGACGCCCGCCGGCGCGTCCACGGTCAGCCGGCCCGTCACGTCCTCGGGGCGGGCCGAGCCCAGGGTGACCGTCACCGTGCGGGTGCGGCCGATGTCGGCGTCGGCGCGGTCGTCGGGCAGCTCCACCACGGCGTCCGGCACGTCGGCGAACCACGGCACCACGTGCCGCACCCGCCCCGGGTCCGCGCCCACCACCCGGACCGCGTCCACCAACTCCCCGCCCGCGCGCAGCTCGGTCGCGCCCTCCGCGGCCAGCGTGCCGATCCGCCGCCAGGCGCCGCCGTCCGTACGCACCTCCACCGACCCCGTGGTGCCCGGGTCGGTCAGCACCGTCACCGTGTCCAGCACCCGGGCGCGCGGCAGCCGCAGCGTGCCGCCCTCGCTCCCGGAGGGCACCCGGGCAATGCCCGCCCAGCTCTCGTACGCCGTGCGCGCCCGCTCCAGGAACGGGTCCAGCACGCCCTCCGCGACCGCCACCCGCGCCGACCCCAGCTCCGTACGCAGTGCTTCGAGCCGCCGGTACGCGGCCCAGGCGTCTCCCGCGTCCCCGGCCCGCTGCGCGCGCAGCATGTCCAGGGCCGCCGTGCCGGCCTCGCCGTAGCGGGCGAGGTGCCCGGTCCAGGGGGTGATCTCGTCGGACAGGGAGGTGCCGGACAGCCGCCCGGGCAGCTCGCGCAGGTCGGTGAAGGCGGCGCGCAGCCGCTCGGCCGCCGCCGTGTCACCGGTGCCGCGCGCGGCGGGCCGCGTGCGCCAGAACTCCTCCAGCAGCGGCCGCAGATACGCCGAGTCCGTGCCGCCGAGCACCGAGGAGGCCGTGTTGCGGGCGAGGACGGTGAGCGCCTTCTCGCGCCGGCCGTCGCCGCCGGCCAGGTCGGCGATCGCGGCCCGCCAGGATTCCTGGGGGCGGTACTCACGCGGGTTCCAGGCGAAGTCAGCGGCCGTGAAGAGGGGGATGCGCGACGCCTCGGGCTGTTCCATCGCGTTGGCGAGCAGCGCGGCGGACCCGGCGGCCACGGCGGGCTCCCGGCCCTGGTAGGGGCCGAGGAAAAGCCGCTCGGGGGCGTAGTCGTTGACGGGGTAGTTGTCCATCGTCACCAGCGGGTGCGCGAACACCTCCCGCGCCTCGGCGAGCTGACGGCCCGTGATGGTGCGGGGCACCACGCCGACGCCGGTCCACGCCACCTCGACGCCGTCGTCCAGCTCCCGCGCGAGCTCCCGCCGGTACGCGGTCGAGCCGTCCTCGTAGTACTCGGTGGGCATCAGGGACAGCGCGGGCGCGTCCGGGTGCCGCAGCGCCAGATGCCGGGCGACCGCGTTGGCCACGTGCGCGTGGGCGCGGGCGGCCGCCTCGGGTCCGGAGCCGAACCGCTCGGCGTCCGCCCCGCAGTGCCACTCGCTGTAGCTGACGTCCTGGAACTGCACCTGGAAGGCGCGGAAGCCCAGCGCCCACATGGCGTCCAGCTTGCGGGTCAGCGCGCGCAGGTCGTCGTCGGAGGAGAGGCACATCGCCTGTCCGGGCGCGACGGCCCAGCCGAGGGTGACGTGGTTGCGCGCGGCCCGCTCGGCCAGCTCGCGGAACTCGGCGCGCCGCTCGGCCGGGTACGGCTCGCTCCAGCGGGCCTGCCGGTACAGGTCGTCGCCGGGCGCGTACAGGTACCGGTTGAGCTTGGCGCGGCCCATGAAGTCGAGCTGGCCGAGCCGCTGCCGGTGCGTCCACGGGATGCCGTAGAAGCCCTCGGTGACGCCGCGCACGGCGGTGGCGGGCCAGTCCCGTACGACGGCGGCGGCGAGCGTGCCGTCGGCGCGGACCAGGCGGCGCAGGGTCTGCACGGCGTGGAAGAGGCCGTCGCCGTCCGCCCCGGTCAGGCTCACCGAGCCGTCGCCGGAGGCGAGCGTGTAGCCGCCCGCCGGGAGGGCGTGCAGGGGGTCGGCGGAGGCGCGTGCATGGCCCGCGCGCACCACGAGCGCCCCCTCGGGCACCGGTGCGCCGGGGTCGGTGAACCGGCGCGCGCCGGCCTCCCGCAGGACGTCCTTCAGCGCCTCCAGCGCGTACGGGTCCGCGCCCCGCTCCGCGACCACGGCGACCTCCTCGGTCACCCGGACCGGGGCGCCGTTCGCGCGCAGGGAGTGCGGGCGCGGCCACACCGGCGGGACGCCCGCGCCGGCCACGTCCGCCGGGTCGGCGGCGGGCGACCGGGACGGATCCGGTGCGGGCGCGGCCGTCGCGACGGGTGCGGCACCCAGGGATCCGGCGAGCACGGCGAGTGCGAGTGCGGTCCTCCGCGCGGTCGCCGTTCCGCCACGCCACAACTGCACGAGGCCCCTCCTGAATCCCCCGGGACCGGCCGGCCTACGACCGGCGGCCGTGTCCATTCCGTTACCGAGACGCCCCGAGCCCACCACTCCTGGAGTGAACGTGTCAATCAGAGGGGGTGTTGTGGCGCATTTGTCCCCCTGAGGAGTGAGAGTACGGGGAGAGAATGTGACCAGGTTCACGTTGCACGTCTTTGTGCGTCTGCGCTCGCGTCCACTGGGTAGGGCTGCGAGATGACCCGCACGCCCGGCTCGACGAGGAGGCCCCTGGTGACCGCAGCGGCATACGTCTTCCCCCCGGTCCTGTCCAAACCCGTGGCGGAGCACTCCGCGCCCGAGGCGGAGCACTCCGCCCACGACCCGCACGACTGCGTGTTCAGCGCCGAGGGCACCGGCGCCGAGGCGCCCCTGACCAGCGAACCCCCGCTGCCCGACGCGGAACCCCTGACCAGCGAGCCGCCGCTCGCCGACGCCACCCCGCTGACCAGCGAGTCCGACATCTTCTCCGACCCCTCGGACGCCGCGGGACTCGACTCCTTCCCGGCCCAGTACCGCCCGGAGCCCTAGCGTGACCGCGCCACGGCCGGACGGGACGCCCTCCGAGGCGCTGTCCCGGCTCGCCGCCCTGCACGGCGTCGCCACCTCCTACCAGCCCTCCCCGGACACGACGGTCACGGCCTCCGCCACCGCCGTCACCCGCGCGCTGGCCGCCCTCGGCGTCGACGCGTCCACCGACGAGGCCGCCCGCGCCGCCCTGGCCGTGCGCGAACAGGAGATCGCCGAGCGACTGCTGCCGCCCACCGTCGTCGGCCGGGGCGCCCGCCCGCCCGAAGCGCTCGCCGCGCTGCCCGCCGGCACCCGGCTGGAGATCCGCACCGAGGACGGCGAGACGCGGGCGTCGGCCGAGGACCTCCCGCCCGGCGTGCACCTGCTCACCGCCACCGCCCCCGACGGCCGCACCGCCCGCGCCCACCTGATCGTCGCGCCGCCCCGGCTGCCCGCCGCCGAGGGCCGCTCGTACGGGCTGCTGGTGCAGCTGTACTCCCTGCTCTCCCGCCGCTCCTGGGGCATGGGCGACCTCGCCGACCTCGGCGAGCTGGCCGCGTGGGCCGGACGCGCGCTCGGCGCCGGGTTCGTCCAGGTGAACCCCCTGCACGCGGCCGTCCCCGGACCCCCGACCGACCCGTCCCCGTACCGTCCCTCCTCCCGCCGTTTCCCCGACCCCGTGCACCTGCGGGTCGAGGCCGTGCCCGAATTCGCGTACGTCGAGGACCGCGCGCGGCTGCACGCCCTGCTGGAGCGGGCGGCGCGGCTGCGGGAGGCGGTGCTCGGCAAGGGCGAGCTGATCGACCGGGACGCCGTCTGGGAGGCCAAGCGGGAAGCGCTCGAACTGGTGCGGACGGTGCCGCTCGGCCCCGGCCGCGCCGCCGCCCTGCACGCCTTCCGCGCCGAGCAGGGGCAGGCCCTGGAGGACCACGCCACCTGGTACGCCCTCGCCGAGGCGCACGGCCCCGACTGGCGCCGCTGGCCCGCCACGCTGCGCGACCCCCGCTCGGCGGAGACCGCCCGCGCCCGCGAGGAGCTGCGGGACCGCGTCGGCTTCCACTCCTGGCTGGTCTGGCTCACCGACGCCCAGCTCACCGCCGCCCAGCGTGCGGCGCGCGAGGCGGGGATGCCGGTCGGGATCGTCCACGACCTGGCCGTCGGCGTGCACCCCACCGGCGCGGACGCCTGGGCGCAGCAGGACCACTTCGCGCCCGGCATGTCCGTCGGCGCGCCCCCCGACGCCTTCAACGCGCGCGGCCAGGACTGGGGGCTGCCGCCCTGGCGCCCCGACCGCCTCGCAGAGAGCGGGTACGCCCCCTTCCGCGACCTGCTGAGGGGCCTCTTCCGGTACGCGGGCGCCCTGCGCATCGACCACGTGATGGGCCTGTTCCGGCTCTGGTGGGTGCCCGAGGGCCGCCCGCCCACCGAGGGCACGTACGTCCGCTACGACGCCGAGGCCATGCTGGCGGTGCTGGTCCTGGAGGCGTCCCGCGCCGGGGCCCTGGTGATCGGCGAGGACCTCGGGACGGTCGAACCCGGGGTGCGTGACGCGCTGCGCGACCGCGGGGTGTACGGCACGTCGGTGCTGTGGTTCGAGCGGGACTGGGAGGGCGACCGCCGCCCCCTGCCGCCCGAGCGCTGGCGCGCCGACTGCCTGGCCACGGCCACCACCCACGACCTGCCGTCCACCGCCGCCCGCCTCACCGGCGAGCACGTGGAGCTGCGCGACCGGCTGGGCCTGCTCACCCGCCCGCTCGCCGAGGAGCGGGCGGAGGCGGCGGCGGACGTGCGGGAGTGGCGGGAGCGCCTGGAGGAACTGGGGCTGCTGACGGACGAGGACGCCCCCGACCCCGCAGGTGAGGAGGCCGGGATCCGGGCGGTGTACCGCTACCTGCTGCGCACCCCGGCCCGCATGGTCGGGGTGTGGCTGCCGGACGGCGTCGGGGACCGGCGCCCGCAGAACCTGCCCGGCACCTGGGACCAGTACCCGAACTGGCGGCTGCCCGTCGCCGACGCCGAGGGGCGCCCGGTGTCCCTGGAGGACCTGGCGGCGTCCCCCCGGCTGCGCGCCCTGGCCG
>MUNG01000550.1 GCA_002154585.1 Streptomyces pseudogriseolus
CTCAAGTCCTGGCGGCTCCTCAGCAAGCTCCGGTGCTCGACCACCCGGATCACCAGCCTCGTCCGAGCCGTCCTCACCCTTCATCTGAGCAGCTCAGAGTGATGGTGGAAAAGGCTCAGTCTGTGGACAACTGGCTGTACGTCGCCTGGGACGGCCTTCTGGCACTAGACCACTTCGCCCGGTCCTCCGCCGACGGCGCGGCCTCTGGGGACTTCCTCAGCTGGTGTAAGTCCGATGCCTCCAGCGACTTCCCCTTCCCAACGGCCAAGGTGGCCATGCGCGAGTCGGACACGGTCGCCCGCAACGCGAAACTGCGCAATGAGCGCATGCTTCCGGTACCGAAGGACGTGGCCCCCGCCGGCCAGGTCTTCATGCAGGCTCATCTGAAGGTCGGCGGAGGCAACACCATCGCCCCACGCCTCCATTTCTACGACGACTGCATCCGCTCCGGGAAGGTTTACGTCGGCTACCTCGGCCCCCACCTGCGTAACACGCTCACCTGAAGCCTTGTCCTGCAAAGGGTGTGCCGCCCGCTACTTCAGCAGACGGCACGCCCCCAAGTCGCTCATCGCTCCGACGCGAACCGTACGAACTGCCCCCAGCCTTCGCGGCCGACGGCGAAGGACGGTCGGGTCACGTCCTTGGAGTCCCGCACGTGGATGGCCTGCTCGGTGACGGCGACCTCCACACAGTCGTCGCCCGAGCTACCGCTATAGCTTGACTTGAACCAGGCGAGTTCCGTCGCGCTCATGCCTCTCCTCGCAGTCGCTCCAGCAAGGCCCGGGATTCTTTGGGGTGCAGGGCCTGCGACCGCAGTGTGTCATAGCGCTGTTGGAGAACTCTCACCTCTTTCGAGTCGCCAATCAGCCGCCCGCTCTCCTGGCCCTCCGAGTACGCGAGCCGACGCCCTTCCGGGGTCTCCAGCAGGCGCAGGGGCCCGTCCATGCACGAGTGGTACTCGGCTTCCAGCGGCATGACCTGCAACGTCACGTTGCGCGGGGCCGTCTGCTCCAGCACGTAGTCAAGTTGTGCGCGGCGCACCTCCGCACCACCGAGCCTCCGTCGCAGGACCGCCTCCTCAACGATGAAGTGGAACGGGACCGTCGGACGCTCGCGAAGCATCCGCTGGCGCTCCATCCTCGCCTCGACCTGCGCCTCCAACTGCTCGTCCGTCAGCAGGGGAATCCGGTTCTCGAAGAGTGCCCGCGCATAGCCTTCCGACTGCAACAACCCCGGCACCAACCGACACTCATACGTACACAGACTCACCGCCTCCCTCTCCAACCGCGCCCACCGCCGGAACCACGCCGCCAGCCCCGCCTCCCCCCGCGTCAGATGCCGCGCGGCCTTCCGCAGCGCCCCCGTGTTGCCCAGCGCCTCCTCCGCGCGCTCCACGAACGCCTCGTCGGGCATCCTGCGCCCCAACTCCACCGACTCGACCGTGTGTTTGGAGTACTGCACCCTCGCCGCGAGGTCCGCCCTGCTCAGCCCCGCGTGCTCGCGCAGCCCCTGCACGACCGCCCCGAACGTCCGGAGGCTGTCCGACGGATGCGGCTCCCGCTCCCACTCCCCCGCCGCAACCGCCCGCGCGCCGGCGCC
>MUNG01000551.1 GCA_002154585.1 Streptomyces pseudogriseolus
TTGTGCAACTAGTTGCACAATGGGGTGACGGAGGGCACAGCGTCAGGGCACAGCCTTCGGTTCGGACGTCGGCCTCACCTGCTCTCGAGACGGACGTGCAGTTCACGCTCCTGGTCGCCGGACACCTTGCTCAGCTCGCTCACCCGGAACAGGTCGTCCAGGGTGGTGCGGAACCGGTCGATCGCCCAGTAGCCGCCGTGCACGTCGGCGTCGACCGAGGAGGTCAGCCGCGCGGGCCTGGCCTCCCCCTCGTGCGCGTCGGCCACGTCGAACGTGCCGAGCCACACCGTGGGCCGGGTCTCGTGCAGTTCCTCGGGCACGTCGTCGGCGCACCGGTCCGACGAGAAGCAGGCGCACAGGGTGTCGAAGACGATCCGGGCGTCGTCCTTGCTGCATCCGCTGATCTCGACCGACACGGACTCCGGGTGCGTGGGCTCGTTGACCATCGTGATCGCTCCTTCCGTGGTCACACCGCCGTCCCCCGCCCAACCTCAGCAAAGCACCGGACACCGCGACGCACTACCCGCGCACCCCTCCCACGATGACGCGGCCGCGGTCACCGGCCAGGATGGTGGGGGAGCAGGAAAGGGACGACAGGAGCGGCGGAAAATCGCCCTCGCGCGCGGTACAACAAAGGGACGGCGGCGCGGCGACGGCGTGCCGCGGACTCGGCGAAGGCGGGGCGTGGGATGAGCGCAGCGTGGTCACTCCCGGCCGGCGGGGACGGTCCGGCGCGTCCCAGCGGGCTGCTCGACGTCCTGCGCGTGGCCTCGGTCGTCCTGGACGCCGAGGGGCGGATCGTGCTGTGGAGCCCGCAGGCGGAGGAGCTGTTCGGCTACACCGCGCAGGAGGCGCTGGGCCGGTTCGCCGCCCGGATCATGGTGCACGAGGAACACCTCGATCTGGTGAAGAAGCTGTTCGCCGAGGTCATGCGCACCGGGCGGAGCTGGGCGGGGGCCTTCCCGATCCGGCGCAAGGACGGTGAGACCCGGCTGGTGGAGTTCCGCAACATGCGGCTGCTGGACGACCGGGGGCAGGTGTACGCCCTCGGTCTCGCGGTCGACCGGTCGACGGTGCGGCGGCTGGAGCAGGACGTGGCGCTGTCCACCCGGATCGTCGCCCAGTCCCCCATCGGGCTGGCCGTGCTGGACGCCGACCTGCGGTACGTGTCGGTGAACCCGGCGCTGGAGCAGATGGACGGCCTGTCGGCCGACGAGCACCTGGGCCGCACGATGCGGGAGGTGCTGCCGCTGGTGGACGCGGCGGCCATCGAGGAGGCGGCCCGGGAGGTGCTGCGGACCGGGCGGCCGGTGGTCGACCGGTTCATGACCGGCCGCACCCCCGCCGACCCGGACGCCGACCACGCCTGGACGGTGTCCCTGTACCGGCTGGAGAACACCCTCGGCACGGTTCTCGGCGCGGCCGTGTCGGTGGTCGACATCACCGACCAGTACCGGGCGAACGCCGAGGCGGAGACGGCGCGCCGGCGGATCGCGCTGATCGCCGACGCCTCCGCGCGGATCGGGACCACGCTGGACCTGGACCGCACGGCCGGCGAGCTCGCCGACGTGGCCGTCCCGGAGCTGGCCGACGCGGCGGCGGTGGATCTGCTCGACGCGGTCGTACGGGGCCGGCGCAGCGTCCTCGGGCCGGAGGAGCCGGCGCTGATGCGGGCGGTGGCGGTGCGCCGGCTCGACGCGTCCGACGTGCTGCCGGCCGCCGACCCGCCGGGCCGCGTCATCCAGTACGCGCCGGACCGGCTGATCACCGAGTGCGTGCGCACCGGGCTGCCGGTGATGGTGCCGCAGGTGAAGGACGAGGACCTGCTGCGCATCGCCCGCTCCCCCGAGGCCGCGGAGATCCTGGCCCGGGCGGGCGTCCACTCGTATCTGGCCGTGCCGCTGACCGCGCGCGGTGAGGTGCTGGGCGCGCTCGACCTGATCCGCACGCGCCAGCCCCGGCCGTTCGACGAGGACGACCTGGTGCTCGCGCGGGAGCTGGCCTCGCGTGCGGCCGTGCAGATCGACAACGCCCGCTGGTACCAGAACGCCCGCGACACCGCGCTCACGCTCCAGCGCAGCCTGCTGCCCACCCATCCGTCCGTCACGGGCGGTCTGGAGGTCGCCTCCCGCTACCGGCCGGCGGGCGCCACCAGCGAGGTCGGCGGCGACTGGTTCGACGTGATCCCGCTGGACGGCGACCGTACGGCGCTCGTCGTGGGCGACGTGATGGGCAGCGGCATCCCGGCCGCCGCGACCATGGGCCGGCTGCGCACGGCCACCCACACCCTGGCGTCCCTCGGCCTCGACCCGGCGGTGCTCCTTGAGCACCTGAACCGGATCACGGTGGAGCTGGACGAGGCGATCGCCACCTGTGTCTACGCCGTCCACGACCCGCGTGAGCGGCGGTGCGTCATCGCCAACGCGGGCCATCTCCCCCCGGCCCGCATCCGCGCCGGCCGCACGCCCGAGCTGCTGGAACTGCCCACCGGGGTGCCGCTGGGCGTGGGCGGGGTCGCCTTCTCCACGACCACCGTCGACCTGGCGCCGGGCGACCGCCTGGTCCTCTACACCGACGGCCTGGTCGAGACGCGCCGCGACCCCCTCGACGCCCGCCTCGACCGCCTCCTCGCGCTCCTCGACACCCCGTCCCTCTCCCTGGACGAGGTCTGCGAACTCCTCCTGCGCACCCTTCACGAACCGGACAACGTCGACGACGTGGCCTTGCTGATCGCCCGGGTCACGGTGCCGGAAGGCTGAACGAGGGGGCGCGTACGGGGACGCACCCGGCCGGCCTCACCCCGCCCCGCCCGCGCGCCGCGTGCCGATCACCACCCGGGCCGGGCGGTCCTCGCAGACCGCGAGTTCCGCGTGGAGGCCCGCGTCCGTGAGGGCGGTCAGGGCGCCCGGGGTCTGGTGCGGGCTCGTTTCGATCAGGAGGCGGCCGTTCGGAGCCAGCCACGCGGGGGCCCGCGCGGCGACGCGGCGGAGGACGTCGAGGCCGTCCGTGCCGCCGTCGAGGGCGACGCGGGGCTCGTGGTCGCGGGCCTCCGCCGGGAGCAGGGCGATTTCGTCGCTGGGCACGTACGGGACGTTGGCGGCGAGGATGTCCACCCGGCCCCGCAGCCGTGCGGGCAGCGCGTCGAACAGGTCGCCCTGGTGGACGTGGCCGCCGAGGGACTCGACGTTGCGGCGGGCGCAGCGCACGGCGGCCGGGTCGATGTCGGCGGCGTGCAGGTCCACGCCGCCGCCGAGCGCCGCCGCCAGCGCCGCGCCGACCGCGCCCGAGCCGCAGCACAGGTCCACGACGACCATGGCGTCCGGTGCGAGGGCGAGCGCCTGCTCGACGAGGAACTCGGTACGCCGGCGCGGCACGAACACGCCCGGTTCCACGACGATCCGCCGGCCGCCGAACTCGGCCCAGCCGACGACGAGTTCGAGAGGGAGTCCGGCGGCGCGGCGGGCGGCCATCGCCTCGACCGCACACGGGTCGCCGTCCGCCGCGGCGAGGATCATGTCGGCCTCGTCCTCGGCGAAGACGCAGCCCGCCGCGCGCAGGGTGGCCGCGAGCGCGTCACGGGAGGCTGGGCCGAGTTCGGCGGCGCGGCGGGCGGCCATCGCCT
>MUNG01000552.1:0-515 GCA_002154585.1 Streptomyces pseudogriseolus
GTCCCGGCCGCGGCGGGCGGCATCGGCAACCTCCTCGTGCAGTACGCCCGGAACGCGGGCGCGACCGTGATCGGCCTCGCCGGAGGCCCCGCGAAGACGGCCCTGGCCGCGCGCGCCGGCGCCGCGCCCGCCGTNNCGAGGAGTACCGGGGCAAGGTCACCGTCGTGTACGACGGAGTGGGCGGGGACGTCGCCCGCACCCTGGTCGGCCTGCTCGCGCCCGACGGGCGGCACCTGGTGTTCGGCTGGTCGTCGCAGGGCATCGCCGGCGACCGGCCCTACCTCGTCGACGGCGTCTCNNTCCCGCTGTCCCGGGCCGCCGACGCCCACCGGGCCCTGGAGAACCGGCGGACGACCGGCAAGGTCGTCCTGGAGCCGTAGCGGTCACGCGGCCCCCGGAAAACAGGGGCGCGCCCCGCCCCCGTACGCCGCTACCGTGCGAGGCGTGATCGACATCCCCGCGGAACTCGCCGAGGCACAGGTCAAGTTCAACAAGGAGGCCGGACGGGCCTTCAT
>MUNG01000552.1:520-945 GCA_002154585.1 Streptomyces pseudogriseolus
AGATCCGCGACCACGAGAGCGAGGGCGAGCCGGTCGCCCTGCGCCTGTGGGCCGGCGACGGGGCGGTCCGTCTGCTCGACCACGACGAGCCGACCGGCACGATGCTGCTGGAACGCCTCGACTCCTCCCGGATGCTCGCCCACCAGCCGGACGTCCACGAGGGCGTCCTCGTGATCGCCCGCCTCCTGGCCCACCTCCACGCCACCACCGCTCCCCCGGGAATGCGCCGCCTCGGCGACATCGCCGCGTCCATGCTGGAGCGCACGCCCGCCGTGCTGGACCGCATCCCCGACCCCGAGGCGCGGGGCCTGGTCGCCGACTGCGCGGCCGCCGTGCGCGAGGTCGCGGACGAGCCGGGCGACCGGCTGCTCCACTGGGACCTGCACGACGAGAACGTCCTCGCCGCCGACCGTGCGCCCTGGCTG
>MUNG01000552.1:955-1156 GCA_002154585.1 Streptomyces pseudogriseolus
TGGACCGCGCGCGGGCCCGGGCGTGGACGTACGGGCGGGTGCTCCAGAACTGCCTGTGGGAGACCGAGGAAGGCCGCCCGCTGGACCAGGCCGACCTGGAGATCGCCCGCCGCCTGCGCGGCCGTACGGCATGACGAAGGGCGACGCAAGGAGACGCAAGGAGACGCGGGGCAGGAAAAACCCGGGCCGGAGACGGTCCGG
>MUNG01000553.1 GCA_002154585.1 Streptomyces pseudogriseolus
GGCGTCCGCAGCGGTGCTGGGGGCGGCGCTGCTGCTCGCGGGATGTTCCTCCGGGGGTGACGACGGGGAGGGTTCGGCCGGATCGGCCGTGACGCGGCAGCCGAAGGAGGCGGCTCCCTTCTGGGTCAACCCGGACGGTCTCGCCGTCCGCGAGATCGCCGAGCTGCGGGAGGACGGCAAGAAGGCCGAGGCCGAGCAGCTCCGCAAGATCGCCGAGCAGCCCGTCGCGGTTCCAGCACCACCGTCGCCGGGCCGTGCTGGTCCTCTACAACATCCCGCACCGCGACTGCGGCCAGTACTCGCAGGGCGGGGCCGCCGACGGCGACACCTACCGCGACTTCGTCGACGCGGTCGCCGAGGGCATCGGGGACCGCCCGGCGACGGTGGTGCTGGAACCGGACGCGGTGCTGCACCTGGTCGACGGCTGCACCCCGCAGGAGTACCACGAGGAGCGCTACGACCTCCTCAAGGGCGCCGTCGCCACGCTCAAGGGCCTGAAGAACACCAAGGTGTACCTGGACGCGGGCAACGCGGGCTGGGGCAACCCGGACCAGATCCACGAGCCGCTGAAGCGGGCCGGGATCGAGCAGGCCGACGGCTTCGCGGTGAACGTCTCGAACTTCTACACCACCGAGGACTCCATCGCCTACGGCAAGGAGCTGTCCGCCAAGGTCGGCGGAAAGCACTTCGTCATCGACACCAGCCGCAACGGCAACGGCCCCTACACCGGCGGCGATCCGGACGAGCGCTGGTGCAACCCGCCCGGCCGGGCGCTCGGCGAGACCCCGACGACCCGCACGGCCGACCCCCTCGTCGACGCCTATCTGTGGATCAAGCGTCCGGGGGAGTCGGACGGCGAGTGCAAGGGCGGCCCGAAGGCCGGCGAGTGGTGGGAGGACTACGCGCTGGACCTGGCGCGCGCCTCCACGTCGTAACGGCCCGGGGACGGTACACGCGAGAGGGGGCGCCGTGCGATCCGCA
>MUNG01000554.1 GCA_002154585.1 Streptomyces pseudogriseolus
CCTCCGGCAACAACGGCTGACCGCTCCTCGCAGGCCGCGGCCGGTGCGTCACCGCGCCGCGGCCACCACCTCCTCGGTCGACACCACCCGCGCGAACCGCCCGCCGTGCAGCGACACCGCCGTGGCCCGGGTCCATCGAGGACGGCAACGTCCGGACCTCGGCCGGCACCGCAGCCGGCATCGACCTCTGCCTCCACCTGGTCCGCCTCGCCCACGGAGCCGAGGCCGCCGCCACCGTCGCCCGCTCCATGGTCACCGCGCCCTTCCGCACCGGCACCCAGGCGCAGTTCATCCAGCACCCCACCCCTCGCGCCGACCACGACGCCGACACCCTCGCCGCCGTACGGGAGTACACCCTGCGGCACCTCCACGAACCGCTGACGGTCACCGACCTGGCCGCCCACGCCGACATGGCACCGCGCACCTTCGCCCGCCACTTCACCGCGGCCACCGGCACCACCCCGCTGCGCCGGCTCCTCGACCAGCGCATCGCCGCAGCCCAGCGCCTCCTGGAACGCACCGACCTCCCCATGCCCGAGGTCGCCCGCCGCGCCGGGTTCGGCAGCGAGGTCACGATGCGCCAGCACTTCGCATCGCGCCTCGCCACCAGCCCTCGCGCCTACCGTGCCGCGTTCAGCGGGACCGCCTCCTCCACCGGGCGATCGGCCTGCTGCCGGCCTCGGTGGAGGAGGCGGTCCCGCTGAACGCGGCACGGTAGGCGCGAGGGCTGGTGGCGAGGCGCGATGCGAAGTGCTGGCGCATCGTGACCTCGCTGCCGAACCCGGCGCGGCGGGCGACCTCGGGCATGGGGAGGTCGGTGCGTTCCAGGAG
>MUNG01000555.1 GCA_002154585.1 Streptomyces pseudogriseolus
TCCTCCACCGAGGCCGGCAGCAGGCCGATCGCCCGGTGGGCGGCGTCCACCGTCGGCCGCGCCATCCCGCGCGCCCGCTCGGCTCCCTCCCGCAGCACGCCCTCCAGGTAGCCGGGATCGGCGCACAGCTCCTGGTGCCGTTCCCGCAACGGCCGCAGCACCTCGATCACCGCGTCCGCCGTGTCTCTCTTCAGCGCCCCGTACCCGACGTAGGTACCGGCCAGCGCCTCGGGATCTCCACCGGTGCAAGCCGCCAGGATCTCCAGCAGATTGGCGAGCCCGGGCCGCGACTCCCGGTCGTAGACGACCTCACTGCCGCTGTCGGTCACCGCGCGCATGACCTTCTTCCGCACCACGTCCGGCTCGTCCAGCAGATAGACGATCCCCGGCCCGGTGTCGTCGCTCTTGCCCATCTTCGAGGCGGGGTCCTGGAGGTTCATCACGCGCGCCGCCACCCCCGGGCTGGTCGCCCGCGGTACGACGAACGTGTGCCCGTACCGCTGGTTGAACCGCACCGC
>MUNG01000556.1 GCA_002154585.1 Streptomyces pseudogriseolus
CTCTGGTGCCGCTGCAGCTCGCCCTGGCGGTGGAGCTGGCGGCCCCGCCCAGCAGCCCCCGCCACACCGGCCACGGCCGGGGCGCCGCCAGCTCCACCGCCAGGGCGAGCTGCAGCGGCACCAGAGTCAGCCCGAGGGCCCGCCCGTAGGTGTAGTGGCCGCTCACCCAGCCGTACGCCACGACCGCGCAGTCCAGGGCGAACATCAGCACCAGAGGGTCCCGCCACGAGCGCCGGGCCCGCAGCAGGAGGGCCGGCAGCCCCAGCAGCGCCAGCCCGAACTGCCCGGGCAGATCCAGGTACAGCCGCCGGTGCATCGCGTCCACGCTCGTGTCCCCGGCGAGCGCGAACACGTCGAAGTACGGCCAGCAGGCCGCCGTCAGCAGCGCCACCGCGCCGGTCAGCGCCCACCGCCCGGCCAGCGCCGCCGACCACCGCCGCTGCCACCCGGCGACCAGCGCCAGCGCGCCCAGCGCCGCCGCGACCGCGGTGATCGGGTGCACCAGCAGGATCAGCCCGTACAGCAGGCCGAGGCCCGCGTACCCGGACAGCGGGCGCAGGCCGCCCGGACCCAGGTAGCGCACGGCCCCCGTGCCCCGGGCCCGCGCGCCGGTCAGCGCCCACGCCCAGAAGGCGAGCCCGATCGCGAACGCCGACGGGTACGGCAGATTGCCCGTCATCGACATCAGGTTCAGATAGCCGCTCCACCAGGCGCGCTCCACCCCCCACAGCAGCGCCGTCGCGGCGAGCGCCAGCACCGGCGCCCAGGGGCGCGGGGTCAGCACCCGCACGAAGCGGCCCAGGCCGGTGACCAGCACCAGCAGGTTCAGCGGCCCGGTGAGCCGCAGCACCTCCCAGCCGCCCAGCCCGGTCCACCGGGCGAACGCGCCCTGCGCCACGGCGTACGGCGAGTAGTACGGGCTGCCCGCGCCGGGCAGGTCCGCCATCGGGTGCCGGGGGTGCAGCAGGTCGTCCTTGAGGCGCTCCACGACCGCCGCGTGCTGCCCGGCGTCGCAGCACAGCGGCACCCGCCAGAACGCCAGGGTCATCGTCAGGAAGAACAGGAAGCCGGCGCACTGGTACGGCGTCGGGCGCCAGGACCCGCCGCCGCGCAGCGCCGTGGCGCCGTCCACCGTGCGGCGCCGGACGAGGACGCCGGTGCTCATCGGACGCGAGAGGAAAGGGGCATTCGGGGCATTTGCCCAATGTTCCCGGACGCCGCCCGGCTCTGACCAGCCGTCACCGCTTCGGGTGACGCCCGGTCGGCCCACGGGTCCACCGGCGCGCCCCGCGCCGGTTCAGCCCACCGGCTCCACCGACGCGCCCTGCGCCGGCACCACCGCCCGCCGCAGCACCGGCTCCAGCAGCAGCGGCACCCCCAGCACCGGCAGCAGCCAGGCCAGCGTGATCAGCCGGTCGCCCCAGATGTTGATGTCCGGGTGCCCCGCCTGGTTGAGGAACCCCGTGCAGGCCGCCGCCACCAGGAACGCCCCGAACGCCGGCCGCCGCCGCGCCCCCACCGCGCCCGCCG
>MUNG01000557.1:0-3574 GCA_002154585.1 Streptomyces pseudogriseolus
AGCAGCTCCCGCAGCCGGGCGGCCAGCTCCGACGCGCGCAGGCGGGACGCCGGGGCCTTCGCCAGGCACTGCACCAGCAGCTGCCACAGCTCGTCCGGGATGCCGGGCAGCGGGACGACCGTCTCGGTGACGTGCCGGCGCAGCACCGCGCCCGGGTGGCCGCCGCCGAACGGGGTGAAGCCCGCGAGCAGCTCGTAGAGGACGGTGGCGAGGGCGTAGATGTCGACGGCGGCGCGCGGCGGGAGGCCCTCGACGATCTCCGGGGCCAGATAGTCCGGCGTGCCGATGATCTTCGAGGCGCGGGTGCGGCGCGGGGTGTCGATGAGTTTCGCCACGCCGAAGTCGGTGAGCAGGGCGCGGTGCGAGCCGCCGGGGCCGAGCGGGCCCTGCATGTCCAGCAGGACGTTCTCCGGCTTGACGTCGCGGTGGACGACACCGGCCGCGTGCGCCGCCGCCAGGCCGTCGGCGACGTCTGCGGCGATGGCCACCGCCGCCTCGGGGGCCAGTCTGCGTTCCCGGTCCAGCCGGGTGCGCAGGTCGGTGCCCCGGACCAGGTCCATCACGAGGGCGAGGTCGTTGCCGTCGACCACCAGGTCCCGCACGGACACCACGTGCGGGTGCTCCAGGCCCAGCAGCGCCGTCCGCTCCTGCACGAAGCGGCCGACGAGCTCCTGGTCCGAGGAGAGATCCTCACGCAGCAGCTTGATGGCGACGGGCCCCTCGGGGCCCTCGCCCAGCCACACCGTGCCGGCGCTGCCCCGCCCGAGGATCTGATGGGCGGTGTACCGGCTGCCGATTCTCCGTGCCAAGACTGCTCCTACCGACGCGTGTTGTCGCCAAAGCTACGCGTCCGGACAGGTGACCTTCACCGGAGACCCGGAAATCGGGCCCCGGATGTCGACAAAGCGGCAGACGAGCGTCAGTTCGTCGGGTCCGAGGGGCCGCCCAGGTCCTCGATCCAGCCCGTGACCGAGCCGAACCAGTCGCTGAGCTGCTCCCAGTAGCCCTTGCCCGTGCCGATCCAGTCCTGGAGCGGGCTCAGCTCCCAGATCAGCCAGCTCGCCACGAACAGGATGAGCAGCGTGAACAGGCATCCCTTGAGGCAGCCGAGGCCGGGAATGCGCATCGGGTTGGCGCTGCGCTGCCGGGGCTGCCGCGGCTCCCGCGCGGGGCGCTGCGGCTCCGGCGGGGGCGCGTACCGCTGCGGCGGCTGGGGCTGCTGCCGCCGCTGGCGCTCCGGCGGCGGGGCGTACTGCTGCGGCGGGGGCTGCTGCGGGTAGCCGTACCCGGGGCCGGGCTGCGGCTGCTGGGGGCGCTGCGGCGGCTGCTGGGGCCGGGCCACCTGCCGCTGAGGGCGGCGGCGCAGCGGGTCCTCGTGGGGGTCGAGGTACTGGACCTGGGTCTGTTCGTTGCGGTCGCGGGCCGCGCGGAGCTGGTTCTGCCAGGGGTGCGGGTCCTCGGGGCCGCCGCCGGGCCCGCCGGGCGGCACCGGGGGCATCACGGCCGTGGGGTCGGCCGCGCCGTTCGGGCCGGTCTGCGGCAGGACGCTGGTCGCGGCATTGGGGTCGTAGGCGCCGGGCGGGTTCTGCGGCAGCACCTGCGTGGGGTCGGAGGCGCCTGGGGCGGACGGCGCGCCGGGGACCGGCGCGGGCGCCGGGTCGGGGGCGAGGAGCGCGCCGACGTTCTCCGCGGCGGAGATCTGCGCCGAGGAGGCGTGCACGCCGATGCCCTCGGCGACGACCCGCAGGCCGCGCGCGAGGTTCTCGGCGCTGGGCCGCCGTCCGGGGTCCTTGCTCAGGCAGCGCTCGATGACCGTCCACAACGGGTCGGGGACGGTGGAGGGGCGGCGCGGCTCGGCGCTGAGGTGCTGGTGCAGCACCTCGAGCGCGGATCCGCCGGAGAACGGCGGGCGGCCGGTGACCAGCTCGTACAGCAGGATGCCGGCGCCGTAGATGTCGACGGCGGAGGTCTGCGGGCGGCCCTCGGCGGACTCGGGCGCGATGTACGCGGGGGTGCCGACGAACTCGTGGGTGCGGGTCAGGCCCGGGGAATCGGCGAGGCGCGCGATGCCGAAGTCGGTGAGCATCGGGTGCAGCTCGCCACCCTGCTGCTTGAGCAGGACGTTGGCGGGCTTGAGGTCGCGGTGGACCACGCCGTCGGCGTGGCTGGCCCCGAGCGCGTCGGCGATCTGCGCGGTCAGCAGGGCCGCGGCGACGGGCGTGAAGGGGCCGTTCTCCCGCAGGTAGCGGTGCAGGTCGGGGCCCTCGACGAGGTCCATGACCAGCGCCAGCAGCTCACCCTCGACCACCAGGTCGCGGACCCGGACGATGTTGGGGTGGGTGAGCCGCAGCAGGACGGAGCGCTCCCGCAGGAAGCGCATCACGACGTCGGCGTCGCCCGCCAGCTCCTCCTTGAGGACCTTGATCGCCACGGTCTCGCCGGGTTGGCCCGGCACGGCCGCCTCGGCGCCCGCGGTCTCCCGCTGGCGCGCACGCCAGACGGTGCCCGTGGCGCCGCGTCCGAGCGGCTCCTCGAGCAGGTACTTGCTCCCTACCGGCCGCACGTCATGCGCTCCCTGCTGCTCGCTGGCTGGCGTACACCGTGGTCCACCCTGCTGAATGTTCCGACCCACTGTAGTGCCGCCGCGCGGGACACCGGCCGGCCGACGTCCGCGTCGCCCTGTGCCGGGTGGTACGCGCCGGTGCCCGTTCCTGTTCGACGGTTCCGTTGATTCCGCGGTCCCGTGGCCTCCGCGGGGAGGCGGAGTCGGGAGGAAAGACGCCCGACCCGGTCCGTTGGTTGCCGCGGGCCGGACGTGACCGATCTCAAGTCGGCGCACAACGATCATCCGCGCGTCACTGGTCAGGCATTTTTGCGGGCAGAGCCGACCAATCAAGATCATTTGATGCCCGGAGGCGGGCGCGTTGTCGGTGACAGGTGCGAGGATGCGGGCAGTACTGGCCGTACGTGCGCGTGTGGCGGTGGGGGAAGTCCGCGGAGGGGGACCGCGGGGCGGCTTCGTCCCCCGTGTCGCGGGCGCCCGCGCAGAAGGGACCGCTGACGGCGATGCAGATCCGGCTGACCGTCGTAGACCCGCTGGGCCCCTCCTCCCCCGCCCGGGAGCGGGCCGCGAGCTGCGACGTGCTGGTCACGGCGCCCGCGGGCACGGCGCTCGCCGCGGTCGCCTCCGCGCTCGCCTCGGCCGTCTCCGGCGGCGACGGCTCCTCCGGCTCCACGGGCGCGCCCGTGCTGTACGCCGGTGACCAGCGCCTGGACGCCCAGCGCTGCACGCTGGGCGAGCCCCCGCTGATCGACGGCGCGGTGCTGGCCGTGGGCGCGCCGGGCGAGCCCGAGCCGCACCCCGAGCTGGACGTGACCCCCACCCGGCTGCACGTGGTCGCGGGGCCCGACGCGGGCGGGGTGCACCTGCTGCACGGCGGGGAGATCCGTATAGGCCGCTCGGCCGACGCCGACGTGCCGCTCGACGACCCTGACGTCTCCCGGCTGCACTGCGCGGTGACGGTCGGCGCGGACGGCCGCGTCTCCGTGGCCGACCTCGGCTCCACCAACGGCA
>MUNG01000557.1:3594-3942 GCA_002154585.1 Streptomyces pseudogriseolus
ACGGCGGCCACCCCGGACGGGGAGGGCCACGTACGGGTGCCGGGACCGGGCGCCGCGGACACCGGGAGCGCGCGCCCCGCCGTGGGGACCCCGGGCCCGGAGGGAACCGGCCCCGAGGGGCCGCGCGCCCCGACCCACCACGCGTACGGCTCCGCCGACTGGGCCACGCCCGCCCACGCGGACGCGGCACCCGCCCCCCGTACGACCGCCGCGCCGGGCCCCGTCCCGCACGTGCCCGAGCAGAGCGGCCCCCCGCGGGCCGAGCGGCGCGGCGACGGACCGGCGCCCGGACAGCGCACGGTGCGGATCGCCACCCAGGGCGACGTACCCCGTGTGCCCCAGGGGCGG
>MUNG01000558.1 GCA_002154585.1 Streptomyces pseudogriseolus
GCAGTTGACCGAAGGCGCGGGACGCCCCGCGCCTTTGCTCGGGCGCCCCGCGCCTTCGGTCAACTGCCGGTGAGCTCTCCGCTGAGCGTCCTGTGAATACGCGCGCTGGGCTCGTTCAGCCCCACGATCTCGACGGTCTTGCCACGCTGGGCGTACTTCGTCTCGACGGCGTCGAGCGCCGCCACCGACGAGGCGTCCCAGATGTGTGCGGCGGACAGGTCGATGACGACCTGGTCGGGGTCGGTGGCGTACGCGAACCGGCCGACCAGTTCGTTGGAGGAGGCGAAGAACAGCTCGCCGGTGACCCGGTAGACCACCGTGCCGCCGTCCGGGTCGGTGACCGCGGTGACCTCGGCCAGCCGGGCGACGCGCCGCGCGAACACCACCATCGCGGCGACGGAGCCGACGACGACGCCGACGGCGAGGTTGTGGGTGGCGACCACGCAGACGACGGTGACCAGCATGACGACGGTCTCCCCGAGCGGCATGCGCCGCAGCGTCCTCGGGGCGATCGAGTGCCAGTCGAACGTGGCCACCGACACCATCACCATGACCGCGACGAGCGCCGCCATCGGGATGTCCGACACGACCGGCCCGAACACGACGCACAGCACCATCAGGAACGCGCCCGCCAGGAACGTCGACAGCCGGGTCCGCGCCCCGGACACCCGCACGTTGATCATCGTCTGGCCGATCATCGCGCAGCCGCCCATGCCGCCGAAGAAGCCCGTGACGATGTTGGCGACGCCCTGCCCGACGGACTCGCGCGTCTTGGAGGAGCGGGTGTCGGTGATGTCGTCGACCAGCTTGGCCGTCATCAGCGACTCCATCAGCCCGACCAGCGCCATGGCGAACGCGTACGGCGCGACGGTCGTGAGCGTGTCGACGGTGAACGGCACGTCCGGCAGCCCCGGCACGGGCAGCGACGACGGCAGGCCGCCCTTGTCGCCGACGGTCGGGACGGCGATCCCGGCCGCGACGGTGATCACGGTGAGGATCACGATGGACACGAGCGGCGCCGGGACCACGGTGGTGAGCCTCGGGAAGAACACCATCATCGCCAGGCCCGCCGCGATCAGCGGATACACCGGCCACGGCACGTCCGTCATCTCCGGCACCTGCGCCATGAAGATCAGGACGGCGAGGGAGTTCACGAAGCCGACCATCACGCTGCGCGGCACGAACCGCATCAGCTTCGCCACCCCGAGCGCGCCCAGCACGATCTGGAACACCCCGGCGAGGATCACGGCGGCGACCAGGTGACCGAAGCCGTGCTCGCGGTTGAGCGGCGCGATGACGAGGGCGACGGCGCCGGTCGCCGCCGAGATCC
>MUNG01000559.1:0-797 GCA_002154585.1 Streptomyces pseudogriseolus
CGGCACCGGGCCCTCGCCCGCGTAGGAAACGCCCGTCCCAGCCGTCGGCGTCTCGTCCCCGACGAGCGTCAGACTGGGCCACGGGCCGAAAAGCGGCGGGCGGGCCGGAGGCCCGTGCCTCCGTCCCGCCCCGCCGCCCGCCTCGCCCGTCTTCAGGGNNGGCGGCGGCGTGTCGCCGGGCCGAAGAGCGCCAGGACCAGTGCGCCCAGCGTCCAGGTGCCCGCGATGACCATGAAGACCGCCTGGTAGCCGATACCGTTGTAGACGCCGGCGATCATCAGCGGACCCACCGCGTTCGACAGACGCCCCAGGCCGTAGGCGATGCTCGTGCCCAGTGAGCGGCCCTCGGTGCCGTACAGCTCGGGGGCGTACGCGTACGCCAGGGCCGTGTAGCCGCGCTCGAACAGGTTGACCAGGAAGCCGAAGACGACGATCAGCACCGGGGTGAACGTCAGCCCGTAGAGCAGACCGGACGCGGCGATGACCAGGCCGAACACCACCAGGCACCACTTGCGCTCGAAGCGGTCGGTGACCATCGCCGCCAGGAAGGAGCCGAGCGGCGCGCCCACGGTCGTCAGCGCCACGTAGAAGATGGAGTCCTCGACGCTGACGCCCTCGGCGGCCAGCAGGGTCGGCGCCCAGCTGGAGTAGCCGAAGAAGCCGATGGTCTGGGTGATCCACAGGACCGACAGCAGGATCGTCGGGTACAGGAACTTCTTGTCCTTCAGCATGCCCAGGCCCGGCTTGACGGAGGGCCCCTTCGGCTTCGGCTGCTGCGGCTCGGGCAGCGGCCCGTG
>MUNG01000559.1:810-988 GCA_002154585.1 Streptomyces pseudogriseolus
GCGATCCCCACAGGTAGACCAGCCGCCAGGACCAGTCGGACATCGGGACGACCGCGGAGGCGATCAGGTTGGTGACGGGCGTGCCGCAGATGCCGACGACGATGGCGTACGCCTGGAACTTGCCGCGCTTGGCGCTGGGGAACAGCTCGCTGATGTAGACGACGGCGACGACGGTCAT
>MUNG01000559.1:1047-1249 GCA_002154585.1 Streptomyces pseudogriseolus
GGGCGCCGTGATGGCGAAGGTGTTGATGTCCGCGAACTCGAAGAAGTAGGCGAACGCCACCGCGAGGACGGTCCGCTTGTGGAACTTCGTGATCGGCAGCCGGTCGAGCCGGTTCGCCGCGTTGGTGGTAGGGATGTGCTGCACTGCACGCTCCTGGGAAGGGTGGACCCGTCTCACCGGGCCGGGGGTGACGTCAGCGGGC
>MUNG01000056.1 GCA_002154585.1 Streptomyces pseudogriseolus
CGCCTCCGTCGCGCGGCGCTGGACGTCCTGGGGGTCGTGGGAGACGGGGCCCGGCTCGTCGGCGGACAGGGCGGTGTCCGCGTGGGCGTGCGGCTCGGCCGGGGCCGGCAGCAGCAGGTAGCCGGTGAGGTCGAGCCGCGCCACGCACGCGCGCGTGGCGTCCGGGACGAGGCTGCCCGCCGTGCCGACGGCCTCGATGCGCCCGCCGCCGAGCCGTACGTCCACGGTCCGGCCGTCGGTGAGGCGGGCGCCGCACAGCAGAAGCCGGGGCGGGCCGGCCGGGCCCGAACCGGTGGGCGAGGACCACGGGTGGGACGGTGGCTGCGGCCGGTTGTCGGGCATCGCGCTCCTGGGGCTCGGGCTGCGCACGAGGACGCACGTCACGCTGAGACAAGATCACGCAGAGTGAGTCGAGCCTAGGACGGCCCTCCGTCCCGCGCCGGGAGGAGCGCAATAGTCGTACCGGTGTGGTCCGTCCGCCCGGGAGGGGGACAGGGGACCGAAACGGATTTGGGCGAACGGCGGCGGACCGTGTAATGTCTTCATCGCTCGCCCCAATAGCTCAGTCGGCAGAGCGTCTCCATGGTAAGGAGAAGGTCAACGGTTCGATTCCGTTTTGGGGCTCTGGTGTGTGAGGTTCCCGCCGTGAGGCGGGGTCCGATCGCATCAAAGCGGTGTAGCTCAGTCGGTAGAGCAAGCGGCTCATAATCGCTGTGTCACCGGTTCAAGTCCGGTCACCGCTACTCTCAGTAGCCGATTGCGGGGTCGGTCCTTCGATCGGCTACTCTTCTTGCGTTAAACAGTCCATCCGTTCGTCTTAGGAGCACTCACGTGGCTGCCACCGACGTCCGCCCGAAGATCACGCTGGCCTGCGTGGAGTGCAAGGAGCGGAACTACATCACCAAGAAGAACCGGCGTAACAACCCGGACCGTCTTGAGATGAAGAAGCACTGCCCGCGTTGCAACGCGCACACCGCGCACCGCGAAACGCGATAAATCAGGCTCGTACACGAGGCCGTCCCCCCACTCGGGGGGCGGCCTCGTGTCGTTTCCCCACCGACACCACACACCGTGAGACACGTCGGTTCCGGACCGACACAGGAGGTGCCGCGCGCATGGCGCTCGACCAGTCCTTCGTGGGGCGGACCTACCCGCCCACCGAGCCCTACGAGGTGGGCCGCGAGAAGATCCGCGAGTTCGCCGAGGCGGTGGGAGACGCCAACCCGGCGTACACGGACACGGAGGCGGCCAAGGCGCTCGGCCACCCCGATGTGATCGCCCCGCCGACCTTTGTGTTCGCCATCACGTTCAAGGCCGCCGGCCAGGTGATCGCCGACCCGCAGCTCGGCCTGGACTACAGCCGGGTGGTGCACGGCGACCAGAAGTTCGCCTACAAGCGCCCGGTGCGCGCGGGCGACCGGCTCACGGTCACCTCCACCATCGAGACCATCCGCACGATGGCGGGCAACGACATACTGGACGTCCGCGGCGAGGTGCACGACCAGAACGGCGAGCACGTCGTGACCGCCTGGACCAAGCTGGTGGCCCGCGCGGCCGAGGAGGCGTGAACCACACCATGACGGCGAAGATTGCCTACGCCGGCGTCGAGGTCGGCACCGAGCTGCCCGCTCAGACGTTCCCCGTGACCCGCGCCACCCTCGTCCAGTACGCGGGCGCCTCCGGCGACTTCAACCCCATCCACTGGAACGAGCGGTTCGCCAAGGAGGTCGGCCTGCCCGACGTCATCGCGCACGGCATGTTCACCATGGCCGAGGCGATCCGCGTGGTCACCGACTGGGCGGGCGACCCGGGCGCGGTCGTCGAGTACGGCGTCCGCTTCACCCGCCCCGTCGTCGTGCCCGACGACGACAAGGGCGCCGTCATCGAGGTCAGCGGCAAGGTTGCCGCCAAGCTCGACGACAACACGGTCCGCGTGGACCTCACCGCGACCAGCGCCGGCCAGAAGGTCCTCGGCGCCTCGCGGGCGGTCGTCCGCCTGGCCTGAGCCGGGCCGCCGCGGCGGCGGGGGAGCGGGCGCGGGGGAGCCGAGGCGGCCGTCTCGTAGTCTTGAGCCCGTGCAGGAACTCCACGACGCTCCCCTCGCCCCGCTGACCACCTTCCGGCTGGGCGGCCCCGCCACCCGGCTGGTCACCGCGACCACCGACGACGAGGTGATCGCCGCCGTCCGGGAGGCCGACGCCGCCGGCACCCCGCTGCTGGTCATCGGCGGCGGCTCCAACCTGGTCATCGGCGACAAGGGCTTCGACGGCACCGCCCTCGTCGTCGCCACCAAGGGCGTCACCCTCGACGGCACCGCCCTGGAACTGGCCGCCGGCGAGGTGTGGACCGACGCCGTCGCGGCGAGCGTGGAGGCCGGACTCGCCGGCATCGAGTGCCTGGCCGGAATCCCCGGCTCCGCCGGCGCCACCCCCATCCAGAACGTGGGCGCGTACGGCCAGGAGGTCGCCTCCACGATCACCGAGGTCGTCGCCTACGACCGGCGCTCAGGCGAGACCGTCACGCTCTCCAACGAGGAGTGCGCCTTCTCCTACCGGCACAGCCGTTTCAAGGCCGACCCCGAGCGGTACGTCGTCCTGCGCGTCCGCTTCCGGCTGGAGGACGCCGGCGGGATGTCCGGCCCGGTCAAGTACGCCGAGACCGCCCGCGTGCTCGGCGTCGCTCCCGGCGAGCGGGTGCCGCTGGCCACCGCCCGCGACACGGTGCTGAAGCTCCGCGCCGGCAAGGGCATGGTGCTGGACCCCGAGGACCACGACACCTGGTCGGCCGGCTCCTTCTTCACCAACCCGATCCTCGACGACGAGACGTTCGCCGCATTCCGTACGCGTGTGCGGGAGCGGTTGGGTGAGGACGTCGAGCCGCCCGCCTACCCCGCCGGCGAGGGGCGCACCAAGACCTCCGCGGCCTGGCTGATCGACAAGGCCGGCTTCACCAAGGGGTACGGCAACGGACCCGCCCGCATCTCCACCAAGCACACCCTCGCCCTCACCAACCGTGGCGACGCCACCACGGAGGACCTGCTGGCGCTGGCCCGTGAGGTCGTGGCGGGCGTCCGGGACGCGTTCGGGGTCACCCTGGTCAACGAGCCGGTCATGGTCGGCGTCGGCCTGGAGCCGTAGAACTCCGTTGCCGCGCCCGGCCCGTAGCGCGTATCCCTGACGTCATGAGGACGTCCATGAGTGAGCATCCGTGCGGCTGAGGGTCGAGGAGTTCCGGCCGCGCGCCGGGCGCTACGCCTTCCGGGTCGTCCAGCCGCGCCCCGCGCTGCGGCACACCACGCTCAGCGACCCGATGCGCGACTGGGGCTACCTGGTCGGGGACCACGACGGACTGGCCCGCCTCGCCGGGCTGTTCTCCTTCGCGGCGTACTCCCCGCACACGGTCGTCCACATCCCGCTCCGGCAGAGCGTGCCCCGGGACTACGCCCCGGGCGTGCCCGTCGACCTGGTGCTCGCCCACCAGTCGCTCGGACTGCGGCCCTCCGTGTGGCCGGCCCTGCGCCGCGGGCTCACCCACGGCGTCCCGCGGACCGTCCGCACCGACGAACGGCGCACCGCGCGCCACGGCTCCGCCTGGGAGGAGCGCTGGAATCGCCGCTGGGACCGCCTGCCCCGCGCCGACCGCCTCCAGCCCGCCGTCCACGCCCGGACACTGTTCCTGTCCGGCGCGCGGGACACCTTCGCCGCCGCGTCCCTGCAACTCGCCTGGGCGGCCGGTATCGGCCCGCTCAGCAAGAGGGCGGGCAAGGGGTACGACGTGCTCAGCGCCTCGCTCACCACGCTGTTGCCCCTGTCCCGGGGGCGGGGGACGGAGCTGGACATCGGCTTCCAGGCGTATCCGCCCCTGGCCCACTTCACCCGACCGGGGCGGCCAGCCAGGCGTCGACGTCCGACAGCAATTTGGCCTTGACGTCCTCGGGCGCCGCCGAGCCCCGGACCGACTGCCGGGCCAGCTCGGCCAGCTCCGCGTCCGTGAAGTCGTGGTGCCGGCGCGCGATCTCGTACTGCGCCGCCAGCCGGGAGCCGAACAGCAGCGGGTCGTCCGCGCCCAGGGCCATCGGCACGCCCGCCTCGAACAGCGTGCGCAGCGGCACGTCCCCCGGCTTGTCGTACACGCCGAGGGCGACGTTCGACGCCGGGCACACCTCGCAGGTGACGCCCCGGTCCGCGAGCCGCTTCATCAGCCGCGGATCGTCCGCCGCCCGCACCCCGTGCCCGATCCGGTGCGCCTCCAGGTCGTCCAGGCAGTCCCGCACCGACGCGGGGCCCGCCAGCTCGCCGCCGTGCGGCGCCGACAGCAGCCCGCCGTCGCGTGCGATGGCGAACGCCCGGTCGAAGTCGCGGGCCATGCCACGCCGTTCGTCGTTGGAGAGGCCGAAGCCGACGATCCCCCGGTCGGCGTAGCGCACGGCGAGACGGGCCAGCGTGCGGGCGTCCAGGGGGTGCTTCATCCGGTTGGCGGCCACCAGGACCCGCATGCCGAGCCCGGTGTCGCGGGAGGCCGTGTCCACGGCGTCGAGGATGATCTCCAGCGCCGGGATCAGCCCGCCCAGCCGGGGCGCGTACGAGGTCGGGTCGACCTGGATCTCCAGCCAGCGCGAGCCGTCCTTCAGATCCTCCTCGGCCGCCTCCCGCACCAGGCGCTGGATGTCCTCCGCCGACCTGATGCACGAGCGGGCCGCGTCGTACAGGCGCTGGAAGCGGAACCAGCCGCGTTCGTCCGTGGCCCGCAGCCGCGGCGGCTCCCCGCCGGTCAGGGCGTCGGCCAGCGCCTCGGGGAGTCGCACCCCGTACTTGTCGGCCAGTTCCAGCAGGGTGCCGGGCCGCATGGACCCGGTGAAGTGCAGGTGCAGATGGGCCTTCGGCAGCTCAGAGACATCACGTACACGCTCCATCCCAGGATCCTGCCGTACGTCACGGCCGTCCCGGTAGCGCTTTCCCCGTACGTGGTCTTGCTCGCACGGACGAACGGGGGCGCCCAGGACTGTCCTGGGCGCCCCCGGAGCGGAACGGAAGGGACGTCAGTCCCGCGCCTCCGCCAGCAGCTTCTGGATCCGGCTCACGCCCTCGACGAGGTCCTCGTCGCCCAGCGCGTAGGACAGCCGCAGGTAGCCCGGTGTGCCGAACGCCTCACCGGGGACCACCGCGACCTCGGCCTCCTCCAGGATCAGCGCGGCCAGCTCCACGGTGTCCTGCGGACGCTTGCCGCGGATCTCCTTGCCGATCAGCGCCTTCACCGACGGGTAGGCGTAGAACGCGCCCTCGGGCTCGGGGCAGACCACGCCGTCGATCTCGTTGAGCATCCGCACGATGGTCTTCCGGCGCCGGTCGAACGCCTCGCGCATCGTCGCGACCGCGTCCAGGTCGCCGGAGACGGCGGCGAGGGCGGCGGCCTGTGCGACGTTCGACACGTTGGACGTGGCGTGCGACTGGAGGTTGGTCGCGGCCTTCACGACGTCCTTCGGGCCGATGACCCAGCCGACCCGCCAGCCGGTCATGGCGTAGGTCTTCGCGACGCCGTTGACCACGATGCACTTGTCACGCAGCTCGGGCAGCAGCGCGGGCAGCGAGACGGAGAGGGCGTCGCCGTACACCAGGTGCTCGTAGATCTCGTCGGTGAGAACCCACAGGCCGTGCTCGACGGCCCAGCGGCCGATGGCCTCGGTCTCGGCCTCGCCGTAGACCGCGCCGGTCGGGTTGGAGGGGGAGACGAAGAGGACGACCTTCGTCTTCTCCGTGCGGGCCGCCTCCAGCTGCTCCACGCTCACCCGGTAACCGGTGGTCTCGTCGGCGACGACCTCCACCGGGACACCGCCCGCGAGCCGGATCGACTCGGGGTACGTCGTCCAGTACGGCGCCGGGACGATGACCTCGTCGCCCGGGTCGAGGATCGCGGCGAAGGCCTCGTAGATGGCCTGCTTGCCGCCGTTGGTGACCAGGACCTGGGACGGGTCGACCTCGTAGCCGGAGTCGCGCAGCGTCTTGGCGGCGATCGCCTGCTTCAGCTCGGGCAGACCGCCGGCCGGGGTGTACCGGTGGTACTTCGGGTTCTTGCAGGCCTCGATCGCGGCCTCGACGATGTAGTCGGGCGTCGGGAAGTCGGGCTCACCGGCGCCGAAGCCGATCACCGGTCGCCCGGCGGCCTTGAGGGCCTTGGCCTTGGCGTCCACGGCGAGGGTGGCGGACTCGGAGATCGCGCCGACTCGGGCGGAGACCCGGCGCTCGGTGGGAGGGGTTGCAGCGCTCATGAGGCCCATCGTTCCAGACACGGAACACAGACGGCACAGCGGTTTCACGGACTGAACAACACCGGGCAAAGGGTGGAACACCAGTCCGGTTCACCCGTCGGCGAGCCGCGCCCGCCAGGACGATCACCGTCCTTCCGTGGCCGGTGCGTCCCCTCCCAGGCACTTTCTGTTCGACGCCCGGCCCAGGAACACGTACACTCTCACCTCGTTGGCCTTCAGCGGCCCGCACTCAGCCGGTGCACACCAAGCTTCCGGCCGGATGCGGTACGTTGGGGGACGCACAAAGGGTCGTAGCTCAATTGGTAGAGCACTGGTCTCCAAAACCAGCGGTTGGGGGTTCAAGTCCCTCCGGCCCTGCTACACACACCTTCGCCAGGATGTGTGCGCATGTACGTACAGCAATGCACCGCCGTGCGGCTCAGACCGGGCGCGGCACGGCCACGACCCGGAATCAGGTGAGGACGAGTGACGGACGCCGTGGGCTCCATCGACATGCCTGATGCCCAGGAGCAGAAGCCCCGCAAGGGCGGCAAGCGTGCCAAGAAGGGCCCCCTGAAGCGTCTCGCGCTCTTCTACCGCCAGATCATCGCGGAACTCCGCAAGGTCGTCTGGCCCACTCGCAACCAGCTGACGTCGTACACGACCGCGGTCATCGTCTTCGTGGTGCTGATGATCGGCCTGGTGACCCTGATCGACTATGGCCTCAGCAACGCCGCCAAGTACGTCTTCGGCTGATCCCCGAGCGAAGAGCGCCGAGGTACCCGGCGCTCCTTTCGCATGTTCCACCCCTATGTATCCAGGAAGAAGCAGCCACCGTGTCTGACCCGAACGTGAACGACGCCGTCGAGCCTTACGGCGAAGGGGCCGAGTCCGCCGAGGACGCGCTCGCCGCCGTCGAGGACGCGGACGTCGAGGACACCGAGGCCTCCGCCGGGGCCGAGGCTGCCGACACCACCGACGCCGAGGCCGACGAGGCCGCCGGCGACGAGTCCGCCGACGCCGAGGAAGCGGCCGACGAGGCCACGGACGAGGCCGAGGCCGAGCCGGAGGACGACCGGGACCCGGTCGAGAAGCTCCGCGAGGAACTGCGGTCGCTGCCCGGCGAGTGGTACGTCATCCACACCTACGCGGGCTACGAGAACCGCGTGAAGACCAACCTCGAGCAGCGCGCCGTCTCGCTGAACGTCGAGGACTACATCTTCCAGGCCGAGGTGCCGCAGGAAGAGGTCGTCCAGATCAAGAACGGCGACCGCAAGACGATCAAGCAGAACAAGCTCCCGGGCTACGTCCTGGTCCGCATGGACCTGACGAACGAGTCCTGGGGCGTCGTCCGCAACACCCCCGGCGTCACCGGCTTCGTGGGCAACGCCTACGACCCGTACCCGCTGACGCTGGACGAGATCGTCAAGATGCTCGCCCCGGAGGCCGAGGAGAAGGCCGCCCGCGAGGCCGCCGAGGCCGAGGGCAAGCCGGCTCCGCAGCGCAAGGTCGAGGTCCAGGTGCTGGACTTCGAGGTCGGCGACTCGGTCACCGTCACCGACGGTCCGTTCGCCACGCTCCAGGCGACCATCAACGAGATCAACCCCGACTCCAAGAAGGTCAAGGGCCTGGTGGAGATCTTCGGCCGCGAGACGCCGGTCGAGCTCTCCTTCGACCAGATCCAGAAGAACTAGTCCTTCTGGACCGGCTGACACACAGCTTCCGCGCAGGTCAGGCGAACGCTCGCGCGTTTGTCTGACCTGCGCGGTTTTTGGCCGCGCATCCATACCCGTTATCGTTGTGCGGTATGCCTGCGTCCCGGATGTTTCCGGGACACGGGCAGGACCCGAATTCGAAAGGACCCGGAGAGCCATGCCTCCCAAGAAGAAGAAGGTCACGGGGCTCATCAAGCTCCAGATCCAGGCCGGTGCCGCGAACCCGGCCCCGCCGGTCGGCCCCGCGCTGGGTCAGCACGGCGTGAACATCATGGAGTTCTGCAAGGCCTACAACGCCGCGACCGAGTCGCAGCGCGGCTGGGTCATCCCGGTGGAGATCACGGTCTACGAGGACCGCTCCTTCACCTTCATCACCAAGACCCCGCCGGCCGCCAAGATGATCCTCAAGGCCGCGGGCGTGGAGAAGGGCTCCGGCGAGCCGCACAAGACCAAGGTCGCGAAGATCACGCGTGACCAGGTCCGTGAGATCGCCACCACCAAGATGCCCGACCTCAACGCCAACGACCTGGACGCCGCCGAGAAGATCATCGCCGGCACCGCCCGTTCCATGGGCGTCACGGTCGAGGGCTGACCTCCACCCCCGTAAGCCAAGCAGTAGTGGCAGGGCCTGCTCGGCCCGGACCACGACTCCTCGAAACACACAGGAGCTTTCAGTGAGCAAGCGCAGCAAGTCTCTCCGCGCTGCGGACGCCAAGATCGACCGGGAGAAGCTGTACGCCCCGCTCGAGGCCGTCCGTCTCGCCAAGGAGACGTCCACGACCAAGTTCGACGGCACCGTCGAGGTCGCCTTCCGCCTGGGTGTCGACCCGCGCAAGGCCGACCAGATGGTCCGTGGCACCGTGAACCTCCCGCACGGCACCGGTAAGACCGCCCGGGTCCTGGTCTTCGCGACCGGTGACCGTGCCGAGGCCGCGCGTGCCGCGGGCGCCGACATCGTCGGCGCCGACGAGCTGATCGACGAGGTGTCGAAGGGCCGTCTGGACTTCGACGCCGTCGTCGCCACCCCGGACCTCATGGGCAAGGTCGGCCGCCTCGGCCGCGTGCTCGGTCCCCGTGGTCTGATGCCGAACCCGAAGACCGGCACCGTGACCCCGGACGTCACCAAGGCCGTCAACGACATCAAGGGCGGCAAGATCGAGTTCCGTGTCGACAAGCACGCGAACCTGCACTTCATCATCGGCAAGACGTCGTTCGACGACACCAAGCTGGTGGAGAACTACGGCGCGGCCCTGGAGGAGATCCTCCGTCTGAAGCCGTCCGCCGCCAAGGGTCGCTACATCAAGAAGGCCGCCGTCAGCACCACGATGGGCCCCGGCATTCCGCTCGACCCGAACCGCACCCGCAACCTCCTCGTCGAGGAGGACCCGGCCGCCGTCTGAGCCGGGTGAACCGGCCGACGGGCCGGTGCGCGCACGCGTGAAGAACCCGTCCCCATGCCCGACCCGGGTGTGGGGGCGGGTTTTTTCGTACGTGTGTGTCGGTGGCGTCGGCTACGGTTCACAGCAATCACACAAGTGGTGCGCAGAGACAGCAGGGGTGGGATCGGTATGGCCATGGCCGCATGGAAGCGCGCGGGTGTCTGTCTGACGGCCGCGGCGGTCGTCGTGGGCCTCGCGGGGTGCCAGGACGGTGACGGCGGGGAGAGCGGGAAGAAGAAGGCCGGCGCCTCCTCCTCCGGCGCGCAGTCGCGGACCGAGGCGGCGGAGGTGCTCCAGGCCGCCTTCAAGAAGACGTCCGAGGCGAAGTCGTCGAAGGTGCGGATGACCGTCGAGACGTCCGGGGCCGCCGCGCAGAGCGGCGCCATGGAGATGTCCGGGGTGCAGGGGTGGGACCCGGCGGTCATGGACGTCACCATGAAGGGCTCCGGGTTCGCCGCCGCCGGCCCCGAGGCCCCCGAGCAGATCCGCGTGATCATGCTCGACGGCGTGATGTACATGGACCTGGGCACGGAGCAGGCCGCGCAGATGGACGGCAAGCGCTGGATGAAGATGGACTTCAAGGCCCTCGCCGACGCCACGGGCGACCCGAAGGTCCAGAAGCAGCTGACCGGCGGCCTGGAGAACATGAACCAGGACCCGGCGCAGCAGCTCGCCCTGCTGCTGGAGTCGCCCAGCCTGAAGCACGTGGGCCCCGAGAAGGTCGACGGCGTGGAGACGCAGCACTACAAGGGCACGCTCAGCTTCGAGGAGATGATCGACGCCAACACGTCCTTCGACCTGCTCTCGAAGGAGGAGCGGGACGAGCTCGTCGCCACGGCCGAGAAGTCGGGGATGAAGGGCTACGGCACCGAGATCTGGGTCAACGAGGACGACCTCCCGGTCAAGATGGTCGTCGGCATGACCATGGCCCAGGGCACGATGAAGATGACCTCGCACTTCTCGGACTACGGCGCCAAGGCCGAGGTCGAGGCCCCGCCGGCCGGCGAGACCTTCGACTTCATGCAGATGATCAAGGAACTGGAGTCGCTGGGCGCCGGCTCGGCGGCCTAAGGCCTTTCGTTTGGATCACCCCGGCGTCGCGGGGTCTGGCACGCACATCTGCGGCGTTGTCGTCGGTCGCCGACGCTCCGCGTCGACTCCCTCCTCCGCCTTGCAGCTGCACGCACCAGACCCCGCTCGGGTCGGCCGGAGAGGCACCGCGCCTCACGGCCGGCCTGATCCAAACGAAAGGCCCTAGCCCTCCCGGGCGGGGGCGGCCGATTTGCCTGGTGCCGACCCCGTCCCGTAGTCTTCCGAGGAAGCCAAAGACCGCTGGTCGTTGCCGTGCGCTCGTCATCGAGGGCGCGGTGGCCGAAGGATCCGCTGAACTGCGGACGACCCGCGCAGGTGACAGAGGAAGAGTTCCCGGTGGGCCGCAGCCGTGAGGCGCGGAGAACCGGTCGAGCTTCGCCCCGTGCGCCTGCGCCCGGGGCGTTTCGTTTTCCCCAGTCCTCCTTCGGGTCCGCGCGGTCCGAATCACCCGGAAGGAGGCCGAGGCTCTATGGCGAGGCCCGACAAGGCTGCCGCGGTTGCCGAGCTGACGGACAAGTTCCGCAGCTCCAACGCCGCCGTGCTGACCGAGTACCGCGGTCTCACCGTGGCGCAGCTCAAGACGCTGCGCCGTTCGCTCGGTGAGAACGCCCAGTACGCCGTGGTGAAGAACACGCTGACCAAGATTGCGGCCAACGAGGCCGGGATCACGCTCGACGACCAGCTCTTCGCTGGCCCGACGGCGGTCGCCTTCGTCACCGGTGACCCGGTGGAGTCGGCGAAGGGTCTTCGTGACTTCGCCAAGGACAACCCGAATCTCGTCATCAAGGGCGGTGTCCTTGACGGCAAGGCGCTGTCCGCCGACGAGATCAAGAAGCTCGCGGACCTCGAGTCCCGCGAGGTGCTGCTCTCCAAGCTGGCCGGTGCCTTCAAGGCGAAGCAGTCCCAGGCTGCCTCCGTCTTCCAGGCGCTGCCGTCGAAGCTCGTCCGCACCGTGGACGCGCTCCGTGCCAAGCAGGACGAGCAGGGCGGTGCCGAGTAATTCGGCTCGCTTTCCGGCCCTCGCCGCATGACGTGAGGGCCGATGCGGGCCCGAGTAACGCCCGCCTCACCCAGTACACCCGGCACCTGCCGATTTAGTGGAAGGACCGCCATCATGGCGAAGCTCACCCAGGACGAGCTGCTGGCCCAGTTCGAGGGCATGACCCTCATCGAGCTCTCCGAGTTCGTGAAGGCCTTCGAGGAGAAGTTCGACGTCACCGCCGCCGCGGCCGCCCCGGTCGTCGTCGCCGGTGGTGCCGCTGGTGGCGCCGCCGCCGAGGCCGTCGAGGAGAAGGACGAGTTCGACGTCGTCCTCACCGGCGCCGGCGACAAGAAGATCCAGGTCATCAAGGTCGTGCGCGAGCTGACCTCCCTGGGTCTGAAGGAGGCCAAGGACCTCGTCGACGGCACCCCGAAGCCGGTCCTCGAGAAGGTCAACAAGGAAGCCGCCGACAAGGCCAAGGAGGCCCTCGAGGGCGCCGGCGCCTCCGTCGAGGTCAAGTAAGACCTTCCGGGTCCGCAAGGATCCGTCACGCGCCTTCGCGGGCGTGTAACGCTCATGTGCCGAGGAGCGATCATCCATCCGGGTGGTCGCTCTTCGGCGTATCGGGGGGTCGGCGGCGGCTGCCTTGCACCCGTGACGGCGGGGGGTATGGTGATCTTCGTTGCGCCACCGAGGGGCCGCGGAGATGAGCCGGACGGCGGCGGTTCGGGCAAGGGGGGCCCTTGACGAACCGCACGCAGCGCGCAATTCTCAGGACGCGTCGTCACAAGGATCCGAATCCGAGGCATGGATCGACGGCAAAGAGGGCAGTATCACCGTGCGTTGAGGGCAGCGCCTTGCCGCAGGAGTTGATGACAACGAGGGCCTCCAACCGGTCTCGTACACCGCACTGGACATCAGTGTGCCAAGTGGCTACACTGACCCTTTGCGCTGCCTGTTAGCTGTCCCCTGCCCGTCACCAGGGGCATGCCCTCACTCGAGCATGGACGACCGGATCATTTCCGACCTGGAATGTCCGTCTCTGCGCCCAGTGGGGGGCCGGTACGCGCGTAGTGAGTCCGAGCCCTCGGAAGGACCCCCTCTTGGCCGCCTCGCGCAACGCCTCGACCGCGAATACGAACAACGGCGCCAGCACCGCCCCGCTGCGCATCTCCTTTGCAAAGATCAAGGAGCCCCTCGAGGTTCCGAACCTTCTCGCGCTGCAGACCGAGAGCTTTGACTGGCTGCTCGGCAACGACGCGTGGAAGGCTCGCGTCGAGGAGGCTCTCGAGAACGGGCACGACGTCCCCACCAAGTCCGGTCTGGAGGAGATCTTCGAAGAGATCTCCCCGATCGAGGACTTCTCCGGGTCGATGTCGCTGACCTTCCGCGACCACCGCTTCGAGCCGCCGAAGAACTCCATCGACGAGTGCAAGGAGCGCGACTTCACGTACGCGGCCCCGCTCTTCGTCACGGCCGAGTTCACCAACAACGAGACCGGCGAGATCAAGTCCCAGACCGTCTTCATGGGCGACTTCCCGCTCATGACGAACAAGGGCACCTTCGTCATCAACGGCACCGAGCGTGTCGTGGTGTCCCAGCTGGTGCGCTCGCCCGGCGTCTACTTCGACTCCTCCATCGACAAGACGTCCGACAAGGACATCTTCTCCGCCAAGATCATCCCGTCCCGGGGCGCCTGGCTGGAGATGGAGATCGACAAGCGCGACATGGTCGGTGTGCGCATCGACCGCAAGCGCAAGCAGTCCGTCACCGTCCTCCTGAAGGCGCTCGGCTGGACCACCGAGCAGATCCTCGAGGAGTTCGGCGAGTACGAGTCCATGCGCGCCACCCTGGAGAAGGACCACACCCAGGGCCAGGACGACGCGCTGCTCGACATCTACCGCAAGCTGCGTCCGGGCGAGCCCCCCACCCGTGAGGCCGCGCAGACGCTGCTCGAGAACCTCTACTTCAACCCCAAGCGCTACGACCTCGCCAAGGTCGGCCGCTACAAGGTGAACAAGAAGCTCGGCGGCGACCAGCCGCTCGACGCCGGCGTGCTCACCACCGACGACATCATCGCCACGATCAAGTACCTGGTGAAGCTGCACGCCGGTGAGACCGAGACGGTCGGCGAGTCGGGCCGCACGATCATCGTCGAGACCGACGACATCGACCACTTCGGCAACCGCCGCATCCGCAACGTCGGCGAGCTGATCCAGAACCAGGTCCGTACGGGTCTCGCCCGTATGGAGCGCGTCGTGCGCGAGCGCATGACCACCCAGGACGTCGAGGCGATCACGCCGCAGACCCTGATCAACATCCGGCCGGTCGTCGCCTCCATCAAGGAGTTCTTCGGCACCAGCCAGCTGTCCCAGTTCATGGACCAGAACAACCCGCTGTCGGGGCTGACGCACAAGCGTCGTCTGAACGCCCTCGGCCCGGGTGGTCTCTCCCGTGAGCGGGCCGGCTTCGAGGTCCGTGACGTGCACCCCTCGCACTACGGCCGCATGTGCCCGATCGAGACGCCGGAAGGCCCGAACATCGGTCTGATCGGTTCGCTCGCCTCCTACGGGCGGATCAACCCGTTCGGCTTCATCGAGACGCCGTACCGCAAGGTCGTCGACGGCCAGGTCACCGACGAGGTGGACTACCTGACCGCCGACGAGGAGGACCGCTTCGTCATCGCTCAGGCCAACGCGCCGCTGAACGACGAGATGCGCTTCGTCGAGAACCGCATCCTGGTCCGCCGCCGCGGCGGCGAGGTCGACTACGTCCCCGGCGACGAGGTCGACTACATGGACGTCTCGCCGCGCCAGATGGTGTCGGTCGCGACCGCCATGATCCCGTTCCTCGAGCACGACGACGCCAACCGCGCCCTCATGGGCGCGAACATGATGCGCCAGGCCGTGCCGCTCATCAAGAGCGAGGCCCCGCTCGTCGGCACCGGCATGGAGTACCGCTCCGCCGTCGACGCCGGTGACGTGGTCAAGGCGGAGAAGGCGGGTGTGGTCCAGGAGGTCTCCGCGGACTACATCACCACGGCCAACGACGACGGCACGTACATCACGTACCGCCTGGCCAAGTTCTCCCGCTCCAACCAGGGCACCTCGGTCAACCAGAAGGTCATCGTCTCCGAGGGCGACCGCGTCATCGAGGGCCAGGTCCTCGCCGACGGTCCGGCCACCCAGAACGGCGAGATGGCGCTGGGCAAGAACCTGCTCGTGGCGTTCATGCCGTGGGAGGGTCACAACTACGAGGACGCGATCATCCTGTCGCAGCGCCTCGTGCAGGACGACGTCCTCTCCTCGATCCACATCGAGGAGCACGAGGTCGACGCCCGTGACACCAAGCTCGGCCCCGAGGAGATCACCCGGGACATCCCGAACGTCTCCGAGGAGGTCCTCGCCGACCTCGACGAGCGCGGCATCATCCGCATCGGCGCCGAGGTCATCGCCGGCGACATCCTCGTCGGCAAGGTCACGCCCAAGGGTGAGACCGAGCTGACCCCCGAGGAGCGTCTGCTGCGCGCGATCTTCGGCGAGAAGGCCCGTGAGGTCCGTGACACCTCGCTGAAGGTGCCGCACGGCGAGACCGGCAAGGTCATCGGCGTCCGCGTCTTCGACCGCGAGGAGGGCGACGAGCTTCCCCCCGGTGTGAACCAGCTGGTGCGCGTCTACGTCGCGCAGAAGCGCAAGATCACCGACGGTGACAAGCTCGCCGGCCGTCACGGCAACAAGGGCGTCATCTCCAAGATCCTGCCCATCGAGGACATGCCGTTCCTCGAGGACGGGACCCCGGTCGACATCATCCTCAACCCGCTGGGCGTGCCGTCCCGAATGAACCCGGGACAGGTGCTGGAGATCCACCTCGGCTGGCTCGCCAGCCGCGGCTGGGACGTCTCCGGCCTCGCGGAGGAGTGGGCGCAGCGGCTCCAGGCCATCGGCGCCGACCAGGTCGAGCCCGGCACCAACGTCGCCACCCCGGTCTTCGACGGTGCGCGTGAGGACGAGCTCGCGGGTCTGCTCCAGCACACCATCCCGAACCGCGACGGCGAGCGCATGGTGCTCCCGACCGGTAAGGCGCGGCTGTTCGACGGCCGCAGCGGTGAGCCGTTCCCGGACCCGATCTCGGTCGGCTACATGTACATCCTGAAGCTGCACCACCTGGTCGACGACAAGCTGCACGCCCGTTCGACCGGTCCGTACTCCATGATCACCCAGCAGCCGCTGGGCGGTAAGGCTCAGTTCGGTGGCCAGCGGTTCGGCGAGATGGAGGTGTGGGCACTCGAGGCGTACGGCGCCGCCTACGCGCTCCAGGAGCTGCTGACCATCAAGTCCGACGACGTCACCGGCCGCGTGAAGGTCTACGAGGCCATCGTCAAGGGCGAGAACATCCCCGAGCCCGGCATCCCCGAGTCCTTCAAGGTGCTCATCAAGGAGATGCAGTCCCTGTGCCTGAACGTGGAGGTGCTGTCCAGCGACGGTATGTCCATCGAGATGCGCGACACCGACGAGGACGTCTTCCGCGCTGCGGAGGAGCTTGGCATCGACCTGTCCCGGCGCGAGCCGAGCAGCGTCGAAGAGGTCTGACGGGAGTCCGGCGGCCTTCGTCATGAAGGCCGCCGGCCCCAGGACCCCCGTATCAGACCCCATGACTTACAACCCTGAGAGGGATTGACGCATAGTGCTCGACGTCAACTTCTTCGACGAGCTCCGGATCGGTCTGGCCACCGCTGACGACATCCGTCAGTGGAGCCACGGCGAGGTCAAGAAGCCCGAGACCATCAACTACCGCACCCTCAAGCCCGAGAAGGACGGACTCTTCTGCGAGAAGATCTTCGGTCCGACCCGGGACTGGGAGTGCTACTGCGGCAAGTACAAGCGCGTCCGCTTCAAGGGCATCATCTGCGAGCGCTGCGGCGTCGAGGTCACCCGCGCCAAGGTGCGCCGTGAGCGGATGGGCCACATCGAGCTGGCCGCTCCCGTCACGCACATCTGGTACTTCAAGGGTGTCCCGAGCCGGCTGGGCTACCTGCTCGACCTGGCCCCGAAGGACCTCGAGAAGGTCATCTACTTCGCCGCGTACATGATCACGTACGTGGACGAGGAGCGCCGTACCCGCGACCTGCCCTCGCTGGAGGCCCACGTCTCCGTCGAGCGCCAGCAGATCGAGAACCGCCGGGACGCCGACCTGGAGGCCCGCGCCAAGAAGCTCGAGACCGACCTGGCCGAGCTGGAGGCCGAGGGCGCAAAGGCCGACGTGCGCCGCAAGGTGCGCGAGGGCGCCGAGCGTGAGATGAAGCAGCTGCGCGACCGTGCGCAGCGCGAGATCGACCGCCTCGACGAGGTGTGGAACCGGTTCAAGAACCTCAAGGTCCAGGACCTCGAGGGCGACGAGCTGCTCTACCGCGAGCTGCGTGACCGCTTCGGCACGTACTTCGACGGCTCGATGGGCGCCGCGGCGCTGCAGAAGCGCCTGGAGTCCTTCGACCTCGAGGAGGAGGCCGAGAAGCTCCGCGAGATCATCCGCACCGGCAAGGGCCAGAAGAAGACCCGCGCCCTGAAGCGGCTGAAGGTCGTCTCCGCGTTCCTGCAGACCTCCAACAGCCCCAAGGGCATGGTCCTGGACTGCGTCCCGGTCATCCCGCCGGACCTGCGTCCGATGGTGCAGCTGGACGGTGGCCGCTTCGCGACCTCCGACCTGAACGACCTGTACCGCCGTGTCATCAACCGCAACAACCGCCTGAAGCGGCTTCTCGACCTCGGGGCGCCCGAGATCATCGTGAACAACGAGAAGCGCATGCTCCAGGAGGCCGTCGACGCGCTCTTCGACAACGGCCGCCGCGGCCGCCCGGTCACGGGCCCCGGCAACCGTCCGCTGAAGTCGCTGTCCGACATGCTCAAGGGCAAGCAGGGCCGCTTCCGTCAGAACCTGCTCGGCAAGCGCGTGGACTACTCCGCGCGTTCCGTGATCGTCGTCGGTCCGCAGCTCAAGCTGCACCAGTGCGGTCTGCCGAAGGCGATGGCGCTGGAGCTGTTCAAGCCGTTCGTGATGAAGCGCCTGGTCGACCTGAACCACGCGCAGAACATCAAGTCGGCCAAGCGCATGGTCGAGCGCGGCCGCACGGTCGTGTACGACGTGCTGGAAGAGGTCATCGCGGAGCACCCGGTTCTGCTGAACCGCGCGCCCACGCTGCACCGCCTCGGCATCCAGGCCTTCGAACCGCAGCTGGTCGAGGGCAAGGCCATCCAGATCCACCCGCTCGTCTGCACCGCGTTCAACGCGGACTTCGACGGTGACCAGATGGCTGTCCACCTGCCGCTGTCCGCGGAGGCGCAGGCCGAGGCCCGCATCCTGATGCTGTCCTCGAACAACATCCTCAAGCCGGCCGACGGCCGCCCGGTGACGATGCCGACCCAGGACATGGTCCTCGGTCTGTTCTTCCTCACCACCGACGGCGAGATGCGCGACCTCAAGGGCGAGGGCCGTTCCTTCGCCTCGGTCGCGGAGGCGATCATGGCCTTCGACGCGGGCGAGCTGTCGCTCCAGTCGAAGATCGACATCCGCTTCCCGGTCGGCACCATCCCGCCGCGCGGCTGGACCCCGCCGGCGACCGAGGAGGGCGAGCCGGAGTGGCAGCAGGGTGACCCGTTCCGCCTGAACACCACCCTGGGCCGCGCGCTCTTCAACGAGCTGCTGCCCGAGGACTACCCGTTCGTCGACTACGAGGTCGGCAAGAAGCAGCTCTCCGAGATCGTCAACGACCTCGCCGAGCGCTACCCGAAGGTCATCGTGGCGGCGACGCTCGACAACCTGAAGGCGTCCGGCTTCTACTGGGCGACCCGTTCCGGCGTCACCGTGGCCATCTCCGACGTCGTCGTTCCCGAGGCGAAGAAGGAGATCGTCAAGGGCTACGAGGCGCAGGACGAGAAGGTCCAGAAGCAGTACGAGCGCGGTCTGATCACCAAGGACGAGCGCACGCAGGAGCTCATCGCGATCTGGACCAAGGCGACCAACGAGGTCGCCGAGGCGATGAACGACAACTTCCCGAAGACCAACCCGATCTTCATGATGGTGAACTCGGGTGCACGAGGCAACATGATGCAGATGCGTCAGATCGCCGGTATGCGTGGTCTGGTGTCGAACGCGAAGAACGAGACAATCCCGCGTCCGATCAAGGCGTCGTTCCGTGAGGGCCTGTCCGTGCTGGAGTACTTCATCTCCACGCACGGTGCCCGTAAGGGTCTGGCGGACACCGCTCTGCGTACCGCCGACTCGGGTTACCTCACCCGTCGTCTGGTCGACGTCTCCCAGGACGTCATCATCCGCGAGGAGGACTGCGGCACCGACCGCGGTCTGCGCCTCAAGATCGCGAGCCGGGACGAGACGGGCGTGCTCCGCAAGGAGGGCGACGTCGAGACCTCCGTGTACGCGCGCTGCCTCGCCGAGGACATCGTGGTCGACGGTCAGGTGCTGGCGCCGGCCGGCACCGACCTGGGCGACGTCCTCATCGAGGAGCTCGTCTCCCGCGGCGTCGAGGAGGTCAAGACCCGCTCGGTCCTGACCTGCGAGTCCGCCGTCGGCACCTGCGCGATGTGTTACGGCCGTTCGCTCGCCACCGGCAAGCTGGTCGACATCGGTGAGGCGGTCGGCATCATCGCCGCCCAGTCCATCGGTGAGCCCGGCACCCAGCTGACGATGCGTACCTTCCACACCGGTGGTGTGGCCGGTGACGACATCACCCAGGGTCTGCCGCGTGTCGTCGAGCTCTTCGAGGCCCGTACCCCGAAGGGTGTCGCCCCGATCTCCGAGGCCTCCGGCCGCGTGCGGATCGAGGAGACGGAGAAGACGAAGAAGATCGTCGTCACCCCGGACGACGGCAGCGACGAGACGGCGTACCCGATCTCGAAGCGCGCCAAGGTCCTGGTCTCCGAGGGCGACCACGTCGAGGTGGGCCAGCAGCTCACCGTGGGTGCCACCAACCCGCACGACGTGCTGCGCATCCTGGGTCAGCGTGCCGTCCAGGTCCACCTGGTCGGCGAGGTCCAGAAGGTCTACAACTCGCAGGGCGTGTCGATCCACGACAAGCACATCGAGATCATCATCCGGCAGATGCTGCGCCGCGTGACGATCATCGAGTCCGGCGACGCCGAGCTGCTGCCCGGCGAGCTGGTCGAGCGGTCGAAGTTCGAGACCGAGAACCGTCGTGTGGTCCAGGAGGGCGGTCACCCGGCCTCCGGCCGTCCGCAGCTCATGGGTATCACCAAGGCCTCGCTGGCCACGGAGTCCTGGCTGTCGGCGGCGTCCTTCCAGGAGACGACGCGAGTCCTCACGGACGCGGCGATCAACGCCAAGTCCGACTCGCTCATCGGCCTCAAGGAGAACGTCATCATCGGTAAGCTCATCCCGGCCGGTACGGGTCTGTCCCGCTACCGCAACATCCGGGTCGAGCCGACCGAGGAGGCCAAGGCCGCGATGTACTCGGCCGTCGGCTACGACGACATCGACTACTCGCCGTTCGGCACCGGCTCCGGCCAGGCCGTTCCGCTGGAGGACTACGACTACGGTCCGTACAACCAGTAAGCGAGTCGCTTGAACCGCAGGGCGGTCACTCCGTACGGGGTGGCCGCCCTGCGGCATGTCGGGGACGTGCGATGGGCCGCTCGGGGGCGCGCGGCAGGGGGTGTGGCTGGAACCGAACGCCCCACACGCTGCGTTCAACCGGGTGAATACTCATACTGGGACTGTCCGTCCCGGCCCTGGGGAGGCAGCCGTGTCGTATCCGACCCCGTGGCAGGGCGGCCCGCTGCCGGGCCCCACCACCCCGTCGATGCTGGCCTCGCACGCGGACCGCGAGCGCGCGGTGGACGTGCTGCGCGCCGGGTACGGGGAGGGCCGCCTGGACCACCCGGAGTTCGAGAAGCGGGTGGCGCGCGCCTACTCCGCGCGCACGGTGGGCGAGCTGTCGCTGCTGGTGGCCGATCTGCCGCAGGGGCCGATGGCGCAGCCCATGACGCCCCACGGCCCGGTGCCGCCGGCCTTCCTGCCGCGGCCGCAGGCCCGCACCAACGGCAAGGCGCTGGCGTCCATGGTGTGCGGGGTGCTGTGCGTGGCGACCGGAGGCCTCACGGGACTGCCTGCGGTGATCCTCGGGCACATGGCCCAGTCGGAGATACGCCGCACCGGCGAGGCAGGCGACGGCATGGCCCTGACCGGGCTGGTCCTCGGCTGGCTGTCGGTGGCCGGCTGGCTGATCTTCCTGGGCCTTTTCGGCCTGCTCGCGGTGGTGGCGACCTCGGGCTGACGGCCCTCGCGGGGGTGGCGTGGTGCCCGGCCGCGGGCTCAGCGGGTCGGCTGGAGGTACTGCTGAAGGTGATGCAGCCGGGTGTGGTAGTCCGGGTGCGAGGACAGCAGCCTGCTCGCGGCGGTCTCGGGCACCGGGGCGCCCTGGCCGGCGGCGGTGAGCGCGGCGGTCCGCAGCTGCTCCTGCTGGTGCAGCTTGTCCAGCACGGCCGCCAGCATCGGTGCGAAGCCCAGCGCCGCGGCGTGCCGGTCGGCGCGCAGCTCCGAGCGGCGGCCGACGGCGGCGAGGGCGTACGGCATGCCCAGGACCAGCAGCGGCAGACCGTACAGCGAGGTGATCGTCGCCAGGGCGAGGCCGCCGACGCACACGCCGAAGAAGGCCACTCCGATGCAGGAGAAGGCCCGCGACACCTGGAACAGGAAGCCGGTGACGGCGCGCAGCAGCCGCCAGGCGATCCGCCCGGGCAGCGCGTACCAGTAGCCGAGCAGCCCGGACCAGGCGTGGCCGCCGACATGGTGGCCCAGCTCGTGCGCCATGACGGCGGCCAGTTCCCCGTTGGGCAGGTTGTTCATCGCGAACCGGGTCACACCGACGATATGACCGGCGGCGGCGACCGCGTTGAGGCTGTCGCTGTCCTCGACCCACAGTTCGTAGGTGCGGCCGTCGACCCCGGCCCGGGCGGTCACCTCGCGCCAGACCGGTTCGAGAGTGGCTCTTTCCTGCGGCGTGGGGTAGCGCAGGCGGAGCAGATGGCGCGCGAGGGCGCTTTCGGTGGGCCGGTGGAACACGAGTGCGCCGCTGGCGAGCCAGGCCAGTATCAGCAGGATCCCGAAGTCGCCGAGCAGCAGCGAGACGAGAGTGACGACGACGAGGCTGCACAGGAAGTTCGGCAGGTGCAGCAGGAGGTTGCCGAAGGCGGCGGCGTCGGTGCGCCGCTGCTGACCGGCGACGTGGACGCGCCCGCGGTCGGTGCTGATGTGGTGCGGGTGCAGCGGGGAGCCGGGCGGCGGCGGCACCGCGGCCTCCGGGTAAGAGGGCGCGGCGGCCTGCGGGTACGGGGGCGGGGCCGGCGCGTGTGGGTACCTGGCTCTTATACACATCC
>MUNG01000560.1 GCA_002154585.1 Streptomyces pseudogriseolus
GCTGCGGCGGCTGGGGCTGCTGCTGCGGGTACGCGCCCGGCTGGCCGGGGACGCCCTGACCGGGCACGTACGGCCCCGGGGCGGGCTGACCCGGCATGGGCTGACCGGGGTACTGGCCCGGGACCGGCTGACCCGGGACCGGCTGGCCCGGCATGGGCGGCGCCGCGACGGGCGGCGGGTTGCCGTCGGACGTCCACAGCCCGTGCGACTGCTGGTGCCGGACGAAGTCCTCGGCGACCAGCGCCGCGAGGTTGAAGTACGCCTCGCGCACCTTGGGCCGCATCATGTCGAGGTCCACCTCGGCGCCGGCGGCCAGGTGCTCGTCGAACGGCACGACGAGGACGCCCCGGCACCGGGTCTGGAAGTGCGCCACGATGTCGTCGACCTTGATCATCTTGCCGGTCTCGCGCACACCGGAGATGACGGTGAGGGAGCGGGACACGAGGTCCGCGTACCCGTGCGCGGAGAGCCAGTCCAGCGTCGTGCTGGCGCTGCTCGCACCGTCCACGGACGGCGTGGAGATGATGATGAGCTGGTCGGCGAGGTCCAGCACCCCGCGCATGGCGGAGTAGAGCAGGCCGGTGCCGGAGTCGGTGAGGATGATCGGGTACTGCTTGCCGAGCACGTCGATCGCGCGCCGGTAGTCCTCGTCGTTGAACGTCGTGGACACGGCCGGGTCGACGTCGTTGGCGATGATCTCCAGACCGGAGGGCGCCTGCGACGTGAACCGCCGGATGTCCATGTAGGAGTTGAGGTACGGGATCGCCTGGACGAGGTCACGGATGGTGGCCCCGGTCTCGCGCCGCACACGGCGGCCGAGCGTACCGGCGTCCGGGTTGGCGTCGATCGCCAGGATCTTGTCCTGCCGCTCGGTGGCGAGGGTGGAGCCGAGCGCGGTGGTGGTGGTCGTCTTGCCGACGCCGCCCTTGAGGCTGATGACGGCGATGCGGTAGCAGGACAGCACCGGCGTGCGGATCAGGTCCAGCTTCCGCTGCCGCTCGGCCTCCTCCTTCTTCCCGCCCAGCTTGAACCGCGACCCGCCGGCCGCGGGACGGCTGCTCTTGGCCTTCTGCTTCTTGCTGTTGAGCAGCCGGTCCGACGACAGCTCGACGGCCGCCGTGTAACCGAGCGGCGCGGCACCGGGGTTGACCGGCTGCTCAACAGCAAG
>MUNG01000561.1 GCA_002154585.1 Streptomyces pseudogriseolus
GCGTCGTACGGCTGCCGTCGATGACGTGGAAGCCGTAGCCGCCGCTGCCGGTGACCCGGCAGTGCTCGAAGGTGCCGCGGCCGCCCGCGGACACGTACACGCCCGCCTCGGCGGGGGAGTCGACCGTGCAGCGCTCGACGGTCGGATCGGCGCCCTTGGTGACGATGACACCGGTCTGCGTGCCGTCCAGGGAGCAGTTGCTGAGGGTGCCGCCGCTGCCGTGGTCGCGGAACCAGGCGCCCGTCGCCGCCTCCCGGATGCGGCAGTCGTCGAGCTGGGCGGTCGCGCCGTCGCTCACCCACACCGCCGGGTAGTCGCCGGTGCTGTCGAAGATCTCGCACTGGTTGGCGTCCACCCGCGTGCCCGGGTCCCACACCGACAGGCCGTTGCGGCCGAACTGCCGCACCGTGGTGCGGGTCAGGGTGAGCACCGAGCGGGAGCGCAGGTCGACCGCGTTCTCCGGGATGTCGTGGATCCGGCAGTCGGCCAGCGTCAGCACCGCGTCCGTGTCGAGCGTGACGCCGTCCCCGGTGGTGCGGTGCACGTCACAGTCGGTGAGGTGGGCGGTGGCGCGCCCGGTCACCTGCACCCCGCTGCCGCGCACCTCGTACACCTCGCACCCGACGGCCTCCAGCGCCGAGTTCTCCCCGGTCGCGGTCAGGCCGGAGCCGGAGGCGTGGTGCACCTTGCAGCGCTCCAGGCGGGGATGCCCGCCGCCGCGCACGGCGACGCCCGCCTGTCCCGCGGCGACCACCTCGCACTCCTCGAACACCCCGCCCCCGCCGTCCACCACGGCGATGCCGGCGCCCGCCGGGTTGTCGACCGTGCACCGGCGCACCGTGGGCCGGGCGGCGCCGCGCACCTCGATGCCGGCCGCCGACCGGCTGACCACGCGGACGTCCCTCAGCTCGGGCGTGCCCTCCTCCACCAGCACGGCCGGCGCGGTGGCGTCCTGACCCTCCACGAGCAGGTCCCGCACCACCGCGGAGGCGCGCACGGTGAGCGGCACACCGTCGGGCGGGGCGATGCGCACCGAGCCGGGCGACCCCTCGGGGCCGCGCAGCGTCACCGCCCGCCGTACGACGAGGTTCTCCCGATAGGTGCCGGGAGCGACGGTGAGCACGTCGCCCTCGCCCGCGGCCTCCAGGGCGGCGGCGAGCGACGGGTACTCACCTGTGCGGCGGCGCCACCTCGATGTGCCGGTGTGCGTCACCTGGACCGTGCCCTGTGCCATGGTGTTGCCGTGCCCCCACCTCGTCGTACCTGTGGCTCGTACCCGCCCGAGTCGCTGCCGATCGGTTCGGCCGGTCCACCGTAGCGTGCGCAGGGGCGGCGAGTTGACCGGAGGCGGAACGCGGTCAGCCCGCGGCGTCCGCCCTGCCCCAGTCGGGACCCACCCGCCCCCACCCCCGGTCCCAGCGGGCGTACCGGCCGCGGAGCATCCGCCGCAGCACCAGGC
>MUNG01000562.1 GCA_002154585.1 Streptomyces pseudogriseolus
ATTGTGCAACTAGTTGCACAAGCCGGTGCGCGTGCCCTACAACTACAGGCACCACACCGCGCACGGAGGGCCAGATGAGCCGTTACCCCCACCTGCTGACCCCGCTGGACCTGGGCTTCACCACGCTGCCCAACCGCGTCCTCATGGGTTCCATGCACGTCGGTCTCGAGGAGGCCGAGGGCGGCTTCTCCCGCATGGCCGAGTTCTACGCCGCCCGCGCCCGCGGCGGCGTGGGCCTCATCGTCACCGGCGGCATCGCCCCCAACGACGAGGGACGCCCCTACGAGGGCGGCGCCAGGCTCACCACCGACGAGGAGGCCGAGCAGCACCGGGTCGTCACCGCCGCCGTCCACCGCGAAGGCGGCCGCATCGCCCTCCAGATCCTGCACTTCGGCCGTTACGCCTACCACCAGGACCTGGTCGCCCCCAGCCCCGTCCAGGCGCCCATCAGCCCCTTCGTGCCGCGCGAACTGACCGACGCCGACGTCGAGCGGACCATCGACGACTACGTGCGCGCCGCCCGCCTCGCCCGGCAGGCCGGCTACGACGGCGTCGAGATCATGGGCTCCGAGGGCTACCTCATCAACGAGTTCATCGCCCGCCAGACCAACCACCGCACCGACCGCTGGGGCGGCTCCTACGAGAACCGCATGCGCTTCCCGGTCGAGATCGTCCGCCGCGTCCGCGAGGCGGTCGGCGACGACTTCATCCTGATCTACCGGCTCTCCATGCTCGACCTGGTGCCCGGCGGCTCCACCCTCGACGAGGTGATCACCCTCGCCAAGGCCGTCGAGTCCGCCGGCGCCACGATCATCAACACCGGCATCGGCTGGCACGAGGCCCGCATCCCCACCATCGCCACCTCCGTCCCGCGCGGCGCCTACACCTGGGTCACCAAGCGCCTCATGGGCGAGGTGTCCGTCCCCCTGGTCACCACCAACCGCATCAACACCCCCGAGCTGGCCGAGCAGCTGCTCGCGGACGGCACCGCCGACATGGTGTCCATGGCCCGCCCGATGCTCGCCGACCCCGACTTCGTGGCCAAGGCCGCCGACGGCCGCCCCGAGGCGATCAACACCTGCATCGGCTGCAACCAGGCCTGCCTCGACCACACCTTCAGCGGCCGGATCACCTCCTGCCTGGTGAACCCGCGCGCCTGCCACGAGACCGAGCTGGTGCTCTCCCCGACCCGCCGCCGCAAGCGCGTCGCCGTCGTCGGCGCGGGGCCGGCCGGACTGGCCTGCGCGGTGAGCGCCGCCGAACGCGGCCACGAGGTCACGCTGTTCGACGCCGCGGGCGAGATAGGCGGGCAGCTGAACGTCGCCCGCAAGGTCCCCGGCAAGCAGGAGTTCGACGAGACCCTGCGGTACTTCCGCACCCGCCTCGCCGAGCTGGCCGTCGACGTGCGCCTCGACACGCGCGTCACCGCCGCCGACGTCGGTGACCACGACGAGGTAGTGGTCGCCACCGGCGTCACCCCCCGCGTCCCCGACATCCCCGGCGTCGACCACCCGAGCGTCGTCGGCTACCTCGACGTGCTGCGCGACGGCGCGCCCGTCGGCGACCGCGTCGCGATCCTCGGCGCCGGCGGCATCGGCTTCGACGTCGCCGAGTACCTCACCGACGGCGGCGACAAGGCGCACGAGGACCCCGAGACGTACTTCCGCCAGTGGGGCGTCGACCTCGACTACCGCGCGCCCGGCGGCCTCGCCGCCCCCGAGCGGCCCGCCCCGGTGCGCACCGTCCACCTGCTCCAGCGCAAGACCTCCAAGGTCGGCGCCGGACTCGGCAAGACCACCGGGTGGATCCACCGCACCGAACTGCGCCACCGTGGCGTCACCATGGTCCCCGGCGTCCGCTACGACCGGATCGACGACGCCGGACTGCACGTCACCGTCGGCGACGAGAGCACCGTCCTCGAGGTCGACACCGTCGTGCTGTGCACCGGCCAGGAACCGCGCCGGGACCTCTACGAGGAGCTGGTCGCCGCCGGACGCCCCGTCCACCTCATCGGCGGCGCCGACGTGGCGGCGGAGCTGGACGCCAAGCGGGCCATCAAGCAGGGCACGGAGCTCGCGGCGGCCCTCTGAGGGCGACGCGGCCCGTCCCTAGGATGAGCGGCATGTCACTCCCGCACGCGATCCTCACCGCCCTGCTCGAGAAGCCGTCGTCCGGGCTGGAGCTGACCCGCCGCTTCGACCGGTCGATCGGCTACTTCTGGTCCGCGACGCATCAGCAGATCTATCGCGAGCTGGGGAAGCTGGAAGGGGAGGGCCTGATCAGGGCCCTCCCCGCGGAACAGCCCGCGCGCGGGCAGAAGAAGGTGTACGAGGTGCTGGAGGCGGGCCGGGAGGAGCTGGCCCGCTGGACGGCCGCGTCCCAGGACCCGAAGCCGCAGCGGGACGCGCTGCTGCTGCGGCTGCGCGCCGCGGCGGTGGTGGGGACGGAGGGGCTGGAGACGGACCTCCGGCGCCACCGGGAGCTGCACGCGCGGCAGTTGGAGATGTACCGGGAGATCGAGCGGCGGGATTTCCCTCCCGGGAAGGGTGGGGCGGAGGATCGGTTGCGGCACCTTGTGCTGCGGGCGGGGATCGATCTGGAGACCTTCTGGACGCAGTGGCTCGATCACGCGGTGGCGGAGGTCGCCGGTATGCCGGAGGGGCAGGGGCGGCAGGAGTAGTCGCCCGGGTGCGGGTGGGTGGGGGCCGGTCGCGCAGTTCCCCGCGCCCCTGAGGGCGTTCGCGGCAGGCCGCGATCAGGAGGGCCCCGGAAGATGAGTTCCCCGCGCCCCTTGCGGGGCGCGGGGGTGGCGGCGGCCGCCTGGCCGGAGCGCGTCGGACGTGTGGCGGCCGGCGCCGGTCTAGAGGTGGCCGGGGCGGGCCGTGCCGCGGCGGCGCAGGTACCAGACAGTGCCGAGGACGCCGGCGCCGACCAGGGCGCCGCCGCGCCACCGCCGT
>MUNG01000563.1 GCA_002154585.1 Streptomyces pseudogriseolus
CCATGTCACCACCGTCGGCCTGCTGTTCACCGAGGCCGACGCGGCCGGCATGGAGGCCCTCGCGCGCCGCTTCGACCGGGAACGCCTGGACCGCCGCAGCGACCTGATGCCGCTCCCGTACGGGGCGAAGGGCACGGCGTCCGAGGGATTCGGCCCCGAGCAGCGGGCCTCCTGGGCGATCTCCGTGCTCACCGACGCCCCCGTCGTCGTCTACGCCGTCTCCGGCTGGGCCGACGGCCGCGCCGTCGACGAGCCGCAGCCCGCCGAGGACGCCATGCGGTCCGGAGCCACCACCGCCCCCGCCCAGGCGGGCCTGGGCCATGAGGCCCGCGGTCTCGCCGACCGCTTCGAACGCGCCCTGCGCCAGCGGGCCGGCACCCCCACGGAGCGTCCGTCATGAGGAAGCGCCCCGCCGCGCTCGGCGGCCTGCTCGCCGCGGCCCTCGTGCTGGTCCCCGCGACCACCGCGCACGCCGACGCCATCCGCGACCGGCAGTGGGCCCTCGACGCCCTGCACACCGATCGGATCTGGCCCACCACGCGCGGCGCGGGCGTCACCGTCGCCGTCCTGGACACCGGCGTCGAGGCCGACCACCCCGACCTCGACGGCAACGTCCTGGAGGGCAAGGACCTCGTCGGCTTCGGCGCACGCGAGGGCGACGAGGCGTGGGCCCGCCACGGCACCGCCATGGCCGGCATCATCGCCGGTCACGGGCACGGTCCGGGCGACGGCGACGGCGTCCTGGGCGTCGCCCCCGAGGCGAAGATCCTCCCCGTCCGCGTCATCCTCGAGGACAAGGACCCGGCCCGCGCCAAGGCCCGCAGCACCCGCGGCAACGCCCTCGCCGAAGGCATCCGCTGGGCCGCCGACCACGGCGCCGACGTCATCAACCTCTCCCTCGGCGACGACTCCGCGTCCGCGCACCCGGAGCCGGGCGAGGACGAGGCGATCCAGTACGCCCTGCGCAAGGGCGTGGTCGTCGTCGCCTCCGCCGGGAACGGCGGCGAGAAGGGCGACCGGATCTCCTACCCGGCGGCCTACCCGGGCGTCATCGCCGCCACCGCCGTCGACCGCTACGGCACCCGCGCCCCCTTCTCCACCCGCCGCTGGTACGCGACGGTCAGCGCCCCCGGCGTCGACGTGATCATCGCCGACCCCGACCACAAGTACTACGAGGGCTGGGGCACCAGCGCCGCCTCCGCGTTCGTCTCCGGCGCGGTCGCCCTGCTGAAGGCCGCCCACCCGGACCTGACCCCGGCCCAGATCAAGCGCCTCCTGGAGGACACCGCCCGCAACGCGCCCGCCTCCGGACGCGACGACTCGCGCGGGTACGGGTTCATCGACCCGGCCGCCGCGATCGAGGCCGCCGACCGCCTGAAGCCGGAGGGCCTCAAGGCGGCGGCGTACGGCGACGAGTACTTCGGCCCGGGTCCGGCCGCCGACGCCCCCGGCGACGACACCGCCGACTGGGCGGCCCCCCTGGCCGGCGGCGCCGGCGGCGTCCTCCTGGTCGCCGCGGTCGTCCTGTGGCGGGGCCGCCGCCACGAGGACGAGACCTTCTAACGACGCGGCGCGCGCCGCGCCGGCACCTCCACCGCCTTCCGCGCCGCCTCCTCCACCCTCGCCACCCCGTCCGCCATCGACGCATGGCCGTCCGACAGCACCGCCACCGCGTGCACGCGCCCGCCCGCCGTCACACACCCCGTGCTGTTCACCACCCACAGACCGGTCGCGTCCCGCGGCAGCCAGCCGTTCTTCACGGCCCACCGCGTGCCCGGGTCGGCCAGCGTCGGCACACCCCACGCCTGTTCCGGCACGACCCGTTCCATCAGCTCCCGCACGTACGCCCGCGCGTTCCCTGCCACGGAGTCCGGCGTGAAGATCCGCCGCAGCAGCGTCACCCGGTCCACGGCCGTGGTGCGGGTCAGCCCCCAGCGGGCGTCCGCCACGGTGCGGGTGAGGCCGAGCCGGGCGTTCGCCGCGTCCAGTCCCGGCGCCCGCCCGACGACCCGCCACAGCGCCGTCGCCGCGTCGTTGTCGCTGCGTACGATCATCGCCTCCGCGTGCGCCCGCTCGGCGGCGGTGAGGTCGCGGCCGGCGTCCCGCGCGGCCGACAGCAGCGCGGTCAGGATGTCCACCTTCACCACGCTCGCCGTGACGAACACCCCCTCGCCCGAGGCGTACGTCTCCCCGCTCGCCAGGTCCAGCGCCGCCGCCGACACCCTCGGCCCGTCCGTCACCCCGCGCTCCTCCCCGCCCGCGTCCGGGCGTCCGGCCCACGGCCGCTAAGGTCGGTGACCGTGGCGAACAAGAACATTCCCGACTCCCCCTTCCGTGACGACGACGGCTCGGCCGGGGGCCGGCCGAGCCGTCGTCGTCACGGAAG
>MUNG01000564.1 GCA_002154585.1 Streptomyces pseudogriseolus
ACCGGGTGCCGATGCCGGTCGTGGTGCGCTGCCCCGTCGGCGGCAACCGTGGCTACGGCCCCACCCACAGCCAGAGCCTCCAGAAGCACTTCCTCGGCGTGCCCAACCTGGCGCTGTACGAGACGAGTCCCTTCCACGACCCGTACGCGCAGCTCGCCGAGGGCCTCGACCGGGGGCCCGCGATGCTCTTCGAGGACAAGGTCCTCTACACCCGGCGGATGTTCCGCGACGGGGTGGTGGACGAGCACCACCGGTACGCGCTGCGCGGCGGACCCACCGGCTGGGCGCACGTGTCCCCCCGGGACGGCACCGCCGCCGACGTGGTGCTGATCTGTCCCGGCGGCACCGCGCACCGGGCCCTCGACGCGGCGCGGCTCCTGCGCGCCCGGGGGATCGCCGCGCACGTCCTGGTCCCGGCCCGGCTCTACCCGCCCGACCTGGAGCCGGTGCTGCCNNCCGCCTGGTCGCCGTGGCGGAGGAGAGCACCGAGGGCGGTACCTGGGGCGCCGAGATCGCCGCCCGGGTGCACGCGAGGATCTGGGAGCGACTGCGGGCACCCGTACTGCTGTTGAACTCGGCCGACTCCGTGGTGCCGACCGCGCCGCACCTGGAGGCGCGGGTGCTGCTCGGCGCGGAGCGGATCGCCGACGAGATCGAGGCCGGCGCGGCCCGGTCCCTGCCGCCCCGCGCGCCGGCCACCCCGCCGGAGACCTTCGCTGCGGAGGCAGGTGAGCCCGAAGCCGCGACCACGGACGGCGCCGAGCCGGCGGCCGGGGTGCCGGTCG
>MUNG01000565.1 GCA_002154585.1 Streptomyces pseudogriseolus
GCACCGAAGAACCCCCCGCCCGCGACCGCACCCCGTCCCCACCGGCACGCAGCACCCCGAGCATCTCCCGCAACTCCGTCAACGCCTGCCGGCCCATGTCCCCCACCAGCGCCGCGTTCCGCACCGCCTTCTCCGGATCCTTCCGCGCCACCGCCTGCAACGCCGCCGCATGCACCACCATCAGACTCACCCGGTGCGCCACCACGTCATGCATCTCCCGCGCGATCCGCGTCCGCTCCTCACCCCGCGCCCACTCCGCACGCTCCTCGGCCCGCTCCGCGAGCAACTGAAGCTCCCGCTCCAGACTGTCCGCCCGCTCCCGCAGACTCTCCATCAGCCGCCGCCGCGCGCCCACGTACAGACCCAGCAGCACCGGCGGAGCCGTCACCCCCAGCGCCATCGTCACCGACGCGAACGGCACCAGCCAGTCACCGACCTCCACATCCCCCCGCGCGATGTCCTGCCGCAACCGCACGAACATCACGATCAGCACACCGACCGACTGCATCCCCGCCAGCGACCCGATGATCCGCCGCGGCAGATCCGACGCCGCCAGCGAATACAGCCCCACGATCCCCAGCAGAAACCCCATCGCCGCCGGCGTCACCGCGATCGCCACCAGCACCACCGCGATCGGCCAACGGCGCCGCACCAGCAGCACCGCCCCCGCCACCAGCCCGAACACCACC
>MUNG01000566.1 GCA_002154585.1 Streptomyces pseudogriseolus
CGGCACGGAGTCGACACGTCCAGGAGAAACTCGAGCATGAACCGCAAGACTTTGGTGCTGGCGGCCGCGATGGGCCTGCTCGCGCCGGTGCTCGCCGCCTGTGGTGACGCCGAGAGCGGCAGCGGCGACGGCGATGCGATCGTCGTGGGCACCACGGACCGGTTCACCGCATCCGAGGAAGAGGGCCTCGCCCCCCTCGACCCCGCCTGGGCCTACGACGTCGGCACCTGGAACATCCTGCGGCAGACCGTCCAGACCCTCATGGTCCAGCCCCGCGGCGACGGCGAGCCCGTGCCCGACGCCGCCAAGTCATGCGGCTTCACCGACGCCGGTAACGAGCGCTACAGCTGCACCCTGCGCGACGGCCTGAAGTTCTCCAACGGTGACCCGATCACCGCACAGGACGTGAAGTACTCCATCGACCGCGCCATCTCCCTCGAGGGTGACAGCGGCGTCTTCGCCCTGCNNCACCGTCGAGACGCAGGGCGACAACGAGGTGATCTTCCACCTCAAGGCGGCCGACGCCACCTTCCCGTACAAGCTGTCCACGCCTGTCGCGGCCATCGTCAACAAGGACGACTACGCCCAGAACAAGCTGCGCGAGGGCTTCGACGTCNNGCGCCGTCTTCACCAAGAACCCCTCGTACAAGGGCGCGCTCCAGGTCAACAACGACAAGGTGGAGATGGTCGCCTACGACAGCGCCGACGCCATGGGCGAGGCGCTGAAGGACGGCAAGATCGACGTCATGACCCGCAGCATGTCGCCGGAGCAGATCCAGCAGCTGGCCAACGACAGCGACGGCGAGATCGACCTGGTGGAGACCCCGGGTCTGGAGATCCGCTACCTGGCCTTCAACACCAAGGCCGAGTCGGTGAAGGACAAGGCCGTCCGCCAGGCGATGGCCCAGGTGATCAACCGCGACGAGCTCGTCG
>MUNG01000567.1 GCA_002154585.1 Streptomyces pseudogriseolus
CGGCAGCACCAGCTGGTGCGGATCGCCGTCGACCAGGCCGACCCCGGTACGCAGGCTCTCGTGCCGCGCCACCACCGCGTTCACGGCCTGCTGGAGCAGCACGACGTCCAGCTCACCTGTCAGCCGCACCGCGCTCACCACGTTGTACGCGGCGTTGCTCGACGGGTTCAGCTGGCAGACGAACCACAGACTGCGCTGCGCCGGCGCGGCCGGCAGCACGAAGTAGTCGCTGTAGTCACGGGACTCGCCACTGCCGACACCGCCGGCGTACGAGGAACTGCTCACTGGGTTCCCGCCTCCCTCGCGGCCGATACGCCGAGCGCCGCCCCCACATGGGCGACGACGCTCCTCTCCTGGTCCTGGACGAAGTAGTGACCTCCGTCGAACTCGTGCACCGAACAGTCCGCCGAGGTCTGCCGGGCCCAGCCCGCGTCCCCGTCCCGCACCAGCGGGTCCCGTCTGCCGCGCAACACCCGTACCGGCACCGGAAGCGGCGGCCCCGGCACGTACACGTAGGTCTCCGCCAGCGTCAGATCGGCCCGGATGGTGGGCAGCATCAGCCTGACGAGCTCCTCGTACGTGGGGAGGTCCTGCGGCTCCATCCCCTCCCAGGCCCGCAGCCGCGCCAGCAGCTCCGCGTCCGGCAGATGGTGGACCCGCTCCTGGTCCGCGTACTGCGGGGCGTCCCGGCCGGACACGAACAGCGCCGACGGCAGGGGCAGTTCCAGCTCCCGGAACCGCCGCAGCACCTCGAAGGCGACCAGCGCGCCCATGCTGTGCCCGAAGAACGCGTACGGCCGCCCGGTCAGTGGTGCGAGCGCCGGCGCCAGCGCGTCCACCAGCGCGGTCATCTCCAGGAACGGCCGCTCCCCGAGGCGCACCTCACGGCCCGGCAACTGCACCGCCGTGATCTTCAGCGCCGACGTGTACCGCTGCCAGTTCTGGAACATCGCCGCGCTGCCCCCGGCATGCGGAAAGCACACCACTTCGCCGGCCGGATCGGTGACGTCGCCGAAGGATCGGAACCAGCGGGAACTCGGTCGGGTCGGGCGCACCTCTACCTCCATGAGAGATGGCGAACGCAGAACGCGAGAATGCGGTGGACCGCCACCGGAACCGGCAACACCCGCCGGGTCACGGAACGGAAATCAATAACCGCCGACCATATTCGTATCAGCCTTCTCGGAGGACACTCAACGACCACATGGCCGACTGAGAGGTGAGCGATAAGGAAGTGAGAGCCGAGTGAGAGACAGCGCACTTTTAATTGCTTCGGCGCCGGAGTGTGCCGCCGTCATACCGACCTGTCACCGAGCCCCGCACCCTCCGATGCGCGATCCGCCGATCCGACACCGGGCCGCCCGCGGCCGAGGGAATGGAGTCAGCCGATGCCGAGCCCCGCCCGCCCCACACTGGTGCACACCCTCGTCACGCACGCCGCCACCCGCGGCGAACAGACGGCCTACGAGTACCTGCACGACGACGGGCGAGTGGACAGCCTCACCTACCGGCAACTCCTGGCCCGAGCGGTCAAGGCGGCGGCGCGACTGCGCGCCGACTCCGGCAACAAGGGCCCCGCCCTGCTGCTCTACCCGCCCGGCCTGGACTTCGTCGTTGCCGTCTGGGCCTGCTTCCTCGCCGGCGTCCCCGCCGTCCCCGCCTACCCGCCGATCTTCGGCTCCACCGACCGCATCGCCGCCCGCTTCACCCGGATGCTCGAGGACTCCCGCGCCGGCACCCTGCTGGCCGACCCGAATGTCCTCGGACTGTTCGCCGGCGCCATGAGCCCCGAGGCCATGCCGCGCGTCCTCACCCTCGGCGACGCCGGTACCGACGGTGACGCGACCGCGGACGCGAACCCCGACGTGGACGTCCTGGCCGGCCTGCTGCGCACCGCCGCCGCACCCGAGGACCCCGCCCTCATCCAGTACACCTCGGGCAGTACGGGACAGCCGAAAGGCGTCGTCCTGGAACACCGGAATCTCCTCGCCAACATCAGAGCGATCACCGACGTATTCAAACTGGACGAAACCGCCCGCGTCGTCTCCTGGCTTCCGCCCTATCACGACATGGGCCTCATCGGATTCATTCTCACGCCCGTCCACGGGGCATTTCCGGTCCGATTGATGTCCCCCGTGCATTTCCTCAAGAATCCGCTCGCCTGGCTGCGTCAGATCAGCGAACTCGGCATCACCCACACCGGCGGACCGAATTTCGCCTACGACCTGTGCGACCGGCGCGCCGCCACGGCCGACCTCACCGGACTCGACCTGAGCAGCTGGCGCCTCGCCTTCAACGGCGCCGAACCGATCCGCCCCGCGACCCTCCAGCGGTTCGCCGACCGCTTCGCCCCCCACGGCTTCCGCCCCGAGGCGTTCCTGCCCTGCTACGGCCTGGCCGAGGCCACCCTCATCGTCACCGGACACCACTGGACCGGACCCGACGAGGGCGTCGACGACGACGGCCGCGTCGACTGCGGCCCCGTCATCGACGGACACACCCTCAACCTCGTCGACCCCGACACCGGCATCCCCGTCCCCGAAGGCGCCGAGGGCGAGATCTGGATCAGCGGCCCCAGCATCAGCAACGGCTACTGGAACAGCACGGGCACCCCGGCCGGCGAACTCTTCGGCGTCCTCGACGGCACCCGCCACCTGCGCACCGGCGACCTCGGCCGGCTGCGCGACGGACACCTCACCGTCACCGGCCGCCGCAAGGACGTCCTCATCCAGAACGGCGTCAACCACCACGCCCACGACCTGTGCACCGCCGCGACCGAGGACAACCCCGCCGTACGGCCCACCGCCGCCGCCTTCGCCGGACCCGACGACGAAATCGTCATCGCCGTCGAGGTCGCCGACCGGAACCACGACACGACGGCCCTCGCCGCCGACATCCGCACCCGCGTCCTCACCGCCACCGGCGTCCGTGTCCACACCGTGGTCCTCTGCCCGCCCCGCACCATCCCCCGCACCACCAGCGGGAAGGTCCAGCACTCCCTGGCCCGCACCCGCCACCTCGACGGCACCCTCGGCGGAACCGCCGTCACCGCCACACCGGCCACCGCCACGGCCGAGGACACGGAACTCCTCACCCTCTTCCTGTCCTCCCTCTTCGCCGCCGTCTGCCAGGTCCCCTCCTGCGGCCCCGACGAGACCCTCGCCGCCATGGGCGGTGACTCCCTGCGGGCCGCCGAGATCGCCGCCGTCGCCGAGGACGCCCTCACCCTCGAGGTACGCGTCGAGGACGTGCTCCGCGCCCAGACACCCCGCGAACTCACCGCCCGCCTCGCCCGCCGCTGGGCCGACGACCAACTGCCCTATGCCGACGCACTGGCACGCGTCAGGACCTTGATGTCCCACGACTGACGCCGACGACACCCACGCCCGGCAGCGGAGCCGACGGCACCCGACCCGGCGACACAGCCGCCGACACCGACCCCCGGCAGCCAAGCCGCCGACCCACCCCCGGCAACCCAGCGGAGAACCACGTCCGGTGACCACACGGAGGACGACACCTGTGTCCGACAACCTTCAGGTATCCGCCGACCTCGGCCGCGACCTCCTCGCCCGCTGGCGCGCCCGCACACCGGACACCACCGCACCCGCCGCCCCCCAGGCCAACCCGATCCAACTCGGCCTGCGACTGTTCGAGGAGATCCACCCGGGCACCGCCGCCAACATCCTCCGCTACGACGCCGAGACCGACGGCCCCCTCGACACCGACCGCCTCGCCGCCGCCCTGCGCACCCTCACCCACCGGCACGCCGTCCTGCGCACCACCTTCCCCGCCGGCGACCGGACCCGGTGCGCCGTCACCCCGGCGCGGCCGGCGTCGGCGTCGAGGTCGGCGAGGTCGGTGACGGTGAGGTCGGGTACCGCTTCGGCCGCCGGGGTGACGGCGCACCG
>MUNG01000568.1 GCA_002154585.1 Streptomyces pseudogriseolus
CGCCCGCACCCCCGGCCGCCCGCTCACGGCCCGGCCTCCAGCCCCCGCGGCCGCAGCAGCAGCTCCGCCAGCGACGCCAGCCAGTCCACCAGCAGCGCCAGCGCGACGGTCAGCACCGAGCCCACCACGAGCACCGGCATGCGCTGGCTGGTGATCCCGGTGGTGATCAGCACGCCGAGCCCGCCGCCCCCGCCGAAGGTGGCGAGCGTGGCCGTGCCCACGTTCAGCACCAGGGCGGTGCGCACGCCCGCGAGGATCAGCGGCACGGCGAGCGGCAGCTCCACCCGGGTGAGCACGCCGAGCGGGGACATGCCGATGCCGCGCGCCGCCTCCAGCAGCGCGGGGTCGTTGGCCTTCAGACCGGCGATGGTGTTGGACAGCACCGGCAGCACGGCGTAGGCGATGATGCCGATCAGGGCCGCCCGGCGGCCGATGCCCAGCCAGATCACCAGCAGCGCCAGCAGACCGATCGCCGGGGTGGCCTGGCCGATGTTGGCGAGCCCGACGACCACCGGGGTGGCCCGGCCGGCCTGCCCCCGGGTCAGCAGGATGCCCAGCGGGATGGCGATGATCAGCACGAAGAACGTCGAGATCACGGTCAGCTCGATGTGCTGCCACAGCGCCTTCGACACCCGCCCG
>MUNG01000569.1 GCA_002154585.1 Streptomyces pseudogriseolus
GCCGGACGGGTCAAAACGAGCCCGCCGCCCGTGGGCACGCCCCATTTTACGGCCGTACGGGGGCGCCGTACGGCCGTAAAATGGGGCGTGCCCACGGGCGGCGGGCTCGTTTTGACCCGTCCGGCCGAGCACGGGTATTCTGCGTCTCTGTTGTGTGTAGTGGCTTACTCATTCTCACGTGAGGGGCCCTTACACCGGTCCACCGGGCCGATGACCAGCGACCAGCACGCGGTTTGCGTCACCGCTGTGCGGTCAGGGCTGTCGTGATCGTCTTCGGTGACCTTGTCAGGACCATTCACTGAAGAAGCGAAGGCTACGAACCGTGCGTACGTACAGCCCCAAGCCCGGCGATGTGACGCGCCAGTGGCACGTCATCGACGCTCAGGACGTCGTCCTGGGCCGTCTGGCCTCCACTGCCGCCTCCATCCTGCGCGGCAAGCACAAGCCCATCTACGCCCCTCACGTCGACACCGGTGACTTCGTCATCATCATCAACGCCGACAAGGTGCACCTCTCCGGCAACAAGCGGACCCAGAAGATGGCGTACCGCCACTCGGGCTACCCGGGCGGTCTGCGCTCCGTCCGCTACGACGAGCTGCTTGCCAAGAACCCCGAGAAGGCCATCGAGAAGGCCGTCAAGGGCATGCTCCCCAAGAACACCCTGGGCCGTCAGATGCTCTCGAAGCTGAAGGTCTACTCGGGCGACCAGCACCCGCACGGCGCTCAGCAGCCGGTGCCGTTCGAGATCACCCAGGTCGCGCAGTAAGTCCGGCCACCCCCTAAGACCGAAAAGAATCTGAGGAGCATCGTGGCCGAGACCACTGCCGAGCAGCCGCTCGAAGAGCTTGACATCGACAGCTACACCACCGAGTCCGAGGCCCCCGTCGAGGGCGAGTACACCTCGGAGTCCATGGCGTCCCGCTTCGGCGAGCCCCAGCCGGCCGCCGGCCTGGGCCGTCGCAAGAACGCCATCGCCCGCGTCCGGATCGTCCCGGGCACCGGCAAGTGGAAGATCAACGGTCGCACCCTCGAGGACTACTTCCCGAACAAGGTGCACCAGCAGGAAGTGAACGAGCCCTTCAAGGTGCTCGAGCTCGAGGGCCGCTACGACGTCATCGCCCGCATCGCGGGTGGCGGTGTCTCCGGTCAGGCCGGTGCGCTCCGTCTCGGTGTCGCCCGTGCGCTGAACGAGGCGGACGTCGACAACAACCGTGGCCCGCTGAAGAAGGCCGGCTTCCTGCGCCGCGACGACCGCGCGGTCGAGCGGAAGAAGGCCGGTCTGAAGAAGGCCCGCAAGGCGCCGCAGTACAGCAAGCGCTAATCGCAGGGCGCTCGCGCGTACTCCGAACGCCCCGGCGGCACGCCAACGTGCTGCCGGGGCGTTCGTTTATTCACTGGCGTGGGCGTATAACGGCACAAGGCGCTCAAACGCTAATGTGATCGGATGGTCGGGCGGTGACGCCGTGGTGTACGGCCGATGGCGTTTGCCTTGCGGGAGGCGCCGGGTGCCGGGCCGGGAACCGGGTGCTGGACGCCGGGAGCCGCGGTTGGTTCGCGACCGTCGAAATATCAAGAGCTCAGCTTTGTCAGTGGCACAGCCGTCGGCCGTACGGGCCGGTCCAACGCCTCGGCGGGACCTAGGTGGCGGGGCCCTGGAGGGCTGTCGGTACTGACGCATCCTCAGGAGGACAAGTGGGACGACTCTTCGGCACGGACGGCGTGCGCGGTGTCGCCAACGCGGATCTCACGGCGGAGATGGCCCTCGGCCTGTCCGTCGCCGCCGCGCACGTACTGGCCGAGGCGGGCACGTTCGAAGGGCACCGGCCCACCGCCGTCGTCGGGCGTGACCCGCGCGCGTCCGGGGAGTTCCTGGAGGCCGCCGTGGTCGCCGGGCTCGCCAGCGCGGGCGTGGACGTCCTGCGGGTCGGCGTGCTGCCGACGCCGGCCGTCGCCCACCTCACGGGTGCGCTCGGCGCCGACCTCGGCGTGATGCTCTCCGCTAGCCACAACGCCATGCCCGACAACGGCATCAAGTTCTTCGCCCGCGGAGGGCACAAGCTCGCCGACGAGCTGGAGGACCGGATCGAGGCGGTCTACGAGGAGCACCGGACCGGTGCGCCGTGGGACCGGCCCACCGGGGCCGGGGTCGGACGCGTGCGGGACTACGCGGAAGGGCTCGACACGTATGTCGCCCACCTCGTGGGCGTGCTGCCGAACCGGCTCGACGGGCTGAAGATCGTGCTGGACGAGGCGCACGGGGCGGCGTCGCAGGTGTCGCCCGAGGCGTTCCGGCGGGCCGGGGCCGAGGTCGTGACCATCGGTGCCGAGCCGGACGGGCTGAACATCAACGACGGGTGCGGGTCGACGCACCTCGCGCAGCTGAAGGTGGCCGTCGTCGAGCACGGGGCCGCCCTCGGGATCGCGCACGACGGGGACGCCGACCGGTGCCTCGCCGTCGACCACACGGGGGAGGAGGTCGACGGGGACCAGATCCTCGCCGTGCTGGCGCTCGCCATGCGGGAGCGGGGGGCGCTGCGGTCCGATGCGGTCGTCGCGACGGTCATGTCGAACCTCGGGTTCAAGCTCGCCATGGAGCGGGAGGGGATCCGGCTCGTCCAGACGGCGGTGGGGGACCGGTACGTCCTGGAGGAGATGAAGCAGCACGGGTTCGCCTTGGGCGGCGAGCAGTCCGGGCACGTGATCGTTCTCGACCACGCGACGACCGGGGACGGGACGCTGACGGGGCTGCTGCTGGCGGCGCGGGTTGCCGAGAGCGGGCGGACGTTGCGGGAGCTGGCCTCCGTGATGGAGCGGCTGCCGCAGGTGCTGATCAATGTCCCTGACGTGGACAAGTCCCGGGTGAAGACGTCGGCGGAGCTGGCCACGGCGGTGGGTGAGGCCGAGCGGGAGCTCGGGGAGACCGGGCGGGTGCTGTTGCGTCCCTCCGGGACGGAGCCGTTGGTGCGGGTCATGGTCGAGGCGGCCGACATCGATCAGGCTCGGTCCGTGGCGGGGCGGCTCGCGGATGCGGTGAAGTCGGCGCTGGGCTGAGAGCCGCGGTGCGGTGCGTGTCTGCGGCGCTGGGCTGAGGTTCGCGGTGCGGTGCGGTGCGTGCCTGCGGTGCGGGGGTCTGGCCGGTGGGGGGTTGCGGTCGGATGCCTGCGGCGCAGGGT
>MUNG01000057.1 GCA_002154585.1 Streptomyces pseudogriseolus
GGTCGGCGGGCGGCGGTCGGGCGGGGTCAGGGGGCGCGGCGGTCGCGGGCACCGAGACCCTCGTCGTCGGTGTCCACCCACAGCGACGGGTCGTAGGGGGTGTCGGAGATGGTCACGAGGTCGGGCCGCTTGGCCGGGCCGGCCGTGGCGACGGCGGTCTCCCGGAGCAGCGCGAGGCTCTCGCGCAGGTGGTTGGCGTCGGAGCGGACGCGGCGGACCTCCAGGCTGCCGCTGCCCAGCTGCTTCTCCAGCCGCCCCACCGACCTGACCAGGTCGTCGAGGCAGCGCTGGACGGTTGTCAGTTCATCGTGCACGGACATGACGTGACCTCATTTCCACGGGTCCTTCCGGCCCAGGGCGGGCGACGGTCATGCGCCTGCGAGTGTTGCGCGTCACACCGCGCGCTGTGAAGGGATGTGCATCGATTGGCCGAGGCGCATGGGTGCATCGTCCGGTGCGAAGCCGCGTCGCGCCGGGTGCGTTGCGCCGCACGGGTGGGCTTGCCGTTCCCGGCCGCCGTGTCTCCGGGGAACGCGGAACCCGTTCCTCTTCAGTGGGCCGCATACATCGGATGAACGCCCAATACCAAGTGTGATCACCATGCCCGCGGCTTTCCGGAGGTATCCAGAGATGTCCCACGACGGCATCGGCCCGCGCGCCGTCCTGCGCTCGGTCGCCTTCCTCACCGCCGGCATGCTCACGGTGCCCGCCCTGGCCGGATGCGGTTCCGAGGACCCCGCGGGCAAGCCCCTCGCGGGCGCGGACGTCGCGGACGCCGACCGGTCCGACATCGCCGACGGCGGGACCCTGCGCTGGGCCGTGGACACCGTCCCGGACACCCTGAACACCTTCCAGGCCGACGCCGACACCACCACCGCCCGGATCGCCGAGGCCGTCCTGCCGTCGATGTACCGCACGGACGGCCGGGGCCGGGCCGTGCGCAACCCCGACTACCTGGCCTCCGCCGAGGTCGTCGACACCGAGCCCAAGCAGGTGGTCGTCTACAAGCTCGCCCAGCAGGCCGTCTGGAGCGACGGCCGGGAGATCGGCGCCGCCGACTTCGCCGCCCAGTGGCGCGCCCTGTCCGGCAAGGACACCGCCTACTGGACCGCCCGCAACGCCGGCTACGACCGCATCGAGAAGGTCGAGCGGGGCAAGAACGACCTCGAGGTCAAGGTCACCTTCAGCCGCCCCTACGCGGACTGGAAGTCGCTGTTCAGCCCGCTCTACCCCAAGGAGGTCATGGGCAGCCCGGACTCCTTCAACGACGGGGCGCGCAAGAGGCTCAAGGTCACCGCCGGGCCGTTCATGGTGGACACGGTGGACACCGAGGAGGACGAGGTCGTCCTCGCCCGCAATCCGCGCTGGTGGGGCAGCCCGGCCAAGCTCCAGAAGATCGTGCTGCGCGCCGTGCCGCACGACAAGCGCGTCTCCGCGCTCAGCGACGGCACCATCGACCTGGCCGAGATCGACCCCGAGGCCGCCGGGCGCATCACGGCCGCCGCCCTGCCGCAGGACGGGAACGAGCCCCTGATGGGCCCCGAGGCCGACCGCTCCGCCGCGGACGCGCTGCGCTCCTGGGCGGTCGCCAACGGCTCCGACGAGGACGCCGCCGCCGAGGAGATCTCCGCCCGCAAGAAGCTGCGCAAGAAGGCCGAGAAGTACGCCCGGCAGCAGAAGGCACTCGGCGGCTTCGAGGTGCGCAGGTCACTGGAGCCGGCCTACACCCAGCTCGCCCTGAACGGCGCCGAGGGCCCGCTGTCCGACGAGCGGGTCCGCCGCGCCGTGGCCCGTGCCCTCGACCGCGAGGAGATCGCCAAGGCGGTGCTGAAGCCGCTCGGCCTGCCCGCCGAGCCGGTAGGCAGCCACCTCGCGCTGTCCGGCCAGGCCGCCTACGCCGACAGCAGCGGCGCCCTCGGCACGCCGGACGCCAAGGAGGCCCGCGCCCTGCTCTCGGACGCCGGCTGGGTGCCGGGCGGTCCGGTGAAGGAGGAGAAGAAGGACGCGAAGAAGGACGAGGGCGAGGAGGCGGCCGGCTCCGAGGCGGACACGGAGGACGAGGGCGCCTCGGGCGACTCCGAGGGCTCCGGCGACGGCGAAGGCGGAGGCGGCGACGACGGCACGTACATCGTCGGAGAGGACGACGGCAAGGCCCCGCAGGACTCCGGCACCGGCACCGGCCGGCTGAAGAAGGGCGGCGCCCCCGCCGGCGCCTACGCCCCGCAGGGCACGGCGGCCCCGGCCCGCGCCGACACCGCACCGGTCGCCAAGGACGGCAAGGCACTGGTGCTGCGGTTCGTGCTGCCGTCCGGGCCCGGTTCGAAGACGCTTCAGACCGTGGCCGGCCGGATCGCGACGATGCTGGAGAGGATCGGCATCCGCACCGACATCTCCAAGGTCGACAACGACAGCTACTTCAAGGACCACATCGCCTCCGGCGACTTCGACCTGGCCCTGTACTCCTGGCCCGCGACCGCCTTCCCCGCCACCGACGCCCGCCCGGTCTACTCCAAGCCCGTCCCGGCCGCCGACGGCTCGCTGAACGTGGAGCAGAACTGGACGCGGGTCGGCACCGACCAGGTCGACCAGCTCTTCGACCAGGCCGTCGCCACTCTCGACGACTCCGAACGCCGCGACCTGATCCGCAAGGCCGACTCCCGGATCTGGGCGGCGGCCGGCTCCATCCCGCTCTACCAGCGCCCGCAGCTCGTCGCGGCCCGCGAGACCCTCGCCAACGCCGGCGCCTTCGGCTTCGCCACCCCCGTCTACGAGGACATGGGCTTCCTGAAGAAGTCGGCGCAAGGGCCGCAGGGGTCGCCGGGCGCGAAGGACGACGCGTCCGCCTCCGCGGACTGACCGGACCGGAAACGCGACGCGGCCCGGCGCCCCACCAGGGGTGCCGGGCCGCGTCGCAAGCGCGGTGGTGCGGTGATCAGCCGTGCTTGGCGCGGCTCGCGGCGCGGGCGCGCTCCCGGGCGTCCAGGTTCACCTTGCGGATGCGGACGGCCTCCGGGGTGACCTCCACGCACTCGTCGTCGCGGCAGAACTCCAGGGACTGCTCCAGCGACAGCTTGCGCGGCGGGACGATCGACTCGGTCACGTCGGCCGTGGACGACCGCATGTTGGTGAGCTTCTTCTCCTTGGTGATGTTGACGTCCATGTCGTCGGAGCGGGAGTTCTCACCGACGATCATGCCCTCGTACACCTCGGTGCCGGGCTCCACGAAGAGCACGCCGCGCTCCTGGAGGTTGGTCATCGCGAAGGCGGTGACCGCGCCGGCGCGGTCGGCGACCAGGGAGCCGTTGTTGCGGGTGGTCAGCGTGCCGAACCAGGGCTCGTGGCCCTCGTGGATGGAGTGCGCGATGCCGGTGCCGCGGGTCTGGGTCAGGAACTCGGTGCGGAAGCCGATCAGACCGCGCGAGGGCACCACGAACTCCATGCGCACCCAGCCGGAGCCGTGGTTCGACATGTTGTCCATGCGGCCCTTGCGGACGCCCATGAGCTGCGTGACCGCGCCCATGTGCTCCTCGGGCACGTCGATGGTCATGCGCTCGACCGGCTCGTAGACCTTGCCGTCGACGTCCTTGGTGACCACCTGGGGCTTGCCGACGGTGAGCTCGTAGCCCTCGCGGCGCATCTGCTCGACCAGGATGGCCAGCGCCAGCTCGCCGCGGCCCTGCACCTCCCAGGCGTCGGGGCGCTCGGTCTCCAGGACGCGGAGCGAGACGTTGCCGATCAGCTCGCGGTCCAGGCGGTCCTTGACCTGGCGGGCGGTGACCTTGCGGTCCTTGACGGCCGCCTTGTTGTCGGCGCCCTTGCCGGTGCCGCCGCGGCCGACCAGCGGGGAGGTGTTGGTGCCGATGGTCATGGAGATCGCCGGCTCGTCCACCGTGATCAGCGGCAGCGCGACCGGGTTCTCCTGGTCGGCCAGGGTCTCGCCGATCATGATGTCGGGGATGCCGGCGACCGCGCAGATGTCACCGGGGCCGGCCTTCTCGGCGGGCTTGCGGGTGAGCGCCTCGGTCATCATCAGCTCGGAGATGCGGACGTTCTGCACGGAGCCGTCGCGCTTCATCCACGCGACCGTCTGCCCCTTCTTCAGCTCGCCCTGGTGGACGCGCAGCAGCGCGATACGGCCGAGGAAGTTGTCGGCGTCCAGGTTGGTGACGTGTGCCTGGAGCGGGGCGCCCTCGTCGTAGGAGGGGGCGGGGATGTGCTCGAGGATCGTCGAGAAGAACGGCTCGAGGGAGTCGGAGTCGCCGGGGACCGTGCCGTCGTCGGGCTTGGTCAGCGAGGCGATGCCGTCGCGGCCGCAGGCGTAGACGATCGGGAACTCGATCTGCTCCTCGTCGGCGTCCAGGTCGAGGAAGAGGTCGTAGGTCTCGTTGACGACCTCGTCGATCCGGGCGTCGGGACGGTCCGTCTTGTTGATGCAGAGGATGATCGGCAGACGCTGCTGGAGCGCCTTGCGCAGCACGAAGCGGGTCTGCGGCAGCGGGCCCTCGGAGGCGTCCACCAGCAGCACGACACCGTCGACCATCGACAGACCGCGCTCGACCTCGCCGCCGAAGTCGGCGTGGCCGGGGGTGTCGATGATGTTGATCGTGATGGGCTCGCCGCCGTCCTTGGGGTGGTACTTCACCGCCGTGTTCTTGGCGAGGATCGTGATGCCCTTCTCACGCTCCAGGTCGTTCGAGTCCATCATGCGGTCGTCGACCTGGTCGAGCTGGTGGGCGGCGAAGGCGCCGGCCTGCTTGAGCATGCCGTCGACGATGGTGGTCTTGCCGTGGTCGACGTGGGCGACGATGGCGACGTTGCGGATGTCGTGACGCGTTACAGACGGTGCCATGAAAGGCGTACTCCCGGAGGTGGTGAAGGTTGCCCGCCGCAGACGTCTGTGGTGCGAGGGCCCTGCCGGGCTGGACACGCCTCGGCCTGCCTCCATGGTACGGGGCTGTCACCGCGTACGCCCGCGCGTGCCGGAGGGCCGGGGGCCGGGGCGGCCGGCGTCCGGGGGCGGGGGACGTCTCCGGGCGGTCGCACGTGCTTCCGGCAAACGCAACATCTCGTTCGCATATCGGTGATCGCGCACTCCGGTTTCGGACATGTAAACCGAAAACGTGCAACGAATGTCTGGATTGTCGAATTTAGTTCAGAGGTGTCAAGCGCGCGCAGGTGTCGATCTCTGCAATATTTCCTCAAAAAAACGACGGTAGGGAGATCCCTATGCCGTTCGCCCTTGACGCGCGTTGACTCTCTTGGCGAAAGTTCCCCCAAACCGCAGTACCTGCCGGTATCTGCGCTGCGCTCAACTTCCCAACCCCCCGGGGGACGAACACGATGACCAGTCCAATCAAGGCTGAGGACTCCGGGTCCGCGGCTGTCTTGGACCCTGAGCTCACGGCGACCACCGATGTCGTCAAGGGCGAGAAGCAGCCCGAGGGCCGTTCCCCCGGCCAGTTGATGTGGCAGCGCTTCAAGCGCGACCGTACCGGAGTCGTCTCCGCGTGTGTGGTCATTTTCTTCTTCGTGGTGGCCGCGCTCGCACCGGTGATCGCCAAGCTGTACGGCAAGAACCCGTACACGCTGTACGCCCAGGAGCCCGACTACCCGTTCCTGCTCGACGACTTCGCCATGCCCAGCGGCAACTTCGGCGGCATGTCGGGCGAGTTCTGGTTCGGCGTCGAGCCCAAGCTGGGCCGCGACGTGTTCACCATGCTGCTGTACGGCATGCGGACGTCGCTCTACATGGCCGTGATCGTCACGCTGCTCAGTGTGGTCACGGGCGTGATCCTCGGCATGATCGGCGGATACTTCGGCGGTCGCGTCGACTACTGGCTCGGCCGGGTGACGGACTTCTTCCTGGGCTTCCCCCAGCAGCTGTTCTTCATCGCCTTCATGCCCGTCGTCACCGCGATGTTCGTCGACCCGCAGGACGAGACCCCCACCTACCTGCGGGCCGTGGCGATCATCCTGGTGATGTGGTTCCTCGGCTGGATGGGCCTGTCCCGTCTGGTGCGCAGCTCCGTGCTGTCGCTGAGGGACCGTGAGTTCGTCGAGGCGGCGAAGGTCTCGGGCGCCTCTCCCGGTCGCATCGTGCGCAAGGAGATCCTCCCGAACATCGTCACCCCGATCCTGGTGCAGGCCACCTACATCCTGCCGAGCACGATCCTCACCATCGCCTTCCTCTCGTTCATCGGTGTCGGCTTCGTCGAGCCGACCCCGGACTGGGGCCGCATGTTCAAGGTCGGCACCGAGGTGTACGAGCAGGACCCGATGTTCCTGCTCTTCCCGGGAGCGGCGCTGGTGATCTTCGTTCTCGCCTTCAACCTTCTCGGAGACTCCGTCCGGGACGCATTCGACCCCAAGACCGGACGCTGAACGTCCATTGGTGGGTGGGGGAGCTGCCGCCCCCGGCCGGTCTACCGGACTGCCAGGCAGCAACTCGTGGACAACTATCGACAGGTAGGTGCATCGGCATCATGAAGCCCATCAGAACGCGTACCGCGCGCGCCATCGCCGTGGCCATCGTGGCAGGGTCCCTGGCCCTGACCGGCTGCTCCAGCAACGACGGCGGCGGCAAGGGCAAGAGCGACGCGAAGTCCCAGAAGGACGCCGCCGAGCAGCAGGACCCTGTCGCCTACGGTGACGCCGCCGCTTCGACCGGCCCGGCCCAGGAGGTCCCGGGGGCCAAGCCCGGCGGCTTCATCAACGTCTACATGCAGTCGGACCTGACCCACATGGACCCGGGTCAGATCTACGTCAGCGACGCCGGCCAGTTCGCCAACCTGATCCACCGCGGTCTGACGAACTTCCAGGAGGACGAGCAGGGCAACCTGACCGTCGTCGGCGACGTCGCCACGGACTCCGGTCAGACCACCGACGGCGGCAAGACCTGGACGTACAAGCTCAAGGACGGCGTCAAGGACGAGGACGGCAACCCGATCACCTCGGCCGACGTCCGCCACACCATCGAGCGCCTGTACTCGAAGGTGATCTTCGACGGTCCGACCTACATCCAGAGCTGGCTGTCGGGGAACGACTACCGCAAGGCGCTGCCGGACGGCCCGTACAAGGGCAAGCACCTGCCGGACACCGTCCTCGAGACGCCGGACGACAAGACGGTCGTCTTCAAGTTCAGCCAGCCGCGCCCGGACCTGCCGCAGGCCCTCGCCATGGCCGGCTACGCCATCGTTCCTGCCAAGCAGGACACGAAGGAGAAGTACGACAAGGCGCCCGCCGCCCTCGGCCCGTACAAGATCGCCGAGTACAAGCCGGGCAAGTCCATGAAGCTGGTCAAGAACACCCAGTGGGACCCGAAGACGGACTCGGTGCGTCACCAGTACGTCGACGGCTACAACTTCACCAGCACGGTCTCCCAGCCGAGCCAGACCAAGCGTCTGATCTCCGACCAGGGCGAGGCCAAGAACGCCATCCAGTTCACCGACTCGGTGGACCCGGCGCAGATGGCCGACGTGGTCACCGACCCGCAGACCAAGAAGCGCACCATCCAGGGCTACCAGCCCTACGTGTGGCAGCTCACCTTCAACCTGGACCGGGTGAAGGACAAGAAGGTCCGCGACGCGATCACCTACGCGATCCCGAGCCAGTCCATGGTCCAGGCGGACGGCGGCCGCTACGGCGGTGAGATCGCCGGCGGTCTGCTCGCCCCGACCCTGCCGGGCTTCGACCCGTCGTACGACCCGTTCGGCAAGCTGAAGAAGCCCAACGGCGACATCGAGAAGGCCAAGGAGCTGCTGAAGGAGGCGGGTGTCAAGGAGGGCACGAAGCTCACCTACGCCTACTCCAACACGCCGCGCGGCCAGGCCCAGCAGGTCATCCTGAAGGACGCCCTGGAGAAGATCGGCTTCGACGTCCAGTCGAAGGAGATCGACCGCGCCAGCTTCTACGAGCAGGTCGGCAAGCTGAACAACCCGTACGACCTCTACATGACCGGCTGGGGCCAGGACTGGCCGTCCCCATCCACGGTCATCACCCCGGTCTACGACGGTGAGCTGGTCGCCGACGGTGCGTCGAACTACTCGCACATCGACGACAAGCAGGTCAACGAGCTGATCCAGAAGGCCCTGAAGCAGGAGCCGGAGGAGGCCGCCAAGACCTGGGAGCAGGCCCACCACCGCATCGTGGAGGAGATCAACCCGGCTGCCCCGGTCTACTACTCGAAGCAGATCCAGCTCTTCGGATCGAACGTGGGTGGCGCCAAGTACAGCACCGAGTCGAGCTACATCGACATCAACGACCTGTACCTGAAGCAGCCGTAACCCGCCAGATCGGCTGACCGCGGGGGTGTGCGCCAGGCGGAGCACACCCCCGCGGACGGTACCCCCTGACTGCCGCCGCGTTTCGAAGAGAGCATCCACCCGCCATGCTTCAGTTCCTCATCCGCAGGCTGACCGGCGCCGTCGTCATCATGTTCCTGATCGGCGCCTTCACGTTCTTCCTGTTCTACACAGTTCCTCAGGACTTCGCTGCGCTGTCCTGCGGCAAGAACTGCTCGCCCGAGAACCTCGCGGTGATCCGTGAGAACCTCGGCCTGGACAAGCCCATATCCACCCAGTTCTGGGAGTTCATGTCCGGGATCGTGGCCGGCCGCGACTTCCCGCAGGGCCACTGCTCCGCGCCGTGCCTGGGTGTCTCCTTCCAAAGCGGCGAGTTCGTCTGGGACTCCGTCATCGACCGCTTCCCGCTGACGCTGTCGCTGACCGTCGGCGGTCTCGTGATCTTCCTGATCCTGGGCCTCGGCTCGGGTCTGCTGGCCGCCTGGAAGCGCGGCACCGTCGTCGACAAGATCGTCAGCGGCGCCTCCATCGTGCTCAGCTCCTTCCAGATCTACCTGCTCGGCCCGATCGTCCTCGGCCTGCTGGTCTACAGCACGGGCATCATGGAGTTCCCGAAGTACCACAACTTCACCGAGGAGCCCGGGGCCTGGGCCCTGGGGATGCTCATCCCCTGGGTGGTCATGGCCACCATCTTCACCGCGCAGTACACCCGTATGTCCCGCTCGACGATGATCGAGCAGCTCCAGGAGGAGCACGTCCGCACGGCGCGCGCCAAGGGCATGCGCAAGAGCTACGTGTTCTTCCGCTACGCCTGGCGCGGCTCCCTGATCCCCATCGTCACCATCCTCGGCATGGACCTCAGCGCGCTGCTGTCCGGCGCGGTGGTCACCGAGTTCACCTTCGACCTGGCCGGCATCGGCCGTCTCGCGGTCGATTCGTCGCTGACGAAGGACCTGCCGGTGACCATGGGTGTCATGCTGTTCGGAGCCTTCTTCATCCTGCTCCTGAACATCCTCGTCGACCTCGCCTACGCGTACATCGACCCGCGCGTACGGCTCAGCTAGGAGAAACACCGTGAGCACACTGACCAAGACCGAAGGCGAGAAGGCCCCCACCGGGCCCGACTCCTTCCTCTCGGTCCGCGACCTGCGGGTGCGGTTCTCCACCGAGGACGGCATCGTCAAGGCGGTCGACGGGCTGTCCTTCGACGTCGAGCGGGGCAAGACCCTGGGCATCGTGGGCGAGTCGGGTTCCGGCAAATCCGTGACCAACCTGACCGTGCTCGGGCTGCACAACCCCAAGACCACCACCGTCGAGGGCGAGATCCTCCTCGACGGCCAGGACCTGGTGACCACGCCCGAGAAGGAGCTGGAGAAGCTCCGCGGCAACAAGGTCGCGATGATCTTCCAGGACCCGCTGACGGCGCTCTCGCCGTACTACACGGTGGGCCGGCAGATCGCCGAGCCGTTCATGAAGCACACCGGCGCCTCCAAGAAGGAAGCGCGGGAGCGGGCGATCGAGATGCTGACCAAGGTCGGCATCCCGCAGCCCAAGACGCGCGTGGACGACTACCCGCACCAGTTCTCCGGCGGTATGCGCCAGCGCGCCATGATCGCCATGGCCCTGGTCTGCGACCCCGACCTGCTGATCGCGGACGAGCCGACCACCGCCCTCGACGTGACCGTCCAGGCGCAGATCCTCGACCTCCTCAAGGATCTCCAGCAGGAGTTCGGGTCGGCGATCATCTTCATCACCCACGACCTCGGCGTCATCTCCGACATGGCCGACGACCTGCTGGTGATGTACTCGGGCCGGGCCGTGGAGCGCGGCAGCGTCCGCGAGGTCCTGCGCGAGCCGCGGCACCCCTACACCTGGGGCCTGCTCAGCTCGATGCCGCGCCTCGGGGGCAGCACCTCGCAGCCCCTCACGCCCATCCCGGGCTCGCCGCCCAGCCTGCTCAACCCGCCGTCCGGCTGCCCGTTCCACCCGCGCTGCACCTTCACGGACAAGGTGTCGGGCGACCGGTGCAGCACCGAGCGGCCCGCGCTCGGCACCGGCCGGGCCGCCGCCTGCCACCTGACGGCAGAGCAGAAGCAGACCATCTTCATCGACAAGATCCAGCCCCGGCTGCGCTAGGGAGATCCGAGACATGAGCGACAACCTCACCCTCCCCGCACAGCAGGGCTCCACCGGCGCGTCGACCGAGGCGCTGCTGAAGGTGGAGGGCCTGACCAAGCACTTCCCGATCTACGGCGGCTTCCCGATCAAGCGGAAGGTCGGTGCCGTGCAGGCCGTCGACAACGTCGACCTGACCGTCGGCGTCGGCGAGAGCGTCGGCCTGGTGGGTGAGTCGGGCTGCGGCAAGTCGACCACGGGCCGGCTCATCACCCGGCTCCTGGAGCCCACGGGCGGAAAGATCGAGTACGCGGGCCAGGACATCACGCACGCCAAGCGCAAGCAGCTCGCGCCGGTACGGTCCGAGATCCAGATGATCTTCCAGGACCCGTACTCCTCGCTGAACCCGCGCCAGACCGTCGGCACGATCATCAAGTCGCCGATGGAGGTCAACGGGATCAACCCCGCGGGCGGCCGGGAGAAGCGGGTCCGCGAGCTGCTCGAGCTCGTCGGCCTGAACCCGGAGCACTACAACCGCTTCCCGCACGAGTTCTCCGGCGGCCAGCGCCAGCGCATCGGCGTCGCCCGCGCGCTCGCGCTCAACCCGAAGCTGATCGTGGCGGACGAGCCGGTCTCCGCGCTCGACGTGTCGATCCAGGCGCAGGTCGTCAACCTGCTGCAGAAGGTCCAGGAAGAGATGGGCATCGCCTTCCTCTTCATCGCGCACGACCTCGCCGTCGTGCGGCACTTCTCGCAGCGCGTGGCCGTCATGTACCTGGGCAAGGTGGTCGAGGTCGGCGACCGCGACTCCATCTACAACCGCCCGCGGCACCCCTACACCCACGCCCTGCTCTCGGCCGTGCCCGAGGTGGCCATGGACGACGAGTCGGAGAACCGCGAGCGCATCCGCCTCGCCGGTGACGTCCCCTCGCCGATCTCGCCGCCGTCCGGCTGCCGGTTCCGCACGCGGTGCTGGAAGGCGCAGGACAAGTGCGCCACCGAGGAGCCGCCGCTGGTGCAGATCGGGGGCAACACCGCGGGCCACCTGACGGCGTGCCACTTCCCGGAGGAGCCCACCGTCGCGGCCCGCTCCGAGGACGTCGTGCTGGACCCGGCCCTGAAGACGCTGGAGAACGACGGGGACGTCACCAAGGACTGACCCGCCCCTTCAGGACGCGGCGCCCCGGGTCCTCGCGCGTGCCGGTCCCGGAGCGTGCCCGTCAGCCCGTCCGGCGGATCGTGCGACCCGTACGGCCCCGGCGGGCGTGCGCGCGGGAGCGCCCCCTCCCAGGCTGGTCCGGTAAGGGACCCGGGCACGAGGAGGCACCCATGCGCATCACCACGCACGCCGGCTGGGCCGTCTGCGCGATGGCGCTCGCTCTCGCCACGGCGGGGTGCGGCGGGGGCGGGGGAGGCAGCGGCGACTCCCAGGCCGTGCTGAGCGCCTCCTGGGGCGACCCGCAGAACCCGCTGGAGCCGTCCAACACCAACGAGGTGCAGGGCGGCAAGGTCCTCGACATGATCTTCCGGGGTCTCAAGCGGTACGACCCGGAGACCGGTGAGGCCGAGGACATGCTCGCCGAGAAGATCGAGACCTCGGACTCGCAGAACTTCACCGTCACCGTCAAGGACGGCTGGACCTTCAGCAACGGCGAGAAGGTCACCGCCCAGTCCTTCGTGGACGCCTGGAACTACGGCGCGAGCCTGCGCAACAACCAGCGCAACGCGTACTTCTTCGGCTACATCGAGGGCTACGACCAGGTGCACCCGGAGGAGGGCGAGCAGACCGCGGACACCCTGTCCGGGCTGAAGGTGACCGGTGAGCGGACCTTCACCGTGAAGCTGACCCAGAAGTTCTCCACGTTCCCCGACACCCTCGGCTACGCGGCCTTCGCGCCGCTGCCCCGGGCGTTCTTCGACGACCACGACGCCTGGGTGAAGAAGCCGGTCGGCAACGGGCCCTACCTGGTCGAGTCGTACACCCGCGGCTCGCAGATGTCGCTGCGCACGTGGGACGACTACCCGGGCGACGACAAGGCGCAGAACGGCGGCGTCGACCTGAAGGTCTACACCGACAACAACACCGCCTACACCGATCTGCTGGCCGGCAACCTCGACCTGGTCGACGACGTGCCCGCCGCGCAGCTGAAAAACGTGAAGAACGACCTGGGCGACCGCTACCTCAACACGCCCGCCGGCATCATCCAGACCCTCGCCTTCCCGTTCTACGACGAGGCCTGGAACACCGAGGACGCGACGAAGGTGCGCCAGGGCCTGTCCATGGCGATCGACCGCGCGCAGATCACCGACACGATCTTCCAGAAGACCCGCACGCCCGCCACCGACTGGACCTCCCCGGTGCTCGGCGAGGACGGCGGCTTCCAGGACGGACTGTGCGGCGAGTTCTGCGAGTTCAAGCCCGACGAGGCGAAGAAGCTCATCGAGGAGGGCGGCGGACTGCCCGGCGGCAAGGTGACCATCACCTTCAACGCCGACACCGGCTCCCACCGCGAGTGGGTCAACGCCGTCTGCAACTCCATCAACAACGCCCTCGACAACGAGCGCGCATGCACCGCCAACCCGGTCGGCACCTTCGCGGACTTCCGCAACCAGATCACCGACCGGAAGATGACCGGGCCGTTCCGGGCCGGCTGGCAGATGGACTACCCGCTCATCCAGAACTTCCTCCAGCCGCTGTACTACACCAACGCCTCGTCCAACGACGGCAAGTGGTCGAACAAGCAGTTCGACGATCTGGTGAACCGGGCCAACCAGGAGACCGACACCGCCAAGGCCGTCGGCCTGTTCCAGCAGGCCGAGGAGGTGGTCCGGGACAACATGGCAGCGATCCCGCTCTGGTACCAGAACGGCAGCGCCGGCTGGTCCGAGCGGCTCTCGAGCGTCAAGCTCAACCCCTTCAGCGTCCCCGTCTACAACGAGATCAAGGTCAGCTGAGCCGTCATGGGGCGCTACGTCGTCCGGCGGCTGCTCCAGATGATCCCCGTCTTCATCGGGGCCACGCTGCTGATCTTCCTCATGGTCAACGTGATGGGCGACCCCATCGCGGGCCTGTGCGGGGAGCGGCAGTGCGACCCGGCGACGGCCGCCCGTCTCGAGCAGGAGTTCGGCCTCGACAAGCCGGTCTGGCAGCAATACGTGACGTACATGGGGAACGTCTTCACCGGCGACTTCGGCACGGCCTTCAACGGCCAGGAGGTCACCGAGCTGATGGGGACGGCGTTCCCCGTCACGATCCGGCTCACGCTGATCGCGATCGTCTTCGAGATCGTCATCGGCGTCACCCTCGGCGTGGTCACCGGGCTGCGCCGGGGCCGGCCGGTGGACACCGGGGTGCTGCTGCTGACCCTCGTCGTGATCTCCGTGCCCACCTTCGTCACCGGTCTGCTGCTCCAGCTGCTGCTCGGCGTGAAGTGGGGCTGGATCAGGCCCTCGGTGTCCTCCGAGGCGCCCTTCGACGAGCTGATCCTGCCCGGCCTGGTGCTCGCGTCGGTGTCCCTCGCCTACGTCACCCGGCTGACCCGCACCTCCATCGCGGAGAACCGCCGCTCCGACTACGTCCGCACCGCCGTCGCCAAGGGCCTGCCCCGGCGCCGGGTCGTCGTCCGGCACCTGCTGCGCAACTCCCTGATCCCGGTGGTGACGTTCATCGGCGCCGACATCGGCTTCCTGATGGGCGGGGCGATCGTCACCGAGCGGATCTTCAACATCCACGGTGTCGGCTACCAGCTCTACCAGGGCATCCTGCGGCAGAACACGCAGACGGTGGTCGGCTTCGTCACCGTGCTGGTGCTGGTCTTCCTCGTCGCCAACCTCGTCGTCGACCTCCTGTACGCCGTACTCGACCCGAGGATCCGCTATGTCTGACCGTCACGACGAACCCCAGGCCGCGATCGCGGGCACCAGCATGGGCGGCGCCATGGACCTGGGCGTCGACGAGGCCGAGAGCCTGGAGAAGAGGCCGGGACCGGACGGCGCGGGACCGGAGGAGCGGCCGCGCTCGCTGTGGTCGGACGCCTGGCGGGACCTGCGCCGCAACCCGGTGTTCATCGTCTCCGCGCTGGTCATCCTGTTCCTGGTCTTCATCTCCCTGTGGCCGTCGGCGATCACCTCCGGCTCCCCCCTGAAGTGCGACCTGTCCAAGGCGCAGGAGGGCTCGCAGCCCGGTCACCCGTTCGGCTTCGACGGGCAGGGCTGCGACGTCTACACCCGGACCGTGTACGGGGCCCGCACCTCCGTCGCGGTCGGCGTGCTCGCCACCCTCGGGGTCGCCGTCCTCGGCAGCGTGCTGGGCGCGCTCGCCGGGTTCTTCGGCGGCGCGTCCGACGCGATCCTGTCCCGGATCACCGACGTCTTCTTCGCCATCCCGGTGGTCCTCGGCGGTCTGGTGCTGCTCTCCGTCATTACCAGCAACACCGTCTGGCCGGTCATCGGCTTCATCGTGCTGCTCGGCTGGCCGCAGATCTCCCGCATCGCCCGCGGCGCCGTCATCACCGCCAAACAGAACGACTACGTGCAGGCGGCGCGCGCGCTCGGCGCCTCCAACTCCCGGCTGCTGCTGCGGCACATCGCGCCCAACGCGATCGCCCCGGTCATCGTCGTGGCGACCATCGCGCTGGGCACGTACATCGCCCTGGAGGCGACCCTGTCGTACCTCGGCGTCGGGCTGAAGCCGCCCAGCGTCTCCTGGGGCATCGACATCTCCTCCGCCTCGCCCTACATCCGCAACGCCCCGCACGCGCTGCTGTGGCCCTCCGGGGCGCTGGCGATCACCGTCCTGGCGTTCATCATGCTCGGCGACGCGGTGCGCGACGCCCTCGACCCGAAGCTGAGGTGAGCCGCGGTGCTGCTCGAAGTGCGCGACCTGCACGTGGAGTTCCGTACCCGGGACGGTGTGGCCAAGGCCGTCAACGGGGTCACGTACGGCGTGGACGAGGGGGAGACCCTGGCCGTGCTGGGCGAGTCGGGGTCCGGCAAGTCGGTGACCGCGCAGGCCGTCATGGGCATCCTCGACACCCCGCCCGGCCGGATCACCGGCGGCGAGGTGGTCTTCCAGGGCCGGGACCTGCTGACGCTCAAGGAGGAGGAGCGCCGGCGGATCCGGGGCGCGGAGATGGCGATGGTCTTCCAGGACGCGCTGTCCGCCCTGAACCCGGTGCTCACCGTCGGCGACCAGCTCGCCGAGATGTTCACCGTGCACCGGGGCATGTCCCGCAAGGACGCGCGGGCCAAGGCGGTCGAGCTGATGGACCGGGTGCGCATCCCGGCCGCCCGGGAGCGGGTGCGGCAGTATCCGCACCAGTTCTCCGGCGGCATGCGCCAGCGCATCATGATCGCGATGGCGATCGCCCTGGAACCGGCGCTGATCATCGCCGACGAGCCGACCACCGCCCTCGACGTCACCGTCCAGGCCCAGGTGATGGAGCTGCTCGCGGAGCTCCAGAGGGAGTACCGGATGGGGCTCATCCTCATCACCCACGACCTGGGCGTGGTCGCCGACGTCGCCGACCGCATCGCGGTGATGTACGCGGGCCGGATCGTGGAGTCGGCGCCGGTGCACGACATCTACAAGGCCCCGGCGCACCCGTACACCCGGGGCCTGCTGGACTCCATCCCGCGCCTGGACCACAAGGGCCGGGAGCTGTACGCCATCAAGGGCCTGCCGCCCAACCTCACCCGCATCCCGCCGGGCTGTCCCTTCCACCCGCGCTGCCCGCTGGCCCGGGACGTGTGCACGACCGACGACCCGCCGCTGTACGAGGTCTCCGGCACGCGCGGGAGCGCCTGCCACTTCTGGAGGGAGTGCCTGGATGGCTGAGCCGATCCTGGAGGTCAGCGGTCTGGTCAAGCACTATCCGCTGACCCGGGGCATCGTCTTCCGCAAACACGTCGGCGCCGTGAAGGCGGTCGACGGCGTGGACTTCCGTCTGGACCGGGGCGAGACGCTGGGCATCGTGGGGGAGTCCGGCTGCGGCAAGTCGACGGTCGCGAAGATGCTGGTCAACCTGGAGCGGCCGACGGCCGGTTCGATCCGCTGGAAGGGCGAGGACATCACGCGGCTGTCCGGCCGGGCGCTCAAGACGGTGCGCCGCAACATCCAGATGGTCTTCCAGGACCCGTACACCTCCCTCAACCCCCGGATGACGGTGGGCGACATCATCGGGGAGCCGTACGACATCCACCCCGAGGTGGCGCCGAAGGGGGACAGGCGGCGCCGGGTGCAGGAACTGCTCGACGTGGTGGGTCTCAACCCGGAGTACATCAACCGGTATCCGCACCAGTTCTCCGGCGGCCAGCGGCAGCGCATCGGCATCGCGCGGGGGCTCGCGCTGCGCCCCGAGGTGATCGTCGCCGACGAGCCGGTGTCCGCGCTGGACGTGTCGGTGCAGGCGCAGGTGATCAACCTGATGGACCGGCTCCAGAGCGAGTTCGACCTGTCCTACGTGTTCATCGCGCACGACCTGTCGATCGTCCGGCACATCTCCGACCGGGTCGGCGTGATGTACCTCGGCCGGATCGTGGAGACCGGCACGGACACCGAGATCTACGACCATCCCACGCACCCCTACACGCAGGCGCTGCTCTCCGCGGTGCCCGTCCCGGACCCCCGGGCGCGCGAGCACCGGGAGCGGATCGTGCTCACCGGGGACGTGCCGTCGCCGACGAACATCCCCTCCGGCTGCCGCTTCCGCACCCGCTGCTGGAAGGCGCGGGAGAAGTGCGCGGTGGAGGTGCCGGCCCTGGCGGTGCCGCCGTGGTTCGCGGAGACGGGGGGCCCGGCCGCGCACGACTCGGCGTGCCACTTCGCGGAGGAGAAGCAGGTGGTGCCGGCGGAGGAGGGGCGGGGATGAGGGCGCGTCGGCCGTGAACGGGGCGCGGGCCGGGGTGCCATGACGCACCCCGGCCCGCTCACGGCACCCGCACGGCCGTACGCTGACCAGCGTGCCCTGTCCGTATATCGGTACCGCTTCCGGGGAGTTGCCCCGCTGTTAACGCGTGGCGGGGGCGTCCGGGAGGGACAGGGCGCGCCGCAGGAAGCCGAGCTGGAGGCGGAGCAGGTTCTCGGCGACCTCCTCCTGGGGCGTCATGTGCGTGACGCCGGACAGCGGCAGCACCTCGTGCGGGCGCCCGGCCGCCAGCAGCGCGGAGGACAGCCGGAGCGAGTGGGCGACCACCACGTTGTCGTCCGCGAGGCCGTGGATGACCATCATCGGCCGGTGCGGCCCGGCCGCGTCGACCAGGCCGGCGTCGTCGATCAGCGAGTTGCGGCGGTAGACCTCCGGCTGCTCGTCCGGGTGCCCGAGGTAGCGCTCCTGGTAGTGGGTGTCGTACAGGCGCAGGTCGGTGACCGGGGCGCCGACCACGGCCGCGTGGAACACGTCGGGGCGGCGCAGCGCCGCGAGGGCCGCCAGATAGCCGCCGAAGGACCAGCCGCGGATCGCGACCCGGTCCAGGTCGAGCGGGAAGTCGCCGGCCAGCGCGTGCAGCGCGTCGACCTGGTCCTGGAGGACGACGGCCGCGATGTCGTCCTTGACGGACTTCTCCCAGGCGGGGGAGTGTCCCGGGGTGCCCCGCCCGTCGGCGACGACCACCGCGAAGCCCTGGTCGGCGAACCACTGCGAGGTCAGGTACGGGTTCCGGGCGGCCACGACCCGCTGGCCGTGCGGACCGCCGTAGGGGTCCATGAGCACCGGCAGAGGGGTGTCACCGGCGTAGTCCCGAGGCATAAGCACGGCGCACGGGATGCGGCGTGCGCCCCCCTGTGTCAGCGTCACGCGGGGGGACAAACCGGGGTCTTCGGCGTACGAGGGGACAGCCGCCGTCTGTTTCCCGTCACGGAGCACCCGCACCCGCGAACCTGGCCGGTCCAGGGTCGCCGAGACCAGCACCGTGACCCCTCCGGAGCGCACCGCGGTGTGCACGCCGGGCTCCTCCGAGACGCGCTCCACGCCCAGTTCGTTCACCCGGTAGACATGCACCTCGCCGATGTCCGGAGCGGCCGCCTCCGCGCCCGCCGACGCCGAGACCAGCACGTCGTCGTCCGAGACGTCGAGCACCGCACGGATGTGCAACTGCGGCCCGGTGAGCGGTCGTTCACCCACGGCGAGGCGCCGGGCGCCCCCCTCGTCGGCGATCCGGACCAGCTGTCCCGAGGGGCTCCAGCAGGGCACACCGGGGAAAAGTTCCAGCCAATCCGGATCTTCGTCGGCGTGCACCATCCGGGTCGCCCCGGTGTCCGGGTCGACGGCCAGGATCAGCTGCGCCCGCTGGTCGCGCGCCTGTACGAGCAACAGCGGGGCACCTGCCGCTGACCAGTGCACTCGCGCCAGATACGGGTACCGCGCCCGGTCCCAGGAGACCTCCGTGCGCGCCCCTGCGAGGTCCACGACGAACAGCCGAACGTCCGCGTTCGGGGTGCCGGCCGCCGGGTAGCGGACGTGGTGCGGCTCACGTTCGGGATGGGCCGGGTCGGAGATCCACCACCGCCGCACCGGCGTGTCGTCCACCCGCGCCACCAGCAGCCGGTCCGACTCCGGGGACCACCAGAAGCCGCGCGAACGGCTCATCTCCTCGGCCGCGACGAACTCGGCCAGACCGTAGGCGACGTCCTCCCCCTCGGGGGTGGTGAGCGCGCGGTCGTCCGCCCCCTCCGCCGAGACCACCCGCAGGGCGCCCTCGGCGACGTACGCGACATGCCGTCCGTCGGGCGACGGGCGGGGGTCGATCACCGGCCCCGGCGTGCGGAGTTCGCGCGCCGTGCCGGCCCTCAGCTCGGCCGTGAAAAGCCGCCCTGACAAGGCGAAAGCCGCCAGCTCGACCGCCGCGTCGGTGGCGTAGCCGACGATGCCGGCGCCCCCCTCACGGCTGCGTTCGCGCCGCGCCCGCTCCTCGGCGGAGAGCTGCTCGGACGCGCCGCCCAGGAGGGCGCGCGGGTCGGCGGCCACGCGCTCCCCGCCCCCGTCCGTGTCCAGCACCCACAGGGCGTTGGCCCGGTCCGTACCGGAGCCTGAGCGGAGGAACACGACACGTGAGCCGTCGGGCGCCACGCTGAACGAACGCGGCGCGCCGAGGGTGAAGCGGAGGGTGCGGGCGTGCCGCCGGGGGAAGGAGTCCGTCTCGGTCGTCATGCCCTGACCATATTGGCCATGCGCCCCCTTGTGCGGCCGTGCGCCGATCGATGCGCACGTACGGATAGTTATGATCGTTAGCGCATAGTGGGTATGAACCTGCTGCCCGCTGTGTGGACGTACTGCCCCCATATTCCTGACCCCCGCGCCCCTGGGATCCTTGGAGGTGAACCGCCGTGGCACTCTCGATTTCGGCGGTGGTGCTGCTGGCGATCATCGTCTTCCTGCTGATCAAGAAGTCGGGTCTGAAGGCAGGACACGCGATCGTGTGCATGCTGCTCGGCTTCTACCTGGCCTCGTCGACGATCGCGCCCACGATCAACGAAGTCACCTCCAACATCGCGGGGATGATCGGCAGCCTCAACTTCTGAGCGCGGCCGCTGCCGGCCTCTCGCGTGTTACCCGTCGGTAAGCCATGATGTGCGGGCCAGCATTCACGCGCGCAGGGCGGAGCCGACGGTGACGACTTCCGAGGAACAGAGCCAGGACCGCGGCCAGGTGCGGACCAGGGTGCACGTCTTCCGTGACGACGCCCTGGGCGACCTGGACGCGGTCGGTCTCGCCGCGGCGATCCGGCGCGGCGAGGTGAGCCCCGCCGAGGCCGCCCGTGACGCGGCGGCCCGGGTCCGGGACGCCGACGCGCTGCTGGACGCCGTCCAGGTGCGCCTGGACGAACCGGCCCACCACGGTGGCGGCGGCGGCGCGTTCGCCGGGGTGCCGACCCTCGTGAAGGACAACACCGACTACGCGGGCCTGCCCACGGGCCACGGCAGCGCAGCGTTCGTGCCGCGCCCGGCCCGGCGGCACGCCCCGTTCACCCGCCAGCTGCTGAGCACCGGCGTCACCGTCCTCGGCAAGACACGGCTGCCCGAGTTCGGCTTCAGCCCCAGCACGGAGTTCGAGGAGGGCCCGCCGGTCCGCAACCCGTGGAACACGGCGCACTCCGCGGGCGGTTCCTCCGGCGGCAGCGCGGCCCTGGTCGCCGCCGGCGCCGTGCCGGTCGCGCACGCCAACGACGGCGGCGGCTCCATCCGCATCCCGGCCGCCGCGTGCGGCCTCGTCGGCCTCAAGCCGACCCGCGGCCGTGTGGTGCCCAACGCGCAGGGCCGCCAACTGCCCATCGACGTCGTGGTCGACGGCGTCGTGAGCCGTACGGTGCGGGACAGCGCGGCGTTCCTCGCGGCGGCGGAACTGCACCACCGCAACCCCAAGTTGCCCGCCCTCGGCCTGGTCGAGCGCCCCGGCGAGCGCCGGCTGCGGATCGGGCTGCTGGTGGACTCCCCGAACGGCGTCCGCACCGACGAGGCCACGCGCGCGGCCGTCACGGACACGGCCCGTCGGCTGGAGAGGCTGGGCCACACGGTGACCCCGGTGGAGCTGAACATCGACCCGCGCTTCACCGAGGACTTCCTCAACTACTGGGGCCTGCTGTCGTTCCTCATCGGCGCGACGGGCCGCACCATGGGCGCGGAGTTCGACCGCCACCGCATGGACGGCCTGAGCCGCGGTCTGCGCGCCACGTACGCGGCCAACTGGCGCCGGACGCCGGGGGTGTTGCGGCGGCTGAAGCGCACCCGGGAGGCCTACGCGGCGGCGTTCCGGGGCCTGGACCTCATCCTGTCCCCGGTCCTGGCCCACACCACCCCGCCGCTGGGTCACCTCAGCCCGTCCGTCCCGTACGCCACGCTGATCGAACGCATCCTCGCCTATGTGGCGTTCACCCCGGTCAACAACGTCGTCGGCACCCCGTCGATCTCCCTCCCGGCCGCGTCCACGACGGCGGACGGCCTGCCGGTCGGCGTGATGTTCTCGGGCCGCCCGGGCGCGGAACGCACACTGCTGGAGCTGGCGTTCGAGCTGGAGGCGGAGCAGGGGTTCCCGGGCATCACGGACGCCTGACTTCTTGGTCACAGCAGGAGCAGGACCGCCGCGCCCCACAGGACCGTCAGGGCGACCAGGGGAGGGCCGACGGGCATGCCCTGCTGGCCCGGGCCGGCCTCGGCATCCGGGCGGAGGTCCGGTCGGTGCAGGAGGGCCCGCACCTCGTCGGCGACGCGCTCGGCGCCCGGCTCGCGGCCCGTGCGGCGCTCCAGCCACGCCCAGCCGGTGGGGGAGAGGTCCACCGAGGAGTCCTTGGCCCGGCCGACGCGGATGCCGTCCTCGTGATGCCGCACGGACGTGATCACGTCCCACGGCACCCGCCGCACGCGCCACGCCCCGGTCACCCACAGCCCGTCACGGTCGGCGGTGATCCGCCAGGTGAGTGCCGTCGCCACGGACGTCAGCAGCCACGGCAGGGCCGGCACCAGCCACAGCCAGCTCCACGACGGCCCGTCGTCGAGCGCGGCCCAGACGCCACCGCCCTGCACCAGCAGCAGACCGAGGCCGATCGCACGCGAGAAGCCGTGCGCCCGCCACACCCGCGGGCCCGCCGTGGGGGTCATGCGGGCGGCGATCTCGTCGGCCGACCGACGCGGGGACGTGCGCTCACGGCGCTGCGGCCCGCGCCCCCGCCACTCCGGCAGGGCCGGTTTCACCGCGGTGACACTGCATTCCACGGCCACTTCGGGGTCGTCCTCGTCCTCGCGCGCGACGAAGGCGACTTCGGCGCCGGCGTAGGGGGCGCCGTACAGGACGGCCTCCCGCAGCGGAGGAGTGGGACCGCCGCCCCGGAGGATGTCCGCGATCTTGCGCAGGTCGGCGTCGTCGCCCGATGCGGCGTCGTTCCCGTCGAACTCCTCCTCGTCGAACTCCTCCTCCTCGTCGTCCTCGGAGGCGTACAGCGAGTGGAAGCACAGGACGGACCGTCTGCCTTCCGTGTCGTCGGCCGCGAACACGTAGGTGCGGCCGTCCTCCTCGCCCTCGCGCACCAGCACGTGCAGCACGGGCAGCGGCTCGCGCCGCAGCCGTCGCGCGGCCAGGTGCCCGGTCACGCCGTTCGCGAGGAACGCCAGCCCCGCCACCGAGCCGCCCAGCACCAGCAGTTCCCAGCCGAAGGCGTCGTACGGCTCCGCGGCCAGCACCGCTCCGTCGCCGTCCACGACGAGGTCGACGCGGGTGCCCACCGGGAAGTCCTCGGGGAAGGCCGTCTCGATACGGCGGGTACGCCCCTCGGCCGTCACGGTGAGGACGCCCTCGTCCTCGTCCACAGCCGTGACCTCACCGGAGAGGTGCGCGGCTTCCGCAGCCCGCTGCTCGTACGCGTCGGCGACCCCGAGGGCCTGCCACACGCCGAATCCGGCGACGGCGAGGAAGACCGCCGCCAGCACGAAGGACAGCCGGCCTCGGCGGAACGTCCGCGCGGCGTCGGGGAGCCGCTGGACGGCCGACCCGGCGGCCTCCAGCGCCAGCGCCCGCTGCCGCCCGGCGACGGCCAGCCGGTGCACGAGCCCGGCCACGGCGAACCCGGCCGCCAGCAGGTACGCGAGCGCGGAGGGCCGGGCGAACGCGAAGACGCCGTCCTCGGCGGCGAGCGCGACCACGGTGACGGCCAGCCCGCCGATCGCGAGCCGCGGCTGCCGCCACACCCAGTACAGGGACAGCACCAGAACGACGGCCACCGCGAGCCCGGTCCAGTCGCTCCCGCACGGCTCGGCGGACGTACAGGCGGGCACGGGTGCCGCCGCCACCTCCCAGGCGACGGAGACCGCCAACGCGAGGAAGGCGAACAGCGGATGCGCCCAACGGGCGGGCACGGCGTCGAGCCAGCGGCGGACGTCGGCGGTCCGCCACTCGGGGGTCCCGGGAGGTATGTGCTCCGCGGGCAACGGCACGGGTTGTCTGGACACCCGCGCATTATGACCGGACCTGGGGGTCTGTCCGTTCTCGCCTCAGTCGACCGTGAAGTACGCCCGCCCGTACAGGGCCCACATGCAGAGGACGCCGTTCTCCTGGCGGAGTTGCTCCAGGGACTTCTCGCCGTGTCGCCGGGTGACGCGCGTCCGTACGGCCTTGGGAGCGACGTCGGGGGCGACCTTCCGCTCGTCCGTGTCCCAGCGCAGTGACTCGCTGATCCCGTCCGCGGAGAGACCGTCCGGCAGCGGGAACGAGCGGTGGATCTCCGCCGCGGCGTCCTCGGGATGCCGGTCCGTGGAGAAGATGACGAAGGCGGACATGCGGCAGGTCATCGACTGTCGCCTCGACGGGCTCGCACCGAAGAAGCTGATGTGGTTGCCGCGGACGTCGACGCACTCGTCACGGAGCACGACATCGAGCGGCCGCAGCCACGGCACGCCCGCTTCGATCTCCCGCACGCGGGTGAGCAGCTTCTCCGCGGCCGCCTCCCGCTCGGCCCGCACCTCGGCCGATGCGGCGATCCGCCTCAGCCTCCACTTCGGCGGCCAGACACGGGAGAGCCCCACGACGGTGTACACGAGCAGAAGCCCGAACGCCTTATCCGTCCTGCGCCGCAGCGACCTCACGCCGGACCGTCGTGGCCCACGGAGGTGACGAAGCCGGCCCAGGCGGCCGGGGTGAAGGTGAGGCGGGGGCCGTCGGTGGTCTTGGAGTCGCGGACGTGGACGGTGGTGGGGTCCGTGGCGATCTCGACGCAGGAGTCGCCCTCGCTGCCGCTGCTGTAGCTGCTCTTGAACCACACGAGGTCGCAGGGCGTGCTTCGGATCATGTCTCCCCCAGCAGATCTTCGACGAAGGCGATGGACTCGCGCGGTGTCAGTGCCTGAGCGCGGATGATGCCGTAACGCAGCTCAAGGATACGGAGCTGCCGCAGGTCCGACACCGCTCGGCCGCCCGCCACGGCCGGTGAGCGTCCGACCGCCGTACCGTCCGCGAACTTCAACACCTCGATGCCGCCGTCCACTCCGGCGTGTTCCTGCCGGTCCGTCGGCATCACCTGAAGCTCGACGGTGGGCAACGCCGCGACGTTCAGCAGGTGTTCCAACTGTGCGCGCAGCACCTCCCTGCCGCCCAGTGGGCGCCGGAGCGTCCATTCCTCCAGGATGAAGCCGAGTTCCGGTGCGGGGTCGCGGTCGAAGATCGCGCGACGGACGACGCGTGCCGCGGCGAACCGCTCCACCTCCTCGGCCGAGTAGGCCGGTCGGCGCATGGACAGCAGGGCTCGCGCGTACTCAGGCGTCTGGAGGAGCCCGTGGATGTGGAGCGGGTCGTAGAGCTGAAGCTCCACCGCCCGCGCCTCCATCTGCGCAAGGTCCCGCACCTTCTTCGGGTACCGGACCTTCCTCACGTCCTCCTTCATCGCCGCGACGAGGCCGCCCGCCCTCAGGATCTCGTCCGCGGTGTCCAGATACTCGGGGCGAGGGATCCGCTTGCCGCTCTCGATCTTGTAGACGAGGTCCTCGCCGTACCCGGCCGCCACCGCGAACTCGGGCACGCGCATGCCCACGGCCTCCCGTCGGAGCTTCAACTGGCGTCCCACGGTGGCCACCACGGCCAGCGCCCAGTCGTCGTCCGGGTCCACCTCCCAGCCCGGTTCGTCCGCCCGGCCCGTACCGGGACCGACCCGTACCGCCTCACCGTTCACCGACATGTGCGTGCCCCTCCGTGGTGCCGTTCCGTGATCGCGGCCCCCGCGTGTCGGGTCCGGCCGACAGCCCGGACACGGCCGGACAAGCAGTGGACGGTCACTCTACGCAGCGCTGCGATCACTCATCACGGTACGGCCGTTCGGCCACGCTGAGTCACGTGAACCAGAAATTCGCCCTCACGGGGACCACGCGTCCCGATGCCCAAGTGCGCCACATCAGCGTGCTGTTGTCGTCGACGGCGCGGGGCGCGCGCCTCGCCCGGCTGCTCGCGGTGGACGCGCTGCGGAGCTGGGAGGTCCCGTACGAGACGGCCGGCCAGGTCGTCGCCGAGCTGGCCGCCAACGCCGCCACCCACGGGCGCGTGCCCGGCCGCAGCTTCCGGCTGACGCTGTACGTGGTCGGCGCCACGCTCCGCATCGAGGTCACCGACACGCGCGGTGACCGTCGGCCCGTGCTGCGCGAGCCCGACGACATCGCGGAGTCGGGCCGTGGGCTGTTCCTGGTGGACGCGCTCGCCGACCGCTGGGGAGTCGCCGAAGACCGCCACCCCCGTAAGACGGTCTGGGCGGAGATCAGCCTCGCTCCGGCACCGGAACGCGGAACCTCGCGCTTCGGTGACGTCGGCGACTAAAACCCAGCAAGAACTCGGGGAGAAAGCACCCCGCCAAGCCCCACCCCTCCCTG
>MUNG01000570.1 GCA_002154585.1 Streptomyces pseudogriseolus
GCGGTGCTGAGCGAACTCGCGGTGGGGGAGGAGCTGGGGATGCGGCGGCTGGTGCGGATTCCGGTCCAGGGGGTTGCCCTGGCCCGGGACCTGCGCGCGGTCTGGCCCACGGGCCACCGCCCCGCGGGCCCGGCGCGGGATCTTTTGTCGTTGACCCGGAGCTGAGGCGCGCCCAGGGGGCGCGGGGAACGGCGCGACCAGCCACGGCGTGGTCTGCGCCCGGTGTTCAACAGTCCCTGGCACCCCGGTGGCCGTGGGGGGGCGGGTTGCGCAACCCGGCGCTACGGGTTGCCGCCTGCGCCCACCCTCCCCCACTCTCGGCTTCGTTCGAGCGGGAGGTACCCCCATCGCCCTGGGGGTACCTCCCAGGCCCTCAAGGCACTGGGGGAGGCACGACTGCCCGCAGTCGGCAGGGGCGCGGGGGCGCCCGGAGTTCGACGTCACGTCGCGTTGATCAGAGCCCGCATCACCCGCAGGTCGTCCCCCATCTCCGGATGCCACTGGACGCCCAGAGCCCACGCGGGCGCCGGAAGTTCCACCGCCTCCACCGTGCCGTCCTCCGCGTACGCCGACGGGATCAGCCCCCTGCCGAGCCGGTCCACCGCCTGGTGGTGGTAGGTCGGGACCGACGTCTGCTCCGGGGCGAGGCCCCCGTACAGGGTGCCGGGCACCGGCTTCACCGGGTGGCGCCCGAAGACCCCCGGCACCTCGGCGTGGCCGTCGACGTGCTGGAACAGCGTGCCCCCCAGGGCGACGTTCAGCAGCTGCATGCCCCGGCAGATGCCGAGCAACGGCACCCCCCGCTCCAGCGCGGCCGCGATCAGCGCCAGCTCCCACGCGTCCCGGGCCCGCGCCGGAGGCCCCGTGCGGGGGTCGGGCTCGGCGCCGTAGTGGACGGGCTCCACGTCGGGCCCGCCCGCGATCACCAGCCCGTCCAGCCGGGCCACGGCACCCGCCGCGTGCTCGGGCGCGTCCGGCGGAAGCATCGCCGCCAGTCCGCCCGCCCGCTGCACCAGCCGCGGATAGCCGGCCGGCAGCAGCGCCGCGTCCAGCTGCCACACGCCCCACCGCACGCCCGGCTCGGCGTACGTGCTGATGCCGATCAGTGGCCTGCCCGACACCCGGGCACCCCCCTCTTCCTCAGTCCCGCGCCAGCTCCGCCTCGGCCGCCGCCAGCGCCGCGAACTCCTCCTCCGGCGCCTTCGCCACCAGATGCCTGCGGCTGTACAGCCCGAAGTAGGCCAGCGCCACGATGTACACCGCCAGCGCGATGAACGCCGCCGTCACGTCCACCAGGAACGTCGCCACCAGCGCCGCGCAGGCCAGCACCAGCGCCACCGACGAGGTCAGCACCCCGCCCGGCGTGCGGTACGGCCGCGGCAGCTCCGGCTCCCGGCGCCGCAGCACGATGTGCGACAGCGACATCAGCGCGTAGGAGATCGTCGCACCGAAGACCGCGATGTTCAGCATGCGCGCCCCGTTGCCCGAGCCCGCGGCGAGCGCGAACCCGATCGCACCCGGCACCAGCAGCCCGAGGTACGGGGCCCGCCGGCTGCTGGTCAGGGACAGGAACCGCGGCAGGTACCCCGCCCGGGACAGCGCGAACAGCTGCCGCGAGCCGGCGTAGATGAGGGAGAAGAACGAGGCGACGAGCCCCGCGAGTCCCGCGTAGTTCACGATCCTGCTGAGCACCGTCGCCTCGCCGTCCGGCTGGAGCGCCTCCACCAGCGGGTTGCCCGCGTCCTGGACCGCCGCCGAGCCGCGCGCCCCGGCCGCCGTGAGGAAGGTCATCAGGGCCAGCACCACCAGGATGCCCATCGACCAGCGGATCGCGCGCGGCAGCGTACGGGCCGGCTCCCGGGTCTCCTCCGCGGCCAGCGGCACCCCCTCCACGCCGAGGAAGAACCACATGCCGAACGGAAACGCCGCCCAGATCCCGAGCAGCCCCATCGGCAGCCACGAACTCGCGCCGAACGCCGAGGAGTCCACCGGGATGTCGTCCAGCGAGGACGCGTCGAACTCGGGCAGAGCCGCCAGCGCGAACACCACCAGCGCGGCCACCGCGATGCCGGTGACGACGAAACTGAACCGCAGCGCCTCGCCCACGCCCCACAGGTGGATGCCGATGAAAAGGACGAAGCACGCCAGGTACACCGGCCAGCCCGACTCCAGGCCGAACAGGCCGAGCGACTCGACGTAGTCGCCGATGAAGATGGAGATCGCGGCCGGCGCGAGGACGTACTCGATGAGGATGGCGGTGCCGGTGAGGAAGCCGCCCCACGGGCCGAGCGCCCGGCGGGCGAAGCCGTAGCCGCCGCCCGCCGTGGGCAGGATCGACGACAGCTCGGCCAGCGCGAACACCATGCAGGCGTACATGGCGCCCATCAGGACCATGGCGATCGCCAGGCCGCCGAAGCCGCCCTCGGCCAGGCCGAAGTTCCAGCCGGAGTAGTCGCCGGACACGACGTAGGCGACGCCGAGGCCGGTCAGCAGCAGCCAGCCGGCGCTGCCCCGGCGCAGTTTCCGGCGCTCCAGGTAGTCGTCGGGCTCACCGGCGGGTTCACGGGATGCGGATGGAAGGCTCACGGCACGGCTCCCCAGGAGACGGTGTGGCGCGGACGGTGACGGCGGAGACAGACGGGCGCAGGCAATGGAACGGATCCAGACCTTTGTGGGCCCATACCTTCGTGGCGCACCCGTCGCCCGCGCAACCCCCGTGCGTCAAGCCGCGGTAAACCTGCCCGGACGCACCCGCCGCCACACCGTCAGGCGAGGAACCCCCGCAACAGCGCCGCCGTACCCGCACAGTGCTCCCGCATCACCTCGCGCGCCCGGTCCGCGTCCCCCTCCAGCACCGCCGCCACCAGCGCCGCGTGCTGCCGCTGCGAGTGCTCCAGGTTGCGCACCAGCAGCGGGATGCAGTCCAGCAGGTCGTTCACCGTCGCCCGGACCGCCGCGTACTGCGCGGTCAGCGTCGGCGAACCGGACACCTCCGCCAGGGTGAGGTGGAACAGCGTGTCCGCCCGCCGGTAGTCGCCAAGCGTCGCCTCCCGCGTGCCCGCCAGGGCCTCCCGCAGCCGCCCCGCCTGCTCCCTGGTCAGCCCGTGCGCCGCGCACAGCCCCGCCGCACCCACCTCCAGCACCTCGCGGAAGCGCAGCACGTCCTCGATGTCCACCTCGGCGATCCGCCGTCGCAGCTCCTCCTCGCCGGCGTCCGACGGGCGGGGCAGCACGAACGTCCCGCCGTACCGGCCGCGCCGCGACTCCACCAGACCCTGCTCCTGGAGCACCTTCAGCACCTCGCGCAGCGTCACCCGGCTGATCCCCAGCCGCTCCGCCAGCTCCCGCTCCGCAGGCAGCCGCTCCCCGCCCCCCACCAGGCCCAGCCGCACCACCTGGAGGATCTGCTCCAGCGCCTCCTCGAAGCCGTTGCCCGCACGGACCTGCCGCAGCACCGGCGCCAGCCGGTCCCCGACCGCACCGACCGCATCCTCCGGCATCCGGTCGTGCCCCCTTCCCAAGCAATGGTTCCCGGTCATACCTTATGGCTCCCGGCTGACCGAAGAAGCCCGAGGAGGCCCTCCCGTGGCAGACCGCACACCCCCGCTTCCCGTCGAGGAGCTGCACGCCCTCGTCGCGGGCGGCGAGATCGACACTGTCGTCCTGGCCTTCCCCGACATGCAAGGCCGCCTCCAGGGCAAGCGGTTCGCCGCCCGCTTCTTCCTCGACGAGGTTCTCCACCACGGCACCGAGGGCTGCAACTACCTGCTCGCCGTCGACGCCGACATGAACACCGTCGACGGCTACGCCATGTCCTCCTGGGAGACCGGCTACGGCGACTTCGCCATGTACCCCGACCTGGACACCCTGCGCCGGGTCCCCTGGAACGAGGGCACCGCGATGGTCGTCGCCGACCTCGCCTGGGCGGGCGGAACCCCGGTGGCCGCCGCGCCCCGGCAGATCCTGCGCCGTCAGCTCGACCGCCTCGCCGCCCTCGGCTACACCGCCCGGATCGGCACCGAGCTGGAGTTCATCGTCTTCAAGGACACCTACGAACAGGCCTGGGACGCCGGCTACCGCGGCCTCACCCCGGCCAACCAGTACAACGTCGACTACTCGGTGCTCGGCACCGGCCGGATCGAGCCCTTGCTGCGCCGCATCCGCAACGAGATGGCGGGCGCCGGACTCACCGTCGAGTCCGCCAAGGGCGAGTGCAACCCCGGCCAGCACGAGATCGCCTTCCGCTACGACGAGGCCCTGGTCACCTGCGACCAGCACGCGATCTACAAGACCGGAGCCAAGGAGATCGCCGCCCAGGAGGGCGTGTCGATCACCTTCATGGCCAAGTACAACGAACGCGAGGGCAACTCCTGCCACATCCATCTCTCCCTCGCCGACCTCGGCGGGGACAGCGCCATGCCGGACTCCCCGGAGGACCCGGACACCATGTCCGAGGTGATGCGGCACTTCCTCGCCGGACAGCTCGCCGTGCTCCGCGAGTTCTCCCTGCTCTACGCCCCCCACATCAACAGCTACAAGCGGTTCCAGCCGGGCTCGTTCGCCCCGACCGCGGTCGCCTGGGGCCACGACAACCGCACCTGCGCGCTGCGCGTGGTCGGCCACGGCCGCTCCCTGCGCTTCGAGAACCGGCTGCCCGGCGGCGACGTCAACCCGTACCTCGCCGCGGCCGGCATGATCGCCGCCGGCCTGCACGGCATCGAGCAGCGGCTGGAACTGCCCGACCCCTGCGCCGGCAACGCCTACTCCGCCGACTACGAGCACGTCCCCACCACCCTGCGCGAGGCCGCCGAGCTGTGGGAGCACAGCGAGATCGCCAAGGCGGCCTTCGGCGACGAGGTCGTCGCCCACTACCGCAACATGGCGCGCGTCGAGACCGACGCCTTCGACGCCGCGGTCACCGACTGGGAGCTGCGCCGCTCCTTCGAACGCATGTGAGGCCCCGAGTGTCCGACCCGTCCGCCCAGTCCGCCGAGCTCCAGGTCCGCAACCCCGCCACCGAGGAGGTCATCGCCACCGTCCCCGCCGCGACCGTCGCCGACGTCGACGCGGCCGTGACCCGCGCGGCCCGCGCGCAGACGGCCTGGGCCGCCCTCGCCCCCGCCGACCGGGCCCGCCTGCTGCGCCGGTTCGCCGCCACCGTCGACGCGCACCTCGACGAACTCGCCCTCCTGGAGGTCCGCGAGGCCGGCCACACCCTCGGCAACGCCCGCTGGGAGGCGGGCAACGTCCGCGACCTGCTCGACTACGCGGCCGGGGGAGTGGAACGCCTCACCGGCCGGCAGATCCCGGTCCCCGGCGGCATCGACGTGACCTTCCTCGAACCGCTCGGCGTCGTCGCCGTCATCGCCCCCTGGAACTTCCCGATGCCCATCGCGGCCTGGGGCACCGCACCCGCCCTCGCCGCCGGCAACGCGGTCCTCCTCAAACCCGCCGAGACCACCCCCCTCACCGCCCTGCGCCTCGCCCAACTCGCTCTGGAGGCCGGGCTCCCCGAGGGCCTCTTCCAGGTGCTCCCCGGACACGGCGCGGTCGCCGGGAACGCCCTCGTCGAACACCCCGGCGTCGCCAAGATCGTGTTCACCGGGTCCACGGCCGTGGGCAAACAGGTGTGGGCCAAGGGCGCCGACCGCCTCAAGCGGGTCACCCTCGAACTCGGCGGCAAGAGCCCCAACATCGTCTTCGCCGACGCCGACCTGGAGGCCGCCGCGGCGGCCGCCCCCATGTCCTTCCTCGACAACGCCGGACAGGACTGCTGCGCCCGCACCCGCATCCTCGTCGAACGGACCGCGTACGACCGCTTCCTGGAACTGCTCGCCCCCGCGGTCGAGGCCGTCCGCGTCGGCGACCCCAGCGGTGACACGGACGTCGACATGGGCCCGCTGATCTCCCGTACCCAGCTCGACCGCGTCCGCTCCTACGTCCCCGACACCCTCGACGGCATCCGCGGCAAGGTGCCCGAGGGTCCCGGCTACTGGTTTCCGCCCACCGTCCTCACCGGCGTCCGGCCGGACGACCGCGTCGCCGTCGAGGAGGTGTTCGGACCCGTCGCCGTCGTCCTCCCCTTCGACGGCGAGGCCGACGCCGTCCGCCTCGCCAACGCCACCGACTACGGACTCGCCGGCTCCCTGTGGACCCGGGACGTCGGCCGCGCCCTGCGCGTGTCCCGTGCCGTGCGCGCCGGGAACCTGTCCGTCAACTCCCACTCCAGCGTGCGCTACTGGACCCCCTTCGGCGGGTTCAAGCAGTCCGGGGTGGGCCGCGAGCTGGGCCCGGACGCCCTGACCGCCTTCACCGAAACCAAGAACGTCTTCATCAGCACGGAGGCCTGACCGCACATGAGCGAGGACATCATCTGCCGCCGCCTGATCGGCCGCACCGCCGTCGTCACCGGAGCCGGCAGCGGCATCGGGCTCGCCTCCGCGCGCCGGCTCGCCTCCGAGGGGGCGAACGTGGTGTGCGCGGACGTCGACGAGGTCCGCGGCAAGGCCGCCGCCGAGGAGACCGGCGGGATCTTCGTCCGCACCGACGTCACCGACCCCGAGCAGGTCGAGGCGCTGTTCCGCACCGCGTACGAGACGTACGGCAGCGTCGACGTCGCGTTCAACAACGCGGGCATCTCGCCGCCCGACGACGACTCCATCCTGGAGACGGGGCTGGATGCCTGGAAGCGGGTCCAGGAGGTCAACCTCACCTCCGTCTACCTCTGCTGCAAGGCCGCCATCCCCTACATGCGGGAGCAGCGCAGGGGCTCCATCATCAACACCGCGTCCTTCGTGGCCCGGATGGGCGCGGCGACCTCCCAGATCTCGTACACCGCCTCCAAGGGCGGCGTCCTCGCCATGTCCCGCGAGCTGGGCGTGCAGTTCGCCCGGGAGGGCATCCGGGTCAACGCGCTGTGCCCGGGACCGGTCAACACCCCGCTGCTCCAGGAGCTGTTCGCCAAGGACCCGGAACGGGCCGCACGCCGGCTGGTGCACATCCCGCTCGGCCGGTTCGCCGAGGCCGAGGAGATCGCCGCCGCCGTCGCCTTCCTCGCCAGCGACGACTCGTCCTTCGTCAACGCCACCGACTTCCTCGTCGACGGCGGCATCTCCGGGGCGTACGTCACACCGCTGTAGCGCCCGGCCCCAGGCGAGGGCGCCCGTCGTTACAGTGCCCGGATGAGCATGACGCCCCCGCCCGGCTGGTACCCCGACCCGCACGCCCCGCACCTGGAGCGCTGGTGGGACGGCACGGCGTGGACCGACCACCGGCGGACGCCGATGCCCGCGTCCGGGGTGGGGGCGGGCGGCTTCGGCGCCCCGGGGGCGCCCGGCGGGGGCGGCAGCGGCGGCTCCGGGGCCTCCGGCGGTGCGGGCGGTGCGGGCGGCTCGGGTGGTGCCAAGGCCGTCGCGCTGACCGTCGCCGGGGCCGTGCTGGTGGCCGCCGTCGTCGCCGGGGCGGTGGCGCTCACC
>MUNG01000571.1 GCA_002154585.1 Streptomyces pseudogriseolus
CCGCCCTCGCCGCCCGGGCGGGCGTGCGCGGACCCGGGGTGGGTCTGATGACGGCCGCCGACGTCTCGGCGTACGCGCACGCGCGTGACGGGGGCGCGGAGGCGTTCGTCACCGCGGGCGTGGACGTGCGCGGCTGGGCGGCGCGGCCCGGTGAGGGCGCGGCGGGCGCCCCGGACCCGGGCACGATCAACGTCGTGGTGGCCGTGCCGGCCGCGCTGACGGACGCGGCCCTGGTGAACGCGGTCGCCACCGCCACGGAGGCGAAGGTCCAGGCGCTGGTGGAGAGCGGCCTCGACTGCTCCGGCACACCGACCGACGCGGTGTGCGTGGTCGCGGGCTCCCCCGGCCCCGGCCGGGAGGCGCACGCGTTCGCCGGGCCCCGGTCGCTGTGGGGGGCGCGGCTGGCGCGGGCCGTGCACCGGGCGGTACGGGACGCCGTGAGACATGAAACACCTGGTCCGGGGTACTGAGCCGGTCATGGACCGCCTCGCCGACCAGGCAGGTTGCTTCGCGGGCACGGATGGGGGAGCGTTGCCACCGTACCTGCCGACACCGACGAGAGAGGGGGTGGGTGCGCGGCGCGCACCTCCTTCGTGATTTCTTCCCCCGGTTCCAGCGCCGATCCGTGCGATACGTGCGACGGGTCCGTCCCCACGTGGGACGACGCGCCCTGCCCTGTTCTGGTGCTGGACTCCCGCGGCCGGATCGCCGGCCGCAACCGCGCCGCCCGCCGCCTCACCGCGTCCTCCCCCGCCGCCGACGTACCGCCGTCGTGGCTGGCCGAGGCGCACCGGCGTCATGCCGCGGGACCGCTCGACCCGACGGCGGGCACGCCGGCCGGGCTCTTCGGCGACCGCTCCTACGAGGCCCGGCCCTCGCCCCTTCCCGACGGCCGGGTGGCCTGGTGGCTGTCCGACCGCACCGACCTCGTACGGGCCCACGAGACCGTGCGGGAGACCCGTGAGCGGGCCGACGCCACCTCCGACCTCTTCAGCACGCTGCTGTCCTCCCTGAACGTGCCGCGCTGCGCGGAGGTCGCCGCCCGGATGGCGTCCGACCACCTCGCCGAGGCCGCGGTGCTGATCACCCCGCCCGCCGGGCACCGGTACGCCGTCACGCACGCCCTGCGCGGGCGGCGCGTGGTGCAGGAGACCCGGCAGATCGACCCGCTCACCGTGCCCGGGCTCGACGAGGCGCTGCGCGGCTTCCCGCCGGTGCCGGCCCGCTGGATCAACCCGGGCGCCGTCCCGGACTGGGTGGTCCCCGAGGGCTTCTCCGGTCCTGTCGGGTCGGTGCTGGTGACGCCGCTGCCCGGGCACGGGGTGCCGGCGGGCGCGCTGATCCTGCTGCGCTCGGCCACCGAGAAGGGGTTCTCGCCGGAGGAGGAGGTGTTCGCCCGGCTGTTCGCCTCCCGCGCGGGCACCGCGCTGTCGGCGGCGCGCCTGTACAGCGAGCAGACGGCCATCACCGGCACCCTGATGCGGGAGCTGCTGCCGCCGCCGCTGAGCCGTGTGCACGGCGTGGACTACGCCGGCCGCTACCGCACCGCCCTGGACCACGAGCGGGTAGGCGGCGACTTCTACGACGTCCACCCCGGCCCGGACGCGTCCGCCGAGACGTTCGTGGCGCTGGGCGACGTGGCCGGCAAGGGACTGGACGCGGCGGTCCTCACCGGGAAAATCCGCAACACGCTGCACGCGCTGCTGCCGCTCGCCGCCGACCACCTGAAGGTGCTGCGGCTGCTGAACGGCGCCCTGCTCACCTCCCACCACGCCCGGTTCGCCACGCTGGTGCTCGCCTCGGTGAAGCGCCAGGACGACGGTGCGGTACGGCTGCGGCTCACCGGTGCCGGGCATCTGCCGCCGCTGGTGGTGCGCGCGGACGGCCGGGTCGAGGAGATGCCCACGCGAGGCACCCTCGTGGGCGCGCTGCCCGAGGTCACCGCGCGCACCGTGGAGACGGTCCTCGCCCCCGGCGACTCCTGTCTGCTCTACACCGACGGCATCACCGAGGCCCGCGGCGGCCCCCTGGGCGACGAGATGTTCGGCGAGGAGCGGCTGCGGTCGGCCCTCGAAGGGTGCGGCGGCATGCCGGGCGAGGCCATGGTGGAACACGTACAGATGCTGGCCGCGCAGTGGCTGGAGCCGGGGAGCCGGCACGACGACATGGCCGTCGTGGCCATCGGCGCTCCGCGCAACGGTCCCGCCGCGGACGGCCGGGCGCCGGCCGTTGCCGGCGGACGAGCACGGAGGCGGGCATGAGCGGACCCCGGGCCTCGGCCGGCGAGCTGGGCGAGGCGCTGTGGAAGGCCGTGATCGACGGCGACGAGTACGACGCCGTCGACGTGGTCGACGGCGCCCTGGCGCAGGGCTGGCAGGAGGAGGACCTGCTGCTGGACGTGGTCGCGGCGGTGCAGGCGAGGATCGGCCTCGAGTGGGCCGCCGACCGCATCACCGTCGCTCAGGAGCACGCGGCGACGGCGATCAACGAGCGGGTGATCACCGCCCTGGTGCACCACCGCTCCGGCACCCGCCCCACCGCCGTCCGCGGCCGGGTCACGGTGAGCTGCGTCGACGGCGAGTGGCACGCCTTCCCGGCGCGGCTGGTCGCCGAGACGCTGCGGCTGCGCGGCTGGCAGGTCGACTACCTCGGCGCCCAGACGCCGACCCCGCACCTGGTCGCGCACCAGCACCACACCAACTCCGACGCCGTGCTGCTCTCCGGTTCGATCCCCACGCATCTGCCGCGAGCGCACACCGCGATCACCGCCTGCCGGTCCGTGGGCGTGCCGGTGGTGGTGGGCGGCCGGGCGTTCGGCGCGGACGGGCGGTACGCGCGTGCCCTGGGCGCCGACGCGTGGGCCCCGGACGCGCGGGGCGCGGCGGCCGTGCTCGAGGCGGGGCTGGCGCGGCCGACGGGTGTCCGGCAGGCCGTCGACGACCTG
>MUNG01000572.1:0-323 GCA_002154585.1 Streptomyces pseudogriseolus
GGCCGACTTCCACGCCGAGCGGGACGCCGTCGCCACCGTCGCGCTGGCCCGCCCGCGCCTGCCGTGGGGCGCGGTCCGCACCGACGGGTTCGGTCTGATCAGCGACTTCATCGAGGCCCCGCCGTCGACCTTCGAGATCAACGCGGGCGTCTACGTCTTCTCCCCCGAGTTCGCCGGGCTGCTCCCGGAGCGCGGTGACCACGAGCGCACCACGTTCCCGCATCTCGCGCGTGAGCGCCGGCTCGCCGGGTTCACGATCCCGCAGGGGTCCTACTGGCGCGCCATCGACACCGCCAAGGACCTCACCGAGGCCGCCAAGGAGC
>MUNG01000572.1:341-861 GCA_002154585.1 Streptomyces pseudogriseolus
GGCCGCCGACCAGGCCGGGCCGGTCCGAGGAGCCGCCGTCGTCGCCGCCGGGCGTGCCGCCCCCGCTGCCGCCGGAGCCGCCCGAGGTCGGGCCCGCGGTGGTGCTCGGCGCCTCACCCTCCGGGGAGGACTCCTGGGCCGGGGCCTGCCCGGTGCTGCCCTGGGTCTGGGTGGGCGCCCCGGTGGCGGCGCCCGCGCCCTGGGTGGCGCCGGGGGTGCCGCCGGCCCCGGCGGACGGGCTCGCCGAGCGGGAGGCGGCCTCCTCGGGCGAGTCGGAGGCGGACGGCGTCCCCTTCTTCCCCTTGTCCTTCCGCTCGCCGGACTCCTCCGGCAGCGGCGATCCGGGCAGGTTGTTGCGCGGCGCCTCGCCGGGGCCGNNCAGCATGCTGAACCCGCACACCACGAACGTGACGAGCGCCCCGCGGCGCAGCACGTAGCGGCGCAGGTCCCAGATGTCCGCGCGCGGCCCGAGCCGCCGCCAGGCCCGGCCGGCGAGGCTCCCGTCGACGGAGTAGACGGG
>MUNG01000573.1 GCA_002154585.1 Streptomyces pseudogriseolus
GGTGTGGGGTGGTCAGCGGCGGGGCGTGGCGGGCGCCTTCGGGGCGGCCGGAGCCTTCGGGCGGACGGCCTTCGGGGCGGCCGGGGCCTTCACCCCGGGGCGTACGGCGGGCCGCTTCCGCGTGCCGGGGAGGGCGGCCGGCCCGCTGTCGGCGCCGTACAGGACGCAGGGGCGGGCGCCGGACGGGACCAGGTCGACGGCGCCGGTACGGGACACGGGGCACTGCGGCATCCCGTCGTCGTCGTTGGTCTGCAGGACGGCCAGGAGCGCGATCCCGGACACGATCAGGACCAGGACGGTGAAGAACACGGCCGCGCGGAAATGCCGGTCGTGCTTGGCGGTGTGGTGGTGCATCAGGGCCCTTCCGGGTCAGAGGACGAGTTGGGTGTCGCGGCTGTCGCCCTGGACGTAGTGGTCCTCACCGGGGAAGCGGCCCGCGTGATCGGGCATGAGGAGCTGCCACAGGGGCGTGGCGGGGGCGAGTCCGCGGAAGCGGCCGGTGCCGGTGACGGGGCGCAGCCGGGCGAGGTGGCCGCGAAGGACACGGTCGAGCTCCAGGCCGTCGGCGGGGGTGAGGTCGTCTTCTTCGAGCTGCGCCATGGCGCAGTCGAGGACGTCGTCCGCGAGCGGGTACGGCAGTCCGCTCACTGCCAGCTCGTACGCGCGGCCGGGCCGGTCGGCGAGGCCGATGGTGTACGTGTACGGCGGGGTGACGTGGTCCGGGTCCCACACGTGCATGACGGCGTGGGGTGGGGTCTCGGCGAGCACGCGGGCGGACAGTCGGGGGGTGTCGGTGCTCAAGAGGCTGGGGTCCTTCCCGGGGCGGCTGTGCGGTAGACGGAGTGGGGGCCCCGATCCGTTACAGGCGGGGCGCGCCGGGCGGCCGTGGGTCATGGGCGGCTGTCGGCTTCCTCGTGGCACCAGGCGGCGAGTGCGAGCAGCTCGGGGCGGGTGAGGGTGCGCAGCAGCGGCAGGGCGCGCGCCTTGTCGGTGAGGGCCGGGGCGGATGTGTAGGGGATGGGCGCGGCCGCGGTGGTGGCGGGCGTCCGGTGCACGCCGACGGTGAGGTCGGCGCCTCCAGGGATGTTCACGGGCGTGCTCACGTTCTCCTCGTGCAAGGACGGCCCGGGGCGCGGGGCGCGCCCCGGGCCGGCTGCCGGTCAGCGGGTGGTGTCGAGTTCGGCGAGGAGCGCCGCGGTGAAGGTTCGGGCGACCGTGACGGCCGGGCGCCGCCAGGCGGGGGAGCCCGCGAGGAACTCCCAACCGGTCTCGTTCAGCGGGATGTGCCGGTAGCCCTCGGCGTCGGGAACGTCGCCGGGCTGGTGCGCGCCGTAGGCGTCCACGAGGGCCCCGTCCGGGCGTACGACGACCACGTGGTGGAAGCGGCAGGCGCACAGCCCGGCGTAGGCGTCATCGTCGGCGCTGCACTGGTCGGTGTCGTATGTGCAGTCGGGGGTGATGAGCACGGCCATGGGCCAGCCGGTCACCTCGGCCAGGGCGCGGGCGAGGGCGTGGCACTGGCCGCGGGTGAACGCCTTGCGGGCGTGGTCATCGAGTTGGCCGGTGATGAGGCTGAACCGGGCGCCGTTCGCGCCGGGCACGGTCACCGGCAGTCCGGCCGGGAGCGGGAAGTGCTCGGCGAGCTCCTCCATCGCCGCGGTGAGGAAGTCGTGCGTCTCGGCGGCCGCTTCCGCCTGGGCGTCGGCGTAGTCCTCGTCGGTGTCGTCGGTGTCGCCGTAGGCGTCGGAGTACGGGGCGAGGTCGGCGCGGTGCCGGTCGGTCATCTGCCAGTAGCGCAGGAGCAGGGAGGTAACGGTGTCGCTCACAGGGGTGTGCCTTCCGGCGGTAGAGGTGCGGGCCGGCCGGGGGTGGCCGGGCGCAGCAGGGGGTGTCAGCAGGCGGGCGGCAGCACGGGCGGGATGTCGCGGTGCTCGGCGTCGTAGTCGCGGCGTACGCGGTGAAGGATCAGGTCCGCGGTTGCGGGGTCGAACCCGAGCAGCAGATCCGTCATGAGGTCGCTGGCCTGCCAGTTCAGGGGTTCGTGCATCTCGCTCGGTCCGACCAGCGCGGAGTAGCGGGCGAGTGCGGTGATGGCGGCCGCGCGGGTGTCGGCGCTCACCGGCCGGCGTCCTGCGGTTGGTCCCGCAGGACGTTCATGGCGGCGATCACGGCGCGCGCCACGGTGCCGATGAACTCGCCGCGCTGCCCTTCGGTGCGCTCGGCGAACCGGTCGTTGGCCAGGGACATGAACCGGTCGGTGGGGTCGGTGCCGCCTGTGATGAGCACGGCCAGTTGGTCGGGGGAGGCCTGGTTCAGGTCGAGGGCCATTTCCACGATCACGGGGTGCGCGGTGAGGGCGCGTACGGACGCGTCGAAGGTGGGGCTGACAGCGGTGACGCTCATCGGGTGGTGCTCCCATCGGAGGCGGGCGGGCGATGGGGGCGCAGCATGAGGGGCGGGACCGCTTGTGTCGCGCGGTCCCGCCCCGTCGGTGGTGCAGGTGTGGTCAGGCGGGCCGGAAGTGGGCGCGGCGGCCGCCGTGGGGGGAGGTGAGGGTGAACGTTCCGCCGGGGCCGGGGGTGATGCGGGCGCCGTTGCGGATCGACTTCTGTGCGCTGGCCATGGCGTGCCCCCAGGACAGGACGGTCCGCCATGCGGGGGTGTTGGCGCCGTCCACGTCGATGGCGTAGTTGGGCGCCTCGGCGCGGGGGCGGACGGTGGCGCGCAGCACGTCGCGGTGGTCCTCGGCGGTGAGTTCGGCGGTGGCGCGTTCGGCGGGCGCCATGCCGTTGAGGCGGTCGGCGCGCGCGAGTTCGGCGAGGGCTTCGGCGACGCCGTGGCCGAGGGCGGTGAGGGCGTAGCGGACGTGGCGGCCGCGGGGGTCGCTGGTGGGGTGGATGAGCCGCTTGCCGTAGAGGGCGGCGAGGGTGGAGCGGCGGGTGTCCGCGGGAACGTCCCCGTTGTCGGCGGCGGCCGCGGTGACGGTCTCCTGCTGCCGGGTGGACATGTCGCGGATGATGCGGCGGAGGTAGGCATTCACGGGCGTGCCCTTCGGATGTGGGAGCGGGGCGGCCGTCTCGCTCGTGACGGCCGGGGTGGAACGGGGCGCGCCCCGGGCCGGCGTGCGGCCCGGGGCGCGGGGAGAGGTCAGAAGCCGTGGCCGTAGCGGCTGGACGGGTCGATCCAGCCGGGGAGCAGCCGGTACGGCTGGGCCAGGCGGCGGGCCTCGAACAGCGCTTCGTCGCTGCGGATGACCACGGCGTCACGGCGGGCGGCCTCCACGGCGGTACGGGCCTGCTCTTCGGTCTCGTAGTGGTTGGTGGGGAGCACCAGGGCGCTGCCGTCCGCGTACCCGGACGGGATGATGTGGATGCTGCGGCCGTCGCGGTGCGCGGCGCGGCACGCCTTGTTGGGGCCGGTGCAGCGGCGGACGAAGTCGGGGAAGCGCAGCGGGCCGTGCACGACGGGGGCCGCGGTGACGCGGGCGGCGATGTACTCGGCGACGGCGTCGGCGGCCGCGATGGCGTCGGCGCGGGCGTCGAGGGCGGATTCCCCGTCGCCGCTGCAGAACAGCGGCACGCCGTTCAGGTCGCCGTTCGCGTCGCGGGTGAAGATGCTCCACCCGGTGTGAGCGTCCGCGGCGTGACGGACGGAGAAGTCCCGGTCGGCGATCTCCAGCGTGCCGTGCCCCTCCACGGGGACGATCAGGCACTCACCCCACTGACCGGAGTCGAAGCGGATGCCGGTGACGGCGCGGGCGGACAGGTGGGTGAGGAGCAGCGAGTCGGCGGAGAGGGTGACGGTGCGCATGGTGGGCGCCCTTCTGGGTCGGTGGGAGCGGTGAAGGCGCGGGGAGTCTCGCTCGTGACTCCCCGTTGGGTCCCCGGGCCGGCGTGCGGCCCGGGGCGGGGTGGAGCAGGTCAGGCGGCGTCGCGGATCGCGTCGCGGAGCATGGCGGGCCGCTTGGCCAGCGGGGTGAACTCGTAGTCGAGGAGCAGCACCTGAATGGCTTCCGCGGCCTTCTCGGAGTCCTCGGCGCAGTCCACGGTGTGGTCTCCGGCGGTGCTGTAGAGGTCGCCGAGGGGTTCGCCGTTGGCGTCGTGGACGGAGACGATCCAGCCGGTGTGGTCGGCGGGCGCGTGGTCGACGTCCGGGTTGCGGTCGGCGACGCACAGGTGCGGGCCGTCCAGCGGCGCGTCGGCGGGGGCGTCGCGGTCGAGCGGGATGAGGTAGCTCAAGGGCTCGCGCTCGGGGGTGATCTCGCGGCGGGTGAGGGCGGCGAGCAGCAGGTCACCGGCGGTCTGCGGCCGGGTGTCGCTGGCGGTGAGGGCGGCCAGCACCTCCGGGATCGTGGGGACCATGTCCGCGGTGAGGTGGTTGAGGTACTCGCGCATGGGGAGCGCCTTCCTGGTTGTTGTCGGGAGCGGCGTCCGCTGGCTCGTCTCGCTCGTGACGGCCTGCGGGCGTGCGGTGGGCCGGCGTGCGGCCCGGGTGGTCAGATGCCGATGCGGCGGGCGATCTCCGCCACGATGACGACCGGCGGGTCGGTGGGGTCGATTCCGGCGGCCCTGAGCTCTTCGGCGGTCTCGGCGGCGGCGTCGTCGTGGCAGTCGGCGCAGATGTCGCCGTCCAAGTCGTCGCGCTCTTCCTCGCAGATGAGGCACTCGGCCATCCCTAACCCCTCTCGTAGCTTCCTACGAGTAGAACTGTACACCACATCAAAGGGCGCTACCAGCTCTCACCCGAAACCCGCAGATCAACGCACGTGCGCGCGGGCCCGCTCCAGCCACCAGGCGCGCCGCTCCGCCGGTATCACCCACCGGTGCACCCCGAACACAGCCCGCCCGTCCCCCGGCGCCGGGTACCGGTGCACCGTCAGCGTTCCCCCGGGGAACACCCCGCACGGCTCGGAGATCTCGAACACCAGCCGGGCCCGGCCCATCCGCCGCACCCACGCGTACGCGACCCCGTCGTGCTCCGGCAGCTTGAAACGCGCGCGGCCAAGCATGAGCTGGTAGCGGCCGCACGCGGAGACGACCGCGGGATGGTTGTGCTCGTCCTCCCAGTGCCCGCACCGTGCGCACTCCGCCGTCCTCGGCGGCCGCGCGCACGGAACGGCCAGGAGCAGCGGGCCGGCCGCGTGCTCCAGGCGCAGCAGCCCGCGCGCACCATCGCGCACCACAGCACCGCGGCGCCCCACAACGGCCACCAGGGCGCGCACCAGGGCCCGGGAGACCGGTACGGCATCAAGCGGCGCGGCGCCCAGGGCGTACGCCTCGCAGTCGGCGTCCAGCGGCCGCACACCCCGAGAGGCGGCGGTAGCGGCGGGAACGGCAGTCATGGCAGGTCGGTTCCTTTCCGGGGTCATGCGTACGCCCCGGGCCCGGTCAGTGACCAGTCCGGGGCGCAGCGCGGGTCATGAGGTCAGATGAGCATGTTCAGCAGCGGCGCCACTCGCTCGGCGTGGACGCGCTTGCGTTCGGCGATCTCCTCCGGCGTCGCCCAGCGCACCCACACGGACACGTCGAAGCTGCTCGGCTCGGTGGCGTACCCGCGGCCGCGGAGCGTCTCCGCCATGCTGTGCAGGTCCGCGACCCAGTCCGCCGTGACGACGCTGAGCAGCACCATGCCCGGGCGTCGCTCCTCCGCCGGGAACAGCTTCTCCCCGTCCTCCGCGATGAAGTCGCCCCCGTCGGGCTTGGGGTAGGCGCCGTTGGGGTCGGAGTCGGACGGGCGCAGGGGGCGGCCGTCGATCGTGGCGGCCTCGAACCCGACGCGGGTGAGGTTGCGGACGACTGTGTCCAAGCGGGCCGGGCG
>MUNG01000574.1 GCA_002154585.1 Streptomyces pseudogriseolus
GGCGGGGGCCGCTGCGGGGGCCGGTGCGGGGCCGCCCTCGCTGAGGCCGTACCGGCCGTGGAACCTGCGCAGGAAGGACGGCGCGTACCAGGCGGACCGGCCGAGCAGGCGCATCGCGGCCGGCACGAGGACTCCGCGTACGGCGACGGCGTCGATGAGGATGGCCAGGCCGCTGCCCAGTCCGAACATCTGCATGAAGCTGATCTTCGCCGTCCCGAAGGCGAAGAAGCTCACCGCGAGCAGGCAGGCCGCCGCGGTGACGATGCGGCCGGTGTGGCCGAGACCGTCGGTCACGGCGGTGCGGGTGTCCGCGCCCTGGTCGTGCAGTTCCTTGATCCGGCTGGTGACGAACACCTCATAGTCCATGGACAGACCGAAGGCGATGCAGAACATCAGCACCGTCATGGACGCCTCCATCGGCTGCGGCGTGACGCCGATCAGCGAGGCCAGGTTGCCGTCCTGGAAGATCCAGGTCATGACGCCGAGGGTCGCGCCCAGGCTGATCACGTTGAGGACCAGCGCGCGCAGCGGCTGCACGACGCTGCCGGTGAACAGGAAGAGCAGGACGAAGGTGGTCAGGGCCACCAGCCCCAGGGCGAGCGGGAGCTGGCCGCTGATGGAGTCCTTGGAGTCGACCAGTTCGGCGTCCCCGCCGCCCACCAGCGCCTCGGTCCCGGCGGGCGGGGCGACGGCCCGCACCTCGTCGACCAGGTCCTGCGCCTCGTCCGACCTCGGGGTCAGGCCGCTGACCACGGTGACGCGCTGGGCGTCGGGCCGGCTGAGGGCCGCGCTGCCCGGGCCGGCGGCCTCCGGCCGTCCCTTCTCGTACGTGCCGATGCCGGTCTCGACGCGGACCACGCCATCGAGGGCGGACAGTTCGGTCGCGTAGGAGCCGAGCGGCGCCTTGTCCACGGGGGCGTCGATGACGATGTGGAGGGCGGCGTCGTCGTTGCCGTCGAACTTCTCCCGCAGGACGGAGGCGACCTGGCGGCTCTGCGCGTCCTCGGGCAGGACGCGCTCGTCGGGGGTGCCCAGGGTGATGCCGAGCAGCGGGCTCGCCGCCACCAGCAGGACGGCCAGCACGGGCAGCGCGGTGAGCACGGGACGCCGCATGACGGTGCCGGCCAGCCGGCCCCACAGGGGCGCCCGGGTGGAGGTGCGGGCCCGCTTCGCCCACGGCAGCCGGCCGCTGTTGACGCGGTGGCCCAGGACGACGAGCAGGGCCGGCATCACGAAGAGCGTGCCGACGGCGGCGATGGCGACGACGCCGACCCCGGCGTAACCGAAGGAGCGCAGGAAGTACTGCGGGAAGACCAGCAGCGCCGCGAGCGCGACGGCCACCGTGGCGGCCGAGAAGGCGACCGTGCGGCCGGCCGTGTGCACCGTGTGACGGACGGCGTCGTCCACGGTGGAACCGGTGGCGAGCTGCTCACGGAACCTGCTGATCATCAGCAGCGCGTAGTCGATGCCCAGACCGAGGCCGAGGGCCGTGGTCAGGTTGGTCGCGGACACGGACACGTCCACGACGCCGCCGAGCAGGGCCAGTTCGGCGAAGGTGCCCGTGATGGCGATGGTCCCGATGGCCAGCGGCAGGAGCGCGGCGACCACGCTGCCGAAGACGACCAGGAGCAGCAGGAGGGTCAGCGGCACGGCGATGGCCTCGGCCAGCAGCAGGTCCTTGGGGGTCTGCGTCTCCATGTCGTTGCCGACGGCGGCGCCGCCTCCGGCCTGGACGCTGAGCCCGCCCTCCCGGGCCCCGGTGTACGCGTCGATGACGGTCTTGGCGTTCTTCCGCTGCTCGGTCTCGTCCCCCTTCACATGGGCGAGCACCAGCGCCTCACGGCCGTCCTCGGAGCGCAGGGCGGGCTGCTTCGCGTCCCAGTACGCGACCACGTTCTCGAGGTTGGGATCGTCCCTGAGGTCGGCCACCAGGGCCCGGCCCGCGCGGTCTGCCTCGGGCGCGTCGAGGCGCGAGCCGGGGGCCGAGACCAGGAACACCAGGTTCGTCCCGCCTCCGAACTTCTCCTCGATGGCCTGGCCGGCCTTGGTGGACGGAGAGGCCGGGTCGTCGTAGCCGCCCCCCTTCAACTGGCCGAACGCGCCGGCTCCCACGGCACCCATGAGCGCCACGGCCACGACGGCGACCACGAGTACCAGCCGGGCCCGGCGGATCGCCAGATCGGCTATGCGTTCAAACACGCACGTTCTCCCTTGCTTCCTTGCGCCTTGCGGTGAGGACGACGGAGTACGGCCGGAGTGGTCTCTCGGAAGCCGGCGTCGCCGCGAGACGACGTTAGTGAGAACGTCCGTTCTTTGGCAGTATGAGATTTACCTGACACTGTCAGGTTTTTCGATGGACTGTCAGGGCGCGTCACCCTAGGCTCGCCGTATGTCAGCAGACCGGCACACCACCACGGCTCCCGTCTCCCTGCGCGAGCGGCGCAGGAGCGCCGCGTCCCGGGAGATCGTCGACGCCGCCGAGCAGCACCTCGCCGCGCACGGGCCCGCGGCCCTGTCCCTGCGCGCGGTCGCCCGCAGTCTCGGCATGACGGTGCAGGCGCTCTACCACTACTTCCCGAACCGCGACGCCCTCGTCACGGCGCTGATCACCAAGGCCTACGACGACCTGGCCGACGCGTTGCAGGCCGCCGCCGACCGCGCGGGCCCGGACGTCCGCGAACCGCGCCTGGTCGTGGTGGCCGAGGCGTACCGCGAGTGGGGCGTGGCCCGCCCCGAGCACTTCCAGTTGCTCTACGGGACACCGCTGCGCTCGTACGCGGCCCCCGCCGACGGTCCGACGACGCAGGCGGTCCGCCGGATGGGCACGGTCTTCCAGCGCGAGCTGTTCGCCGGCTTCACCCCGGAGCAGCTCGCCGCGGCGGACGTGCCGCTGCTGTCGGCGGCGCACCGGGAGCAGCTGGAAGGACTCCCCGTGCAGGCCCAGGGGGACCTGCCGGCCGCCGCGGTCGCCCTGTTCCTGAGCGCGTGGGGCCACGTGCACGGGCTGGTGGTCCTGGAGGTGTTCGGCCACACCTCGTTCCTCGGCGGCCGGCAGGCGGAGGTGTTCCGCACGTCCGTCCGCATGATGCTGGAGGACATCCACCGCCGTATCCCGGCCGGTCCGGTCCAGGACGAGCGCGTAAGGTGACCCCCGATGAGTCCACGCACCTCCCCGGTCGGCCGGCGGCCGGTCACGATACGCCGGGCCGTTGCGCGGGACGCCAAACGGCTCACCCGGCTCGTGCGTGGCTCAGGCGCCTACGCGGGCATGTACGCGTCCGCAGTGGCGGGCTACAGGGTCGGACCCGACTACATCGAGTCCCACCGCACCTACGTGGCCGTCGGCGCCGACGAGCACGGAGACCGGATCCTCGGTTTCTACGCGCTCGTCCTCGCTCCACCGGAGCTCGACCTGCTGTTCGTCGCCGACGAGGCGCAGGGGCGGGGTATCGGACGGCTGCTCGTCGCGCACATGCGGTCCGAGGCCCGCGCCGCCGGCCTCGACCGGGTCAAGGTCGTGTCGCACCTCCCCGCCGCAGACTTCTACCACCGCGTAGGCGCGGTGCGCACCGGCACCGCCCTCGCGAACCCACCCGCCGTGCCGTGGGACCGTCCCGAGTTCGAGTTCCGTATTCCTGCGGAGTGACGTGGTGTGCCACGCCAGGACCGTCCGCCCAAGGCGTGCACGGCGCCGACCGTAGCGGCAGGAGCGGTGACGCGGTCCGCCGTCGGGTACGGGCGTCCGTACCGCCGGGGCGTGTGAGACGACGAAGCCGCACCGGAGCGCTCCCGCGCGGTTACGTCCGAGAGCGGCTGCTCCGGTGCGCACGATGCGGTCGGCGCCGTGCGTGGTGCGTGTTCCTGTGACGCTCTCGGCGTGCGCCGGCAGCGTGCGCCGACTTTGCGATCACACTCGCCCCGAGGTGCGGTGCGGCAGGGCTGCCACACCCAGGTGGCGCCCTGACAGGTCACCTCCGATGCCGGGCAGGGGTCGGGCCCCTGGTCGGTAGAGTGAGAGGAGTGAGGATGGAGGAGCAGTGAGAGCGCCGCGCACTCTGGCCACTCTGGACGAGGTCGACCCTGGTGATCACGTCTGCCAGGTGCTGGATCGAACCGATCACGTCATCGATTGCAGCCGGTCCTTCGTTGCGGACGGGGCCTTGCACGGGGACAAGGTGGTGATCGTCGGGCCGGCTCTCGAAGCGGGGAGTGAGTTCGCGCAGCTCGTGCTTGATCCGGCCCGGCTGGACGGCTCTCTGCTGGCCGCGGTGCGCCGGGAGGCGGCCGACGCCGACCGCGAGGGGTTCCGCTCGCTCCGGGTGCTGCACCATGTCAGGCCCGGCTGCCGTGCGGAGCGGACGAAGGAACTGTGGCGCAGTGAACTCGATCTCGAGGAGTTCGCCGCCGACACCGGAGCCCTGGTGGTCTGCGTCTACAGCGGTGCCGACTGGGATTCCTCCACCCTGGAGCAGATCGGGTGCGTGCACCCACACAGTCTGGGCAGCCGTCCGAAGGTACCGGCGTTCCAGGTGTACCGCACGGGGAAGGAAGGCTGGACGGTGAACGGGATCGTCGACAGTGACGGCGCTGTGGCTTTCGGCACCATCCTGTGCACCCTTCTCGCCCAGAGGGCAACGGTTCGCTTGCTCTGCCACGCACTGGAGTTTCTCGATGGCGCCGGGATGAGCGCCCTTGCCGATGCGGCCAGACACCTTCCGGATCGCAAGGTCATTCTGGAAGGCACCAACGACACCGTGCGGCTCGCCTGGGAGCTGTCCGGCTTCGCGATCCCCGAGATTCCGGTGGTGATGACGCCGTGACCTTCTCCGCTCCCAGCTCCGCCGCTCCGGGCGCTGGATACCGGCACGAGCTGTACCCGTACTCCGGCAGGGACGCGTTCGTCGAGGGCGCCCTCGGTTTCATCCAGGACGCCCTCGATGGTGGCGAGGCCGTCGTCGTCGCCGTCCCACAGGACAAGGCGTCCCTGCTGCGCGCCGAGATCCGCGACGAGGATGCCGTCCGCTACGTCGACACCGCGGGGGTCGCGCACCATCCCGGTAGGCTCATCGCCGCCTGGCAGGAATGGATCCAGGAGTACACGTCACAGGGGCGGCCTGTCCGCGGGATCGGCGAATCACCGTGGGACACGGTCCGCACCCCGGCCGAAGCCGAGGAACTGCGCTACCACGAGTGGCTCCTCAACAAGGCCTTCGCCCGGGGCCCGGCCTGGTGGCTGCTGTGCCCGTACGACATCGCACACGACAAGGCCGCACTGACGGAGATGGCCCGGTGCCACCCCGAGCTGCGTCAGGACGGCTGCACGATGCCGTGTGAGGACTACGACCCGCACGCACCGTACCGCTTCACACCGCTCACCGACCCGTGCGACCCGTACGAGGAGTTCGCCTACAGCAGCGGGGACCTGCCCGCCTTGCGCGAGAAGATCGCCGCGTGCGCCGAACTGCACGGCCTGACCGGCCGACGCCTGCGCGAGCTGCACCTGGCCGCCACGGAGGTGGCCACCAACAGCATCCGGCACGGCGGCGGACACGGTGTGCTGCGCACCTGGAACGAAGAGCATCGACTCGTGTGCGAGTTCCGTGACGCGGGCTACATCGAGGACCCTCTGGTCGGCCGGAGAAGGCCGGATGCCAGGCAGGTCGGTGGACGCGGCATGTGGCTGGTGCACCAGCTCTGCGACCTTGTGGAGATCCGCTCAGCACCGGACGAGGGCACCAGGATCCGGCTCCACACCGAGCTGCCGGAGTAGACCCGCACTCGATGTCATCCTGCCGGACGGTGTCCAGGGGCAGGCACCGTCCGGCAGGGACGGTGGGAGGGCCGCATTCGTAGGCCGTTACCCGCAGCGGGCGTGCCAACGCATGATGCGTCGGTCTGCCTCAGGACAACTGGGGCAGACGATGGAGCAGAGGTGGAGCCGAAGCACCCCGGTGACACGGCCCGACGGGAACGATCTGGAGGGGAGTCCCTTCTTCATGCTCACTGTCCGGATGCAGCACGGGGACGCGACGATTGCACAGCTCCCGGAGACGGTCGACTACGACAACGCCTACCTTGTCGGTGCCCAGTGCGAGGACTTGGTCAACAGCGGCTGCACCACCCTGGTGGTGGACGCATCCAAGGTGACGTACATGGATTCCTCCGGCATCAGCATGCTCGTCACGCTGTGGCGCATGCTCGACCAGCGGGGCGGCGTCCTGCGCGTGGCCGCCCTCAGCGCCCACTACGAGCAGGTGTGGCACCTTCTCGGGCTTGAGCAGGTGTTCCCCGTGTTCCCCACGGTGGACGCCGCCCTCCAGACTCCTGCCGCAGGCGACATGTCCGGGATACGCGAGGAATGCACCACGGCCGACATGTCTGCCGCATGCGCGGCGCGGGCGGAGAAGACGCCAGGGTAGGTGTGCCGACGCCCTGGTGAGGTTGTCGGCGGCGTCCCGGCCGAGCAGAACGGCGGATGGACCGCGTTCAGGAGAGATTGTCAGTCGGTGAGCTGACGACGTGGTGGAGTTCCGCTTCGTCTGACCACATCACGTGAGGGTGGCCGCCGGTCCGGCGGCCCCGCGGTCGCGGAAGGGGCCGGCTCTGCCGGGTCGACCCCTTCGCGCTGCCCAGGCGGTTCCCCCGCGCTGCCGCCGGGCGCGGCGGGCGGCCAGGAGGGCGGCGACGACCGTGAGGGCGAGGGCGGTGAGGAGGAGTCGGTCCCTCCTCGCGCAGTCGGCGGCCGGCACCGGAGCCAGGGGGGCCGGGGGCCCGCGGTACAGGTCGTGGGTGATGCGCTGCCAGACGCGCTCCGGGGGCGCGGCCGGGAGGTCCACCAGCTGGGCGGTGCGCGCGGCAGTGACCACGCGTGTCATCGTCCGCAGCTCGTCCCGGCAGCGCGGGCACTGCGCGATGTGGCGCAGCGCACCGGCGTCCTCCTCGCTCGCCGTGGCATGCCCGAGGGCCAGTTCCACCAGGTGAGCGGGCTCTACATGGGCCACTACGCCCTCCCGGACTCGACGGGCTCCGCCGTGACGACGAGGTTGGACAGATAGCCGCCCCGCTCGGGGACGAACGGCGGCGCGCAGGTGATGAGCGTGAGGACGGGGGCGCCGAAGCGGCGGAACACCGAGGCGGGCAGCTCGTCCTCCGGGACGGTCTCGCGCGCGACGACGCGGTAGCGCACCGGCTCCGCCTTCGCCCGGCGCACCTCGATCCGGTCCCCGGGCCGCACGTCGTAGAGCGCGGCGAACTCGCCGATCTCGCCGGTGTCGTCGTCGACGTGCCCGACGAGCACGGCCGAGCCCCGGTCCCCGCCCGGCGCGGGGCCGTAGCGGTACCAGCCGGCCTCGGACGGATCCTCGGGGACGGCCATGTCACCCTCGGCCGTCACACCCACCGGGCCGACCCGGGCGTCTAGGCCGACGCCGGGCGCGACGACGCGCACGGGCGGGGGAGGAGCCTGTGCCGCCTCGCGCGGGGAGTGCGGGCCGGCCGAGGCGGGCCCCTCCGCCGGGTCCTGCGGACCCGCCGGAGCCGCGGTTCCGGCCGGCACGTCCGAGCGGGCCGTGCCGAAGTCCGGACCCACCGGGGGGTCGTTCGGCTCCGGCGGAGAGCCGAGGACGGCTGCCAGAGCGGCAGCCGCCACGATCGGTCCCGTCAGCCGGAGCGCGCGGTCAGCCACGCCGGCCGGCGATCCGGCGGACCACCAGCGCGCCCGTCAGCACGGCCGCCCCGCCCGCGACGGCCCAGCCGGCAGACAGGTCGGTGGAGTTCGGGGTCACTGCGGCGCCGCTCCCGCCGGCGGGAACACCGCGCGGGCTGGACTCCATGCCGCTGAACGTCTGGGTCGCCAGCGCCAGGTTCTTGTCCTCCGCGCTGCCCCAGGCGTAGACGACGTTGCCCGTGCCTTCCGCGAGGTTCAGGTCGGCCGGGCCGATGGCCACCGTGTCGGTGCCCGCGAGCACCACGTCGGCGTTGATCGTGCCCGCGTCGACCTCGGCGATGTCCTCCTTCGGGTTGGTCAGGTCACTGAAGACCGGTTGCCCGCCGGCCCGGACGTCGACGGCCGGTGCCGCCGCGACATGGCGGACCGTGAGGCGGGACTGGCCCGCGTCGACCTGCGAGACGTCGTTGGCGAAGGCCGTCAGCTCGGGCTGGCCGTCGGCGGAGAGGTGGGCGGCGACCGTGGCGTTGCCGCCCTCGGGCACCTCCACCGTCTTCTGCAGGGCCGGGGTGCCGTCCGGGCCCTTGCCCGCTTCGAAGATCTTGATGTCGTAGGTGCCGGCGTCGAGGGACTGCGGGTCCGTCACGGTGCCGGGCTTGAAGTCGCTGAGCAGTTCGTCGCCGTTGGCGTACACGTCCACCGTCAGATCGGGGATGCCGTGGAAGACGGACACCATGGCCTTGCCGGAGTCGTCGGCGGCCAGGGCGGGAGCGGCGGCGCCGAGCGCGAGGGCGCAGGCGCCGGTGGTGGCGGCGAGGGTGAGGCGGAGGGGGGAGGTCATCGGAATCATCCCTTCGGCAAGTCTCCGTACGGTGCGGAGTCTCGATCCTGTTTCGGGCGTGGGGGCCGCACCGGATGCGCTCCGCGCGGATCCGTTTCAGCCGGATCGCACGCCGGTGTCGTGGACGGGGCTCTGCTCGACCGCCTGGCGCAGCCGGTGCAGACCGCGGCGGGCGTGGCTCTTGACCGTGCCCAGCGGTATGCCGGTGCGCTCCGCGATCTGCGTCTGGGTCAGGTCCTCGTAGAAGGCCATGCACAGCACCTCCCGCTGGTGGTGCGGCAACCGGCCCAGGGCGTCGGTGAGCAGCACGCGGTCCAGGACGCGGTCCGGTGCCGACTCGCCGTGGTCCGCCGGGGCGTCCGCGTCCCGGGCGGCCGAGTCGACAAGCGTCAGACGCCTCGTCCGGGCGGCCAGCGCGTCGACGATCTTGCGGCGGGTGATGCCGACCAGCCAGGCGCCGAGCGGGCCCCGTTCCGGGCGGAAGCCCGCGCGGCCGTGCCAGGCGCCGAGGAAAACCTGCTGGGTGACGTCCTCCGCCTCATGGGTGTCGCCGAGCACCCGCGTGGCCATGGTGTGCACGAGGGAGCCCCAGCGCCGGTAGATCGCCGCGAACGCCTCCTCGTCGGCGGCCAGCAGGCCCCGGGCCAGCTCCTCTTCGTAGCGTGTCCCCTCCGCGGGCGGGGCGGGGGCGGCGACTCCTGTGTTCGTGATCATGCCGGGTTCCTCCTGCCGGACTCCGTGCGGGGACGGAAGGCCGTTGTCGGACCGCACCTGCCGCTGCCGGGGGAAGCCGCGACGCGGACCGTGCGTTCCCCGTCAGTGTTCGGTGCACAAACGACGCAGCTCAACATGCGTCGCTTGTGCGTCGTACGATCGACGCATGGGTGCACGGAAACGCAGTGACAACCCCGCGACGGCTCCGCAGCCGCGCGCCGACCTGCCGGAGGGGGCCGGGCTGACCACCGGCGAGGTGGCCAGACGGCTGGGGGTGGCCCCGACGACGGTCCGCACCTGGGACCGGCGCTACGGTCTCGGCCCCGACGCGCACACGGGCGGCCGTCACCGCAGGTGGACCGCCGTGGACGTGGCCCGGCTGGAGCGGATGTGCGCGCTGACGGCGACGGGGATAGCGCCTGCGGAGGCTGCCCGGACGGTGCTGCGCGAGACGCCGCCGGGCGCCACTCGGGTCTTCGGGGCGGGGGACGCCGCCGGGGTGCCTGCGCGCGGCCCCGCCCCCGCCGCAACCGGCGCGGGGCGGGCCGCGACGGGCGC